>CAYGYD010000041.1:0-13948 GCA_964354005.1 uncultured Dehalococcoidales bacterium | reverse complement strand
CCGTGGCCGTCATCATGCCCATCGCCCGGGCAATGAAAGAGAAAGGGAACAAGGTAATTTCCATCATGGGATTTCGGAGCAAGAACCTTGTCTTTTGGGAAGACGGGCTACACCGTGTCAGTGACCAGCTAATCATGACCACCGATGATGGCACCTATGGTCGCAAAGGGCTGGTGACCGAGCCACTGAAGGAAATCCTAAGCAGCGGGCAAAAAATTGACCGGGTGATTGCTATTGGCCCGAGTATCATGATGAAATTCTGCGCCAAGACTACCGAACCATTCGGTGTCAAGACCATTGTCAGCCTTAACCCAATCATGGTTGATGGCACGGGAATGTGCGGTTGCTGTCGGGTTTCAGTTGGTGGCGTGACCAAATTTGCCTGTGTGGACGGGCCGGATTTCGACGGACATCGGGTAGACTGGGATTTACTTTTTGCCCGTCAGAAAGTCTACCTTGACGAAGAGAAGCACTCCTTTGACGATTGGCTGACGAAGCACAAAGTCCATGCGTGAATAGGAATTTGGGGGTAAATATATGCCGAAGCTGAATCTTAACCGCGTATCAATGCCCAGGCAGGACCCCAAGATACGGGGCAAGAATTTTAATGAGGTAGCTCTGGGCTACAACGCTGAGCAGGCTCTGGCGGAGGCCAGCCGTTGTATCCAGTGTCCCAAGCACCCCTGCACCAAGGGTTGCCCGGTGAACGTGGACATCCCGGATTTCATCAAGGCTCTCCGCGAGGGGAATATGCCAGAGGCTGTCAAGATGCTCAAGAGCAAGAATGCCCTGCCCGGCATCTGCGGGCGGGTCTGCCCGCAGGAGACGCAGTGCGAGGTTGCCTGTACCCTAGAGAAGAAGGCTGCGCCCATCGCCATTGGTCGCCTGGAGCGCTATGTGGCCGATTGGGAACGGGCTCACAAGAAGTCGCTCGGTCAGCCGGTCAACCTCCCCAACCCGACGGGCAAAAGGGTGGCAGTAGTTGGTTCCGGCCCCGCCGGATTGACCTGTGCCGCTGATTTGGCCAAGATAGGCCATAGCGTGACCATCTTTGAGGCCCTGCATGTGGCTGGCGGCGTGCTGATGTATGGCATACCCGAATTCAGACTGCCTAAAGAAATAGTCCAGGGTGAGGTGGACTATGTCACCTCCCTGGGAGTAAAACTCGTACTGGACTCAGTAATTGGCAAGATAGACACTGTTGATGAGTTGTTGGGTAACAGCTATGACGCTGTTTTCCTCGGCACCGGTGCCGGCTTGCCGATGTTCTTGAGTATCCCTGGCGAGAACCTGAATGGGGTCTACTCCGCCAATGAGTTCTTGACCCGGGTCAACCTGATGAAAGCCTACCTGTTCAGCCGGTATGATACGCCGGTGAAAATAGGCAAGAAGGTCGCGGTGATTGGTGGCGGTAATGTGGCCATGGATTCCGCTCGGTGCGCGCTGAGGCTCGGCGCCGATGTGGTCTATATTCTCTACCGCCGCTCCAAAACAGAAATGCCTGCCCGTCATGAGGAAGTAGAGAATGCGGAAGAAGAAGGCATCATTTTCAAGTTCCTGACCAACCCCAAGCGATTCTTCGGCAACGAGCAGAATTCGGTGGTCGGGATTGAGTGCCACGAAATGGAACTGGGGGAGCCGGATGAGAGCGGGCGCCGCCGCCCTATTGTCAAGCCGGGCAGCGAGTTTACCATTGATATTGATGTGGCCATCGTGGCTCTGGGCACGACGCCCAACCCGCTAATTGCCTCGACCACAGAGGGTTTAAAGACCACACGGCAGGGGACAGTGGTGGCCGACGAGACAACCGGCCAAACACTAAAATCCAAGGTCTGGGCTGGTGGCGATATCGTTACTGGCGCCGCCACCGTCATCAGTGCCATGGGGGCAGGCAAGCGCGCCGCGGCTTCAATCGACGCTTATCTTAAAGGCCTGTCGTAAGAGTCTCTGGATTTCTCCAGATTCCTGTTGGGAAGTCTAAGAGGGGCTAACGCCCCTCTTTCCTATTTCTTCCCCCTCCCATAATAATCGGGGGGATACAGGGGGTGAGGTTAATAAATAACCTCTATTAGCGGGGCTTCACTTCGTACGAGCCGAAAATGAAGTCAAGGTCATCCTGCAGGGCGGACACCTTGGCCTGAGGGAAGAGCTTGTCATCAATATCCAGCATCAGCTTGGTTTCACCCCTGGCTGAGCCGACAATATGCACACGCAGGCATTCCCTTTCTGTCTGGGTGGACTCGCCTCGCACCTTAAAAGTCAGCGTGCCCCGGGAGATGAAGGATGACGAATCAGTGGGCAAAGAGTATGTCTCCAGTTTCGCTTCACCAACCAGCACGCCCTGCTTCTGGGCAAAATCCTTTACCTCGTGGTAGAGTAGCTCCGGGTTAACTTCTTTATAGGTTTTTCGGATTTGCATCACTCGGCACCTTCTCTCTGCTAGCCCCTATCATAGTGCGGTGAGAAAGCCTTGTCAATTATGTGCTGTGCGGTGTCCAGGACATTACTGATACTTTGATACACTCTCACCCACCTCACCCCCTCAAATCCCCCTCTCCTGAAAGGAGAGGGGGAGATAATTAAAAAGAGGGGCTTCACCCCTCTTAAACGCCCCCCACGGGTATGGCCAATCTTTGAAATAGAGGTTGAAGAGGGCTTAAGCCCCCTTCAAAATAAAACTCCCCCTTCCCTGGGGAAGGGGGTGGGGGGGATGGGGTATTTAACCAGCTAAACCCCGCCAAACATGAGGCTGGAATGTGTCACTGGTCTATCTGAAGTAGTCTACCATAAAGGGCTACCCCCGACACCCGGGGATAGCCCTTCGTTTATCTGGTTAGGAACAAACGAAAAATTTCTGCGCTCTACAGCCGGCCAGCGAGCCAGAAGCGGCTCTTCGTCCGCATCACATGGTCGCGGCTCCAGGTCATGCACATAACGCGGCAGATTCCGCAGCCGTGGCACTTTTCTGACTCCACATTGACCTCATCCTCCGTCACCGTCAGTGCACCGGAAGGACACGCCGGTACGCAGAACGGCTCAGCGCAGTGCTTAATACAGACCGTTTTCTGCATCTTCCTCCTCCTTTATCCCAGAATTTTATCGACTTCTTCTATGTCAGATTCCATGACATAGGGGATACCGGAAACATCAGCCGCCTCGCGGGTAAGCGCCACCAGGTCATTTCTCTCCAGATATTTCAGCGCAAACTTGCGCTCCCCGGCCATAAGCTGTCGCAGGCCGGTGGCCAGGCGGTCGTAATAGGTATAGACACCGATGGCCGCCGTCGGTATCTTGACAAAATCGTCGCCATATTTCTCTTTCAATTGCTCAGCGGCAACAAAGGTACGCAGTAACATGTCCTGATATTCCTTGCTGTTACCATAGCTTTCCGCCATCAAGTGACCATGAGTCTTGCCGACCATCGCCGCAGTGAGGGTCGACCGCCCCATGCAGACAGCGTTGATATAGGGCGCGCCCAAGGCTATTGCCTTGAAAACATGGTCTTCCAGGGCAATACCGCCAGCAATAGCGCAGCTCGGAACGAACTGGCCCTTTTCATCCAGGCGCTTCAGGAATCTATAGAGCAGGCACTCAAGATAAACGGTGGGGATACCCCACTCATTCATCATCCGCCAGGGGCTCATGCCCGTACCGCCACCAGCACCATCCACTGTAAGCAGGTCAATCTTGGCCTCCGAGGCATATTTCACAGCTCGAGCCAGGTCGGCAGGCCGATAGGCACCCGTCTTCAGAGTGACATATTTGGCCCCTGTCCTCCGGAACCTTTCCACTTCCTTAAGGAAGGACTCTTCCTCTACCATGCCCAGACGGGAATGCCGCTCAAACTCAGCAATACCACCCACCTTATGCGCTTCCTGAACATAAGGATTATCCGGGTCAGGGATAACAATGTAACCCCGCTGTTTGAGCTGTAGTGCACGCTCGATGGTCGGGAGCTTGACCTCACCACCGATGTCCTTGGCTCCCTGCCCCCACTTTATCTCAACACCCTCAATGCCGAGCTTTTCTACGGCATATTCAGGCACACCCAGTCGTGTATCCTCCACATTGGCCTGGACGAGGAGCGTGCCATAGCCCTGATACCAGTCCCTATATACCTTCACCCTTCGGGCCAGCTCGGGAGAATCAACCACCTTTCCGTTCCTGAACTTGGCATTGGGGTCCATGCCACAAACATTCTCGCCGCAGACCAGAACCGCCCCGCAAATCGCCACAGCAATGGCTGTGCCCTCCCAGTTCACCCGGGCGATTTCAGTCGAGCCCAGGGCACCGGTGAAGAAGGGCACCTTCATCTTGATTTTGTTCTTGCCGGAGCCAATCTCGGTGGAGATGTCAACAGCCGGGAAGACCGCCTTGTCTGAGTCGGCCGGAATCCCGACTGCCCCCACGCAGGTACCCTGAATATTGAAGTGAGAGAAATCTACCGGGTAGTCCTTCTCCGACCCGGCGGTGACCTTGCCGAAAGGTTGGGGATAGAGGATTTCCCTCCCTCTTAAGGCAGAGCGCCCAACCTCACAGTAACCGGGGCAGCCATCGACACAGGTAACACATAGCCCGGAGATGGGTGCCGGCGCCACTCTGGTAGTGGTTATCGTGGCGGCGCTATAGTTTGGTTTGCTGAAAGACATTACTTTTACCTCCTGAATAGTTGCTTATATTTTTACGGGTATTCCCTTTTCCTTCAGGTATTTCTTAGCTTCGGGAATAGTTATTTCGCCAAAGTGGAAAATGGATGCGGCCAGAACGGCCGACGCCTTACCAATGACCACAGCATCATAGAGATGCTCCAGGTTGCCGGCGCCGCCCGAGGCGGTCACAGGAATACTGACTGCCTCCGCCACAGCCTTGGTCATCTCCAAATCGTACCCAGACTTGGTCCCATCAGCGTCCTTGCTGGTCAGCAGAATCTCACCCGCCCCCAGCTTTTCCACCTGCCTGGCCCAGGCCACGATATCCAGACCGGTAGCCTCATTGCCACTCTTGACCACCACTTCCAGTCGGGGGCGGTTGCTCCGTGGCGAGTTCTTGCGACCGTCAATCGCCACCACCAGGCAGTCCGGGCCAAACTCCCTGGCCGCCTTCCTGACCAGCTCAGGATTCTTCACCGCCGCGGTATTGATGGAGACCTTGTTTACGCCGAGGTCAAAAAGAGCCTTCATATCTTCAAGACGGCTAATGCCACCACCAACAGCGAAAGGAACCGTGACTACTGCGCACACCTTCTTCACCCAGTCGAAACGGGTGTGTCGGTTTTCCACCGTGGCAAAAATATCAAGGAAGACAAGCTCATCAGCGCCCTGACGGCAGTAAGCCGCCGCCGCTTCTACCGGGTCGCGGGCATCACGCAGGTTCTCGAACTTCACCCCTTTGACCACCCGGTTGTCCTTAATATCAAGGCAGGGTATGATTTTTATTACTCCCTTATTCTTCATATCAACTCCTGAAATTTGACTAGGCTTCCGTAATCAAGCAAAGTGCTCATCGCCTGATTATCCGCTTCTATCCCGGCCTCCGCCGCGGCCGCCACCGGAGTCAGCCCGCCGAGCAGTATCATCCCCACTCGATTCAAGCCGACCGATATGCCACACACCATTTCGCTGGGACTACCGGTCAGAAGCAGTCCATTCAACCCCGCTTCCTTCAAACCAGCCGTGACCTCCTTCATCAATGGCAAGCAGCGGGCCGGTAATTCGCGGAAATTGGCCAGAATCTTGCCTTCACCTTCTCGCAAGACGCTCTGGACATCAGTCATCTTAGCCCGGATGAAAACCTCCGATGGGTCAACAGTGGTGCCCGAATAATTGATAAGATTGACAAAGCGTAATGGCATCTGGTGGCGAATTTGAAGCACGCCACCGAACCGGGAATCTATGGGAATACCTGTCTTAAGCAGGCAGCCATTGACAATCAGGCTACAGACTGTGGCGAAACCAACTTTACCCTCCGGCACCAGTAACTCACCCAACCGTTCGCCCCCCTGCCCTACTGCCACCAGTTCACTGACACAAAGCCCGGCCTTAAAGACTGGCGCCATCGCCCGCAGCGCTTCCCTGAATCTCTCCTTACGGAAAAAGGTCACATTCATCGGCACCAGACCGGAGCGACTTTCAACATCAAAGGAGGTGCGAAAGGCGAGGAGTTCTATCTTCTCCAGTACGAAGCCAACTTTGTCGGCCACCAGGGCATTATTGAGTTCTTCAATCCCCTGGGAAGTTATCTCACGGCCGTCACGGCGAGATAGGGGCTGGGTCAAACCCCGCTCGTCCATCAGCTTGAGATGGTAGCGGACTGCCCTCTCCCCCAGCTCCACCCCATGGTCTTTCAGACGGCGGGCAATCACCTTGGCTCCCAGCGGCTGAGGTGAATCACTGAGAACCTTCAAGATAGCGATGACTTTTCTTTCGACCTCGCGGCTGTCCTGTCCAATCACTTACTTTGAGTTATCCCCTCTAATCTGAAGCCAAGTCATGGTTATTACAATAGGTAACCGTTTTCCTATCATAAGGGACATCCTGCCATCCTGTCAATACCTCTAACAGATAAGGCCATTTATCAACCTCACCCTCTTTGCTTTGTCCCCCTCTCCAAGAATGGAGAGGGGGATTAAAATTAAAAAGGGCTTAGCCCTCTTACACATATTGGAGTTGGAGAGGAGGAAAAGTTATTTTGAAGGGGCTTCCCCCTTTAAATCGCCTGGGAAAGTTGATTAGAAACCATTTCTCCTGCCCCCCTCCCCCCTTATAAAAGTGCACAATTGACAGTGAAGTTTGTGATTAAGATATGGTTGTGCCGTGTCTGGTTTGGAGAAACGACTCAATTTCATCAAGATGCAGTTTACGATGTTGAGACCGATACAGCCTCCAATCCTCTCCGAGACCTTCAATTTCAACTATCAACTCAGGGGAAGCTTCTTCCAGTTCACGATCAATTGCCTCGGCAGAAGAAACGGCAAGGTTAGCGGCAACCCCAGGAGAGAGTGCTAAGCAGAGCACAAGAAGCGCGTCATTCGTCGCGTCTGTATCCATCGGGGACAAGGCTACGCCACTTTTCTTGCACTTTCGCAAGAGAACTAGTGCCCGCTGGTCCCAAAACGCCAGATGCGCAAGGGCCGCCGCGATTGTCCAACCCTCTCCAAGCGGGAGGCTCAACTCCTCATCAGTCATTCCAGTCACAAGGGTGCGGAGTCTTTCCCGCTCCCGTGCATTCTCAATAACGAATTGCCTAACCATGAGAACCTCCCTTATTTCGGTATCAACCGAACCTGAAATTATGCGGCGATTTTGCCATATAATACCCCAGGCGAGGATGTTTAACAACCATCATTCTTGAAACAGAGTGCGACAACCTGTGCCGGGAGTCAAGATGGTATTGACCAGCGATAAAGTTTTCGAGATTGCAAGAACGCCGTGTCAGGCCAACTAAGAATGAGCCAAAATGTCCAGCTTGTCATCCGTAACCGACTCTCCCATTAAGATATAGGCAAGGAGCATCTAAGAGGTGAGGTCAAAGTACGGCTTCCCGTCTCCTGTTGCTGTGGATTTAACGATATGCTATACTTCTTTATGCTTTGCCCTATATCAGGCTATTTAGCCGTAGACTTTAGAAAGGGGTTACAACTTGCCAGAGACAACGACAATTAAGGAACTACTCGAGGCCGGGGCCCATTTTGGCCACCAGACCAGCCGCTGGGACCCACGCATGAAGAAGTATATCTTCACCAAGCGTAATGGTATTCATATCATTGACCTCGAGCAGACTACCGCCATGCTGACCAAAGCCTGCGGATTCGTCCGCCAGGTGATGGCCGAGGGTGGCAACATTCTCTTCGTCGGCACCAAGAAGCAGGCGCAGGAAGCCATCGAACTGGAAGCCAAACGCTGTGGTATGCCCTATATCAACCAGCGCTGGATTGGCGGCATTCTGACCAATTTTGCCACCATCCAGGCACGCATCGATTACCTAGTTCGGCTGGAAGACCGCCGAGCGAGGGGCGAACTGGCCCGCCTGCCCAAGAAGGAAGCCATGAAACTGGAAGAGGAAGTGGTGCGCCTGAACAAGCAGTTGGGTGGCATTAAGGAAATGACCAGTCTGCCGGCTGCCCTGTTCGTTATTGACATGGTAAAGGAAAATATTGCCCTGGCTGAAGCCAAACGAGTCGGCATACCGGTGGTGGCAGTGGCCGATACCAATAGTAACCCCAATGAGATAGATTACCCCATCCCGGCTAATGACGATGCTATTAGAGCCATCAAGCTAGTTTGCAGTAAGATTGCCGATGCCGTTCTTGAAGGCAAAGCCAGCCGGGCACCCACCGTAACCGAAAAAGAAGGGGAGGGCCCAGCCGAACCGACGATGGCTGAAACGGCCGAGCCGATAATCTATACCCCTGATGCGCAATAAGGCAAGGAGGCGAGGTTGAGCATATCCACAGAGAGGATAAAGGAGCTAAGAGAAAAATCCGGAGCTGGTATTATGGAGTGCCGCAATGCCCTTCTCGAGGCGGAGGGACACGTGGAAAAGGCACTCCAAATTCTAAAGCAACAGAACCTGCTTAAGGTTGAGAAGAAGAAAAAACGCTCTGCGGCTCAAGGGCTGATTGAGTGCTATGTCCATACCGGCGGTCGCATCGCCGCTATGGTGGAAGTGAACTGTGAGACCGACTTCGTGGCGCGTACCAACGAATTTAAGGAACTGGCCCACAACCTGGCCATGCAGGTGGCCGCCATGAACCCGGAATACCTCTCGCCCCAGGAAATACCGGCGGGCGCCGAAGTTGACCCAAAGTCAATCTGTTTACTGCCCCAGCCCTATATCAGAGACCAGAACCTGACGGTTCAAGATCTCATTGACCAGACTATCGCAAAAATCGGGGAAAACATTAAAGTTGGCCGATTTGTCAGATTTGAAGTCGGTGAATAGCCGATTTCACTAGAAGTGGGCTACAGGTAATGGCTACTGCCAAGTACAAGCGGGTCTTACTTAAGCTGAGTGGCGAGTCCTTCGGCGGCGAAAAGGAATACGGCATTGACACCGTGGTTCTGACCCGCGTGGCCAAGCAAATCAAACGAGTGATGGAGATGGGAGTTAGTGTGGCCGTGGTGGTGGGTGGCGGCAACATTTGGCGCGGGTCCCAAGCTGAGAAGGACGGAATGGACCGGGTTACTGCCGACTACGCTGGTATGCTGGCCACCGTCATCAATGCTTTGGCTCTGCAGGACACGCTGGAACGAGAAGGCGTCGTCACCCGAACACAGTCGGCCATTACCATCCAGCAGGTGGCTGAGCCTTACATCCGGCGCCGGGCCATCCGTCACCTAGAGAAAGGCCGGGTGGTTATTTTCGCCGGTGGCACCGGTAACCCTTATATGACCACCGATACTGCGGCCGCCCTGCGTGCTATAGAGATTCAGGCCGATGTTCTGCTCATGGCGAAGAACAAGGTTGATGGCATCTATAGCGCTGACCCGCTAAAGCACCCCAATGCCAAGAAGTTTGAGCGGTTGACTCACTTTGATGCTCTAAATAAGCGTCTGGAAGTAATGGATACCACTGCGCTCTCGCTCTGTCTGGAAAACAAACTGCCGATAATCGTTTTTGACCTTGAGTCGCCCAATAGCGTCGAGCGGGCCGTGGCCGGCGAGCCAATCGGAACTACAGTCTCCAGTGAGTGAGGAAATGGCTAGTGAGGTTTTAAGAAGCGCCGAGGAAAAGATGCGCAAGACGGCGGAGGGCTTGAAGAAGGAATTGGCCACACTCCGCACGGGACACGCCACGCCGACACTCGTCGAGCATATCAAGGTCGACTATGCCGGCGTGCTCATGCCCCTTAACCAGTTGGCCGGCATCTCAGCGCCGGAGGCCAGGCTCCTGGTGATTCAGCCCTGGGATAAAACTTGCCTCCGTAACATTGAGAAAGCCATCTTGACCTCCGACCTCGGACTGACTCCACTCAGCGATGGCAACATAATTCGCATTAATATCCCGCCCCTCTCCGAAGAACGGCGCCAGGAACTGACCAAGGTGGTGCGCAAGCGCATTGAGGAAAGGCGGGTCGCCATCCGCAACCTCAGGCACGAAGCCATGAACGAATTGAGAGAGCTCGAAAAGAAAAAGGAAATCTCACAGGACGAGGAGAAGCGTCTCCTGAGCCAATTGCAGAAAATCACCGATGGCTTAATCGCCACTGCCGAGCAAATCGGACTGGACAAAGAAAAGGAACTGACACAGGTCTAGACTGGACTTGAGTATTAAGTGACCAAGAAACCAACCACGCCAGAATTGACCAAACTCCCCGCCCATCTGGCCATTGTCCCCGATGGTAACGGACGGTGGGCGGAACATCGCGCACTGCCCAGAATCAGCGGCCACCGGGCCGGTGCTGAAAACATGCGTCGGATGATCGAATACCTCAATGAGTACCCCATCCAGTATGTCAGCCTCTACGGTTTCTCCACCGAAAACTGGGGCCGACCCCAGGAAGAGGTGCGAGGCCTCTTTCACCTGCTTGAGGAGTTTATCAACAAATATGTCGACGATATTAACGAGCGGGGCATCAAACTCCGCCACCTCGGCCGACTTCACCAGCTCCCGCAAAGCCTGCAGGAGACTATAAAGCGGGCCGTGGAAAAGACCAGGAACAATACTCGCATGACGCTGAATGTTGCCTTCAACTACGGTGGGCGAGCTGAGATTATCGATGCTGTGCGCCGAATAGTGGCCGATGATATCCCGCCACAGAATATCGATGAAAACCTTCTTGAGAACTATCTTTACACGGTTGGCCTGCCGCATGTTGACCTGCTAATCCGCACCGGTGATGAACTCCGGTTCAGCAACTTCCTAATCTGGCAGACCGCCTATAGTGAATACTACCTCACCAAAGTCCTCTGGCCCGACTTTAGTAAACAAGAGTTAGATAAGGCGCTACTCTCCTACAGCCAGAGAAAACGGCGCTTCGGGGCATTATAAGCCAGAGGTTATGCTCACTGAATATCCCCTCTTTCCCGTGATGAAGTCGTTAAGCCTCGGTTTAGCTTGAGTCTCGGGCTTTTAATCAATTATTAAACACCCTCACCCCCTGTATCCCTCTCTCCCTTAAGGGAGAGAGGGAAGTAGTTTTTGGGAGAGGGACCCTGTCCCTCTCCCACTCCCTCCCGGTTATTTGAGGTTGAGCCTCTCTTTGACTCCCCTCAAAGGGTGTTTAAGAGGGGCTACCGCCCCTTTTGTAAATGTCCTCCCCTTTCCCTTGGCAAGGGGGAGGGGAAACAGGGGATAGGGTTGAGTAACTTCTCTTTCCCTCGCAAATTCTGATATACTGCGTCATACGCAATTGGTTACTGAAGTCCAGAGGTGAAACAATCCAGAACTATGATAACTAACTTGAAAGCAATACTGTTTGACATAGATGATACACTTTTTGACCGAGATAAAGCACAACAAGAGATACTTCATCTTATCGTTCGAGAGTTTCGTGATATATTTACCGGAATAGATAAGGAAATGATAGCTGATGCGTTTTTCGAATCAGACCGTGTAGCGACACAAGAATACAATGCGGGGGCCTCTATTGATGTGGCTCGCATTGGTAGAAGCCGGAGATTTCTTAAGATTCTTGGCTTGAGTGAAGACTATGCCGATAAGATAACGGCAATGTATGTGAAATCGTACCCTCTGGTTAATGCACCTATTAGAATGGCAAAGTCTGTAATAGAAAATCTGGCCAATAAATTTCAGTTGGGTGTTATCTCTAATGGTAGCCCAGATGTACAATATCAGAAGCTGAGGACATTGGGTATCAAACATCTATTTGATTGTATTATACTATCGGAAGAAGTGGGCATCAGGAAGCCTGACCCTGGAATCTTTCGGAAAGCCACCGCCTTGTTAATCAGGGAACCTCAAGAATGTTTGTCCGTGGGTAATTCTTACAATAATGACATCCTAGGTGCCAAGAAAGTCGGCATGCAAGCCTGTTGGTTCAACCCGCATGGGTTGTGCCTTTCACCACTAGATGTCAAACCTGATTTTGAGATTGGTGCGCTCGATGAAATTCTCCGGATTTTGGATTACGCATAGCTTTGAGGGATTAAATGCTGAAAAAGAGGGTCCTTACAGCGCTGTGCGGCCTGCCAATCCTCATCGCCGCCATCTGGTTTGACCAACCATTGCCCTGGTTCACTGTCCTGCTCGCTATCTGGGGGATTCTAGCGGCTCTGGAATTCTACCGACTGGTGGCCGCCGCCAAAGTACTCCCACTCACCTACTTCGGTCTGGTGTGGACACTGCTTTTCATTCTCAGCGGCGATGCCACTTTGCGGACTATGCTTGAACCCTACTTTGACTTGAACCTTATTGTACCGCTTCTCCTGACCATCGCTGTGGTAATCCCTCTCGTGGGGCTAGTCCTGCGTCCGCAGAAGGCCGAGGCTTTCACGAGCTGGGCCTGGACAGTGGCCGGTATTCTCTATGTTGGCTGGCTGTTAAGCTTCCTAGTAGCGTTAAGAGGAGTGGAGGATGGCCGCAACTGGGTCTTTTTTGCCCTCTTCACCACCTTCGCCTCGGATACTGCTGCCTTTTTCGCTGGTCGGGCGTGGGGCCGACGTAAACTGGCACCCAGCATCAGTCCGGCCAAGACCTGGGAAGGCGCCATCGCTGGCGTCTTCGGGGCTATCCTCGTTAGCCTCATCTTTGTCCCGGGCCACTTCTTCACCTGGACTAATCCTCTCCATCTCCCCGGTCTGGGCTACTTGTCGGCGGTGCTTCTTGGCTTATTTGTCAGCATCCTGGGACAATTGGGCGACCTGGCCGAATCGCTCTTCAAACGCAATATGGGAGTCAAGGATTCCAGCCAGCTCATCCCCGGGCACGGGGGTCTCCTCGACCGTATGGACAGTGTTGTCTTTGCTGGCGTAACAGTATACTATTATCTGATATTGCTAATCAGGTAGCTCTGGTTACCGTCCAATAGGTAAGGGACAACTTCTTCCCACAGCAACATTTTGGACAAATGTTGGAATTACCTAACCGCTTCAACGTTAAAGTACTCCCTGCGGTAATTCTCTCCTCTCTCATCAACGTAAGAGTTTGAAGCTGAGCGGATTTTGAGTTCTCGAAATTCTGAGAAGAGCCGAATAAGTTCTTCTCTCGTAGAGTAATGGTGTGGCACGTCTTCTTCCTTATCCTTTGCCCCAAGAAATGTGTTTCTTTCGGTTTCTTTTCCGATTCCGTACGTCGAATCTGATATGGAGAGGAAATCAGTGATTACCACACCATTTGGCTTTAATACTCTCCATATCTCGCTAACGGTCTTTTGAATTTCATCTAACGTTCCATGATATATCGTCCATGTACATATAACAGCATCGAAGAAGTTATTTGTGAATGGAATGCTCCTCATATCGTGTTGCTTGAATTGGATGTTATTAAGGTTTAGTAACCCCGCGTTTTTCTTTGCTATGTCAATGCCAGTTAAGGAAATGTCAGTAGCATATACTGAGAATCCTTTTTGAGCTAGGAAGATACTATGCTTTCCTGTCCCGCATCCAAGATCCAGTATTTTCTTGTAATCCCTTTCCTTGAAGACTTTGGATGCTCTCTTTATCTTGGGTAAAACCTTTAGTTGAAGGTCACCCTCCTCTCTATATATTCGTTCCCAGCCTTCTATCGACATATCCATGATATATACCACATAACATTATTACTTTGCCGAAATAGCATTAGAAAATCCATTTTCACATTTTTGATGGGTTATTCCAGAGAAGCTCCATATGGTTCAGAAAACTGTCAAGATCACTGTAGTCTGGATAAATTTTATACACGACTAATTCACGAAGCCCTTCTGTGCAGAAGTGGGCCGGCTAGGCAATGTCACCGCTCTTGAATAAATAGTAGTCGAGGGCATTCTTTAACGCCCGGGCACCCCGCTCAA
>CAYGYD010000040.1:0-13978 GCA_964354005.1 uncultured Dehalococcoidales bacterium | reverse complement strand
GAGGTCCCATCGGTGGTGTGATTTCTCCAATGCAGACACATATCATGGTCAAAGCTGCCCGCTTGCCGTGCAAAACGACTTAGCCTGCCCTTTGTCTATTTCCGCATTATTATGTGCCCACTATAATCACACCGAAATTGTGCCCACCTAGGAAGACTCTGTTCCCAGGTCTACCACTTCTTCTTCGGCCCCAATTCAAGCAGTCTAGCTGCGTTCCTGCCCAGCCATTTCTCCTTTACCTCGTCCTTGAGTGGGAGGGCTCGTATCTCGTCAACACAACGCTTGGGTGGCAGCATGCTATCTGTAGCGAATAGAACTTGGTCCTGTAGAAGAGTGTTGCCATAGCGCATCAGCGGCTCCCACCCCGACCCGGGAGCGGCAAAGTACTTTGGCGAAACTCCGCCGAGCTCGATGTAGACGTTGGGGTGCTTCCAGGCTACGGCCATCATATCGAGTACCCAGGGCCAACCACCGTGATTAGCTACTATTCTGAGTTCCGGGAAATCACAGGCTATCTTATCGATGTGTGAAGGGTGGGAATAGTAGAGTGAACGGTCGACATTGAAGCTGATAGAGGTGTGTATGGTGACAATCAGTCCCAGCTCCTGGCACTTAGCATAGACGGGCCAGAACCGGCTGTCGGTTGTATCTACTCTGACTGCCCAGGCTTGGAGATTAAGACCCTTGAACCCTCTTTCTTTTGTCTCCCTCTCGAGAACCTTGAGCATGTCTTCGTCCAACAGGGGGTTTAGACACATGAAGTAGATGGGAAATTTGTCCGGGTGAGCTTTCGCTATCCGGTAGGTGGCGTCATTTAACGCATGGTAGTCATCATCAGTGGAGCTATATTCCGCCTGTAGCACTGCCTTGTCAACCCCAGCTTCGTCAAGCGCCTCGATTGTTCCCTCCACCGATAGCTTCCATTCGTCTTCAAGTAATTCTCTATATACTCGGGCGTAGCCTCGGCCGGTGGCTTCTTTCCGCCTCTTTTCCGCCTCCTTACGACTGAGCCGCCGGCCATATTCCCGTCGTGGGACCTGGACACGAAAATCGACTATCATTTATCCCCCCTTTTTCTTACTGAAATGAGCCTGACTCTAATGGCGTCCTAGTTAATAATCTTCTCGTTCTTGAGCTGCGCGATTTCTTCCCAGTTGTACCCGAGTTCCAGTAGCACCTCCTCCGTGTGTTGGCCTAGTTCTGGGGCCGAGTTTCTCGGCACAATGGGCATTTCGCTCAATTGGAAGGGAATGCGCAGCATTTTGATGAGCTGACCTGAAGAATGTTGTATCTCAGCAACATAGTTGTTCTCGGCCACCTGCGGGTCAGCCAGGACCTCAGCGATTGTTGTCTCTGGCTCCCACACCAGGCCGAACCGGTCAAAACGCTCGGCCCATTCGGCCAGTGTCCTGGTAGCCAGTACCTTATCGAGTATTGAAATGATGCTTTGACTATTCTTGACCCGATTCGCGTGCGTGTCGAACCTCGGGTCCTTCTCCAAATCTTCTCTTTCGATTGCTTTGCAGACAGCGGGCCAAAAGCGATCGGTCTGGAGCATCATGAAGAAGAGCCACTTTCTGTCTTTTGTCCGGTAGGTGTTCCGGAGTGGATTGGGGGCGTTCTTCCTGGAAAACTTCGGATTGCCCTCTCGCTCGCCCCATATCAACCGGCGCTGGATGTCCTCGCCAGTAACCCACATCCCTGAAGCTAGGAGTGAAGTATCAAGCTTTTGTCCGAATCCAAAGCGTTCCCTGGCCAGAAGTGCAGTAACAATTGCCCCGGTAAGAAAGACGGCTGTGGTCAAGTCACCCATTGCCCCGCGTAGTGGCACGGGCGGGGCATCAGGCTCACCCAGCGTCGACATAATGCCCGACCGTATCCAGAAGGTGGTGTCGTCAAAGGCAGCCCGGTTTCTCTGGGGGCCCTTGGGGCCAAAACCGGTGTTCTGCGCATAGATAATCTTCGGGTTGACTTTTCGGACGCTTTCATAGTCGAAACCCAGCCGCTCGACGGCTGCGGCCCTCAGATTGGTGACGAAGACATCGGCCCTCTCTAAGAGCCTCCGCATGATCTCTTTACCGCGCTCCTGAGAAAGGTCGACAGCGATGGCACGCTTGCTTGAATTCCATTGTTCCCACCACGGGCTCACCGGGCCGAGACCACGATCTGCCTCCGCGAGCGCGGCTGGCGAAATTACCCCACGAGCTGGGTCACCGCCTTCGGGATCCTCCACTTTGATGACTTCCGCTCCAAGTTCACCAAGCACACGACCGCACGTTGGTCCAACTACCCACGCGCCAAGCTCAATAACTTTCATCCCATCCAGAGGTAGAACCATGATCGCTTAGACTCCTTCCCTGTGATACTTAGCAAACTAACTACATCTGTCCTCAGTCGTTGACGCTGCCCTGCCGTTAAACCTCCCGAGAACACTGATTGAATTCTCAAAAGCCGGCGGCTGAATGTCAATTCTGCCTTTTTCGGTATCCTAGGCAATATGACGCATGCACCCCCTATATCCTACGGTCACTTGTAGTCAGAAGCTGCTACCGACTTGGGTTCGCACATAAATCATACTGGTGCACCCCAAAACATCGGCAGACGGGGCATTGCCTGAACACCGCCGACTACGGCCAGAACCGGTCAGCCATAAGTACCATCGGTGAGAACGGTAACCCCTCATTGTTGGGTCACCAATGAGATGCTACTATTCTGGCTTCCTGTGGCAAGCCTGACTTCCCAATGCTGTCATCTCCTTTATTTCTAGGCTTGTTTCGTTGCCCAGTCTTCACCAAGCAATGCCCCCTGCCTTCTGTAACATACCCTTCTTCTGGCTTAGGTTTAGGAGATCGCTAGTGTCCCACGGATTTCTTCAAGTCTTGGTCAATCCAAACCCAGATAGGGAAGTTGAACTGACTTATGCTACCCACGGAATACTCGCCATGGTAATTCTTTACCCACGGCGGGTAGAAGGTGTAGGAATACGGCGTCGGCAACTGCATCGTATACGCCTGGTTGAGGTAGTGCTCTGACATCTCGTGCACCAGTTTGATTCTCAGCGCCTCGTCTTGCATGTTCCCCCAGGCCCATACCTGTGCCAGTCTCTCATTCATGTACGGGTCGTTGACTATGCTCAGGTTAAACACAGTTCCGGGCTTTGCCTCCAAAAATTTATGAGGTAGACTCATGCCGCAGGCGTAGAAATATACCATCTCTTTGTACGCCTTGGTTACCGCTTGGGAAGAAAAGACGCCCCATTCTTTCGCGTCAATCGTCAAGTCGACGCCAATTTTAGCCCAGTAGTCTTTAACCAGAGATAGCGTATCCACGTATACAGGGAAATTGGCACAAAGTATGCTTGTCTTAAAACCCGTTGGATAGCCGGCGTCAGCAAGGAGCTTCTTGGCTTTGTCAGGGTTATACTGAAATAGCTCCTTGATTGACTCGGGCCGCTTTTCAAGCGGCGGGCCGACATATAGATACATCTTCTCCAGTGGCGGCTCCGGCCAAGCGCATATCTCGGCATTACCACCATAAAGCTGCTTGGCTATTTCTTGCTGGTTGATGGCCATGCTCAACGCCTGGCGAACCCTGATGTCGTCAAAGGGCTTGGTGTCCGTCCTCATAAATATGAGGAACGGATTCTCAGCGAGCTCCCTGGCCCATTGTAGTTCGGGGTTAGTCTTCATTATGCTCTGTGCCTTGTCCCAGGCAACCCCTTGCACCCAATCAACCTGGCCTGCCCGCAACGCCGCTAGCCGCGTAGACTCATCCTTTATGATCAGCATTCTGACCTCGTCAAGATAGGGCAGTTGATTCTTTGGATTGATGGGATCCTTGCCCCAGTAGCTAGGATTCCTTTTGACGGTTAAAGCACTATCGGGAACATAATCTGTCAGGACAAAGGTGCCGGTCCCAACAGAATTCTTCCAATCCCGCAGGTCGCCGTATTTTTGCACTACTTCGGGCGGCACGATCACAGCGCACTCAGTGATATATTCAAAGGCTAGAGCAGTCCGCGTCTTTTCACCGTCCTTACATTTGACGACGACCGTATATTTGTCGGTGGCGCTTGCGGATTCGAACCAGCCGGGACAGGTAACACTGAGATAAGAGTCGGGTTTTTGAAAATGTCGATTGAGGGAAAAGGCCACATCTGCGGCCACCAACTCTCGCCCGCCCACTAGGCGGCTGGCCTCACTTTGCGAGCTAAGGGCATAGCGAATCCCCTTACGGATATGAAAGACGATCGTGTTGGCGTCGGGTACGTCCCAGCTTTCAGCCAGATTACCAACCTCGTGCCAGAAAAGGTCCCGCGGGAAATATTCGTTGGTTCCAGCTGGTCCTGTTGACCAGTCTGCGATAAGGAGTTCCTCATTGGTTAGCCTGATGCTATAACAACTCCACGTGGTGGTGTAAGCATCATCAAAGCCCAAGGGCGACGCCGCAATCGCTAGAGTATACACGCCGCCATATTTTGGCGATTCCAGCGGTGGCTTCGTAGCTGGTGGCATGGTCGTTGGTGGTGCAGTCGTGGGTGGTGCGGTCGTGGGCGTCGCTGGACCACAGGACGCCAGCAGGAGAACAGTCACCAGAAAGCAAGCCAGCAACAACCAAGCATTCTTCGTTTTCATTTTGACTTTACCTCCCTACTTCTACGTTGTTTATCCTCTTTAACAAGCGATGCCCTGCACTAATCTCTATTGACCTTACATCACATCTCACCCCCTTCTTCTTTCTTGACTCTCGCTTCTTTGCCCCGTTTCACCTTCGCCACTGCGTAACGCCCGAGGCCACCCCTGAGCCTCGGGTCCAGTATATCTCTCACTGCGTCCCCAAACATGTTCAAACCATAAACCACGATGGCGAGGGCAAGACCGGGCCAGATAGCCATCCAAGGTGCCAGAGACATATAGTCGCGTCCGGTACCACTAAGCATGCCTCCCCAGCTTGGAGCCGGAGGAGGTATGCCGAACCCGAGGAAGCTCAGGGAGGCCTCGCCTAGAATCATATATCCGCACTGAGTGGTGAATATGATTATTATTGAAGACACGATATTGGGTAGAATATGCCGGGCAAGCATCTTCATGGTTGAACAGCCGATCGCTCTAGCCGCCTCGACATACACATTTTCTCTGATCCCAATAACAGCCCCTCTAACTACCCTGGAGAAATGGACACCACTCACGAAGCCCAAAACGAGTATCACCTGTATCAGACCCGGTCCCAAAAAAGCCATTATCGTCAAATAAATGACTAGTGCTGGAAAACACATAAAGGCATCAACAAACCTCTGAATTGCCACGTCGACCTTGCCGCCGAAGAACCCGGAAACAAGGCCAATAATTGTTGCTACAGCAGTGAGAAGGGCAGAAGCACCCAGGCCGACGTACATGGAGATACGAGCCCCGTAGATGATCCGGCTGAGTATGTCTCGTCCCAGGTTGTCTGTTCCTAGGATATACCTAGCCGACGGTGGGCTTAGACGATCGGCAATGTGAGTTTCATTCATTCCGTACGGGGCTAGCTGGTCAGCAAAGATGGCACTAAGAAGTAAGAGCAGGACTATAACGCCACCTAAAGTACCGAGTGGCTTCTCCTTCACCAGCCTGACAAAAAAATCAGCTAGCAACGAACGCCTTTTGGGTTCCTTCACCAGCTCCAGAGAAACTTGTCCTATGCTCCCAGCCATTTTCTCATCTTACCCTACTTATACTGAATCCTCGGGTCCAAATAACCATAAGTCAGATCAACCGCCAGATTGACTACTAGCACAAATGCAGCCACCACTAGGTTTATGCCAGAGATTATGGGATAGTCTCTTGTATTAATCGCTTCAATCAGAAGCAGGCCTATCCCCGGGAGGCAGAATATCGTTTCTATGATAACCTCACCCCCAATCAATACAGGTATGAGCAGTCCTATCATGCTCACCACCGGAATTAGCGCATTTTTCAAGGCGTGCCTCATGATGACTACCCGTTCCGTAAGCCCCTTTGCCCACGCTGTCCTGATGTAGTCCTGCCTCAGCACTTCTAGCATCATGGTGCGCGTCATTCTCATGGTTGTACCCGTGAGTGCCATGCCTACAATGATGCCCGGCAGTCCGAACTGGACTAAGTTTCGGACCTGATTCTCAGCGAAAGGAACGTATTGCACGGCCGGGGTCCACCCCCACCAGATTGAGGGGTAAACTATTACGATGGTCCCAATCCAGAACGAAGGAAGTGAGAGAGCAAGTATAGCAACGGTACGACCCATGTAGTCGCCGGCAGTGTCCTGCCGTATGGCTGAATAGGCGCCTATCGGTAGCGCTATGAACAGCGCCGTTACTAGCGCTATGAGGCCCAGCTCAAAGGATACTGGGAGCCTCTTCGCCAATTCAGCAGTCACACTACGGTTCGTCCATAAGGAGCTCCCGAGGTCGCCTTGAAGAACATCTATCAGCCATCGTCCGTACTGGACGTGGATGGGCATATCCAGCCCCAAGGTGTGCCTAAGATGCTCTGCAGTTAACTGCGTCCCCATCTCTGATTGCTTTGACAGTTCCGCTACCATGAGGTCAATGACACTGCCCGGAATTAAGTGGACTGTCAGAAAGACGAGTATCGTCACTAGCAGCAGAGTCGGTATGATCAGCAGTAATCTCCTTACTATGTATGCTTGCACCTCGTTTTTCTCCTCTGCTTCCAAAGGGTGGCTACATGTGCATTCCCGTGCCTATTCGGCCATTTTGTTGGCAGCGTATCCTCAGATTGACCAGTTGTTTATCCTCTATGTTTAGCCTTTCCTCTGCCTATTCAATTGCCGCTCCTATACATGCTGTTACGCTTTTGACTACTCCTGCTCCGTCTGCAAGTGTCCTTCCCTGTACCTTGTCCCTCAAAGCCGTTCTGACCTTCGCTTACACCTCAATAATGGTTTACATTTCCTCTATGACCTCGTAAAGCGCCTGTCCCACGGTTCCCGGTGGGTTCGTCCAGTATTTCATGTAACGCTTAACAAAGGGCAACGGGTCAATACAGGCTTCGGGAGCAACCACGCCCCGCTGGCTGATCTCGCCAGTCATAATCATGTCCGTCCCAACAGCCAATGGTATGCCGGTAATCCCAGCCATTCCTCCGGCAGGAGCGCCGGTAAAGCCATATCCATATCTCACTCGTTTCCTGCCCCTTTTACCTGCTGCGGTAGAGATGAGCCCCCCGACTCTGGGTCCTAAATCCACCGGGTAGTCTGGCCGTTCCAGTCTTTTCAGGTAGAGCATGGGCCCAAACATAGCCGCCGCCTCTTCCACTGTCAGCTGTTTGGCCCTCACTTTGGCACCAAGCTCCCTGAGAACAGCTACGTGCTCCGGGGCATCATTCATGAGGTTGCAGGCACCCTTTAAACCCTTGATAAAACGCGGCAGTGTTACCTGTTCCCCATGGCCGTAGTACCAGAAGAAGCCTTTTCCATTTCGAAAGGTGACCTCTTCCCCGGCCTCGAGAGGAATGACTTTCACAAATTTCCCATCACGAAATACAGGAATCGGAAAGCTTGCGCCATATATGTAATGGTACCAGATAACGGCTACTCTGGCTCCAAGAAGCGCTTCCCTGTCTTTTACAAGGGCAGAACGTGGACGCTGTACCCCGCCGACATGACCCCAGACTGTCTGGATATAGTCTACTTCGTCGAGTTTACTGGCTGCGTGCCTCGCCAGGATATTGGTAAGCCCCGGACTCGACCCCATCCCAATAAGTACTGTGACCCCTGCTCGCTTTGCTTCTTCATCCAACTTCAGCGCCTGCTCTGCCGACTCATAATCATCCATAATATCAACATAGTGACGTCGTGTCTTAATGGCAGCGCGAATCGTGGGAAGGGCAGTACGATAGAACGGGCCCACTGTGTTCATTACTATGTCAGCTTTGGACATGAGCCTTTCCAGTGCCGGGGTATCCTCGATATCAGCGCTCCGGGCGGTGACCCGCTTGTCACACAGTGACTGTACAAAGCCGGTCGCCCTATCGATGTCGCGGTCAGCGACTATCAGTCTCTCTACCTCCTTACTCTCCAGGATTGTTCTGACGGCCACCTGTCCCATATTGCCAGCCCCACCTAATGCCAGTACCTTCATTTCTCACCTCCTATGAACTTTTTCTTTAACCTCGTCAGAACCATGCAGAGCACAGCTCTCGCATCTCTGGCCGCGTAAGTCAGCAATTGCTCCAGCCTAGATTTCCTCCACGACCTCATAAAGGGCTTCGTCTACGCTACGCGGGGGATTCCACCGACCTTTCATGTAATTAGGCCAGTACTGCTGCACCCTGTCCGGGAAGTTCTGCCAGTGTCTCATGTAACGCTCGAAAAAAGCCAGAGGGGCGATACAGGCTTCCGGAGCCAGGACACCGCATTGTCTGACCTGGCCCTCCATTAGCATTTCGGTACCAATGGCGAGCGGGATACCGGTTACCCCCGCCATTCCACCGGGTGGAATTCCAAGTGGTCCATATCCATACCTGACTCGCTTGCCACCCCTGGTACCGGCAGCACTGGCGTGCACACTATCTATAATACGGGCCCCCTTGTTAACTGCCACATCCGGCCGCAATTGCCGTCTCTCATAAAGCTCATGCGCAAACCTGTGCGCTGCCTGTTCTATCGTGAGTTCTTTCGCTCTCACTTGCACCCCGATTTCGAGATAAGCATCAAGTTCCTCGTCCTCCATCCCCGTCAAATTGCAGGCGCCTTTAAGCCCTTTGATGAAGTGTGGCAGTGTTATTGGCTCTGGGTGGCCGTAGTATCGGAAGAAACCTTTCCGGTGGGGGAAGGTAACCTCCTCGCCGTCGACGAGAGGAATGATCTCAACAAACCGCCCGTCGCGGAACACGGGAATCGGTAAGCTTGTAGAATAGAAAGCGTGCAAGAGGGCAGCGGAAATGCGGATGTCGGCAGGGCCCTCCTTAGGAAGAGCAGAGCGTGGGCGACGTATGCCGCCGAGACCACCCCAGACTGTCTGAATGTCGTGGACCTCGTCCAGCTGGTTGGCCGCGTGCCTAGCTAAAATATTAGTTAGCCCAGGGCTGGCACCCATACCGATGAGTACTGTAACCCCGACTCGCCGTGCCTCTTCATCCAAACCGAGCGCCTCTTGCGTTGGGCCGTAATCGTCCATGATATCAATATAGTGACGCCCCGTCTTGATCGCGGCTCGTATCACAGGAATGGCGAATCGATAGAACGGACCCACTGTGTTCATTACGATGTCGGCTTGGGACATGAGCCCTTCCAGCGCCGGGGTATCTTCAATATTTACGCTCCGCGCAGTGACCCGTTTGTCTTCCAGCGACTGCACAAAGCCGGTTGCCCTATCGATGTCGCGGTCAGCGACTATCAGTCTCTCGACCTCCTTGCTTTCCAGAATTGTTTTGACAGCCACCTGGCCCATATTACCAGTACCGCCCAAGGCAAGTACCCTCATTCTCTCCTCCTTTCGCCCCCGAGTTTTATCCTAGCTTCCTACTGACAAAGAACTCTTCTTTCCTCTTACTTTTTCTTAGACCTTAGTCTTTCCATAGCTTTTTTGCCGTACTCCGCTTGTTCGGGGCTGAGCGAGTTAAGCTGGGTGTCCCTCGTTTCCATTACCAGCGTATCCTCTACGGACATATGGAGAGCTCGATTTACCGCTGATTTGGTAAGCATGAGTGATAGACCCGAGTTCTCACTTATCTTTTTCGCCACTTCCATGGTTACCCTATCCAGCTCCTCTAGAGGAACCACTTTGTTGGCCAATCCATACTCGTAGGCTTCTTTGGCATCAAGAAACTCATTGGTGAAATAAAGCCACTTAGCTCTTGCCAGACCTATGTAATGGCTTAGGAGCTTGGTACCAGCATTAGTTATTGTTTGACCGACATTGGTTTCGGTAGCACCAAACTTGGTCCCTTCAGCCACTATTCTTAGGTCACAATCCTCGGACCATTCCATCCCAGCTCCGATGGCATAACCATGCACTGAAGCGATTACAATCTTGGGCATTCTCACAATAACCCTGGTTATGTCCTGCATGGTATCCCGCCGGTATTCCAGGGGCACCCTCCCTTCTCGTGGCTCTCCAGCCAAGGAGAGGTCAAACCCAGCACAGAAGGCCCTCCCCTCCCCTCTCAGGATAAGTACCTTGGCCTCCGGGTCAGCCTCGGCAGCCTCAAGGGCCGCTAGGAGGTCATTCATCAGCTGCCAGTTGATAGCGTTAAGTACCCTCGGTCGGTTGAGGCTGATTACTATAACACCCTCCTTTTTTTCATATCTTACGGTTTCGAATTCCATTGCTTTGCCTCCTTTTGTTCCCTTTATTGCCCAAGCCCCCTGGCTATCTCTCTAGAGAATCACCTTTTGCTCTTTTAGCTGTGAGATTTGGTTCCAATCATAGCCCAGTTCTAGTAGCACTTCCTCAGTATGCTGACCTAATTCTGGCGCGGCGCTCCTCGGGCCAACGGGAGTCTTGCTGAACTGGAAAGGCACGCGCAGTAGCTTAATGGTGGTGCCTGAAGGGTGCTCAACCTCCGTTACATAATTATTGGCCGTTACCTGTGGGTCAGCCAAAGCTTCAGGCACTGTTGTTTCTGGCTCCCATATCAATTCATATTGGTCAAAACGTCTAGCCCATTCTTCCCTTGTCCTGGTGGCTATGACTTCATCAAGTATAGAGATAAGCTCTACACGATTTCTCACTCGCTTTGCATGTGAATCAAATCTCGGGTCTTTTTCCAAGTCTTCTCTTTCTATGGCTCTGCAAATAGCTGGCCAGAATCGGTCGGTCTGGAGCATCATGAAGAAAACCCACTTATTATCCTTGGTTTGATACGTGTTGCGGAATGGATTGGGGGCGCGCTTTCTGGCATATTTGGGATTGTCTTCTTCTTCGCCGAAGGTGAGGCGGCGCTGGACATCGTCACCAGCCACCCACATGCCAGAGGATAATAGGGATATATCGATCTTCTGCCCAATTCCGACGCGGTCTCTAGTTAGGAGTGCTGTAACTATAGCGAAACTGAGGAAGAGAGCAGTAGAAAGGTCTCCCATCGAGCCGCGTAGTGGTACTGGCGGTCCATCAGGCTCTCCTAGAGTGGACATTATTCCTGAGCGTATCCAGAAGGTGGTATCATCAAAAGCGGCTCTATCTCGATGAGGGCCTTTAGGGCCAAAGCCAGTATTCTGACCATAGATAATCCTAGGATTAATCTTGGATAGGGTTTCGTAATCCACACCAAGGCGGTCAACTACAGGGGCACGCATATTGGTAATGAAGACATCAGATCTCTGAACGAGCTTGTACACGGTTTCCTTTCCTGCCTCTTGGTTAAGATCGACAGCAATAGAACGCTTGCTCCCATTCCACATTTCCCACCATGGGCTTACGGGGCCAAGGTCACGACCACCCTGAGCCAGTGCCCTTGGAGAAACCACCCCACGGGCAGGAT
Source organism: uncultured Dehalococcoidales bacterium (assembly GCA_964354005.1). Classification (GTDB taxonomy): domain Bacteria; phylum Chloroflexota; class Dehalococcoidia; order Dehalococcoidales; family UBA2162; genus CAVSBN01. The sequence goes on along the minus strand of CAYGYD010000040.1, from coordinate 2,516 downwards.
CACCACCTGCAGGACTTTCTACTTTGATGACATCGGCCCCCAGTTCGCCAAGGACGCGAGCACAGGTAGGCCCAACCACCCACACACCAAGCTCAATAATCTTTATTCCTTCGAGAGGTAGAATCATGGCTAGCTGTTTCCTCCTTTCCTCTTGGCTCCCCTTTCATGGCACTCAATCTGTCCTTAGCAACTTTCAAATACGCGCGAATTGAAGCAAGCACGCTGGGTTCTCTATCAACAGCGTATGAATTTCTTCTTCAGACATACCCTTGGTCCGCATTATCGGAACAACGTTGCGCAAGATATGGTCATAGCCATGTCCGCCGTAGCGCCTCAGGCGATACTTCATACAGATGTCTTGCGATAGCAGTGTCTGGTGCAAATGCCCCAGCTCAATCAGCTGAGTGACTTCGTTAATGCGTTGATGGTCATTGGGGAGATCTATTGTGGGCACGAAATAGTATCCTTCCTGGCCGAACAGGTCATATTCCAGATAGCAGCCCGTTTCGGCTAGCTTGCGGCGGTCCTCTGCCCTCGTTAGCGTCCGATCTATGTGACATATGACGGTACGCCTTATGTCAGCCCCAGACTTGATCAGTATCTCCACTATCTCCAGAGGCGCCTTGGCATCACGGCCTGGGTGTACGCTCAGCGGTGCACCGGTAACTTGCTGAGCCTTTGCCGCGGCGCGCAGTACCTTTCGTTCGTTGTCCGACAATGGCCAGTCGCAGCCTATCTCGCCGATTATACCCGCACGGATGCCAGTATCTCCCACACCCACTGTCACATCACACACAATCTCCTCGCAGATTTCCTCCTCGGTTTTACTGTCCATATCGGTGGGGTACGTACTCGGAACATAGTATCCTGATCCCATGATAATATTCAGTCCCGTGGCCCGAGACACGCGTGCCAAGGCGAGGGCATCCCGAGCCATGCATGAGTTGCTCGCATCGACGAGACTACCGCCACCAGCATGCCTGTAAAATAACGCTTCTCTCGTGGCTATCTCTTCATTTTGCAGCACTAAGTTGTCCAGATTAGTGGTGGGATGATAGTTAATCCACCATCGGTTCTCGGGGGTAACCTTCTGGTAGAAGAGCTCCCTTACGGTCGCCTCGCTGGGTTCATTGCCCATACGCCTTAGTCCGATGCTCAGATCGACAAACAGGTGTTCGTGTGTCAAAGTAATACCCAACGACTGCGGCGAGATAAGTCCTAGAACGGTTTGCGCTTTCCCAGCAAGGTCCGACTTGCTCATGGCCATTCTCCTTTCCGAACGATCAAGACTCTAACTAAGCCGTGGCGGCGTACACAGTGTTTCTTTGCCCGCATCGCAGGGAGGCACCTAGGCTGCTCCTTCTCGAGCTCAGTGGTCTAGCTGCGTTCCCGGTTAGCCAGCTCTGACGTCCCCTCTTTCAGCTTACCGTTACCGTGTTCAACGCCTAGTCAAGTCGGCGGCTCCTTTATGATTCCAGTGCCCTCAGGGTTCTCACTCTTCAGTACATAAGTAAGAGCACTGCCCCCCAAGACCTCAGCAATCTTTCTAATAGGGCTCTCTGTTTTCTATGAGTCTTGCTCAAACGTTCATGGCTATTTTTATCCGCCTTTCCTTATGGGGGCTCACATTCCTCTCGTGGACCTTGCCTCTGATTCTCGAAAACTCACCGGCACTTCGTTGGATATTGCCGACAATATCATATCGGCCTGTTTCTTCAGATATTCTTCAAAACCATAATGGTCGCGTAGAAACCATCGCCTAAAAGCCCACATGTCACCTAGAACGATAATGTTATGCGACATCAACACTGTGTCGTGCTCTCTGAACTCACCTGCTTTACAGCCCGCAATCAGCGCCCTGTTGAAAATCTCGGCGAGAAGCCCTTCATTCCCGAGAAGTTCCCTACGTTGATCCCGCGATAAAGCGCGTGTGTCATGATACCAAAATAGAATCTGATCCTGACTATTGTTTACCGCAGAGAAATACTTCTCGATGGCCAAACGCAGGGCTTGCGTCGGTCCCAATTGCGAGAGTACCTCTTCTGTCTCCTGGGCAATACGATTTGTAGCCTTAGATGTTCTTTCCAGAACAAGCGTCAGTATCTCTTCTTTTGAACTGAAATAGTGGTACAGCGTGCCAACGGTGAGTCCGCTCTCACGAGCGATCTCTCGTACGGTAGTCTTGTGATAGCCATTCTTTACGAAGAGTCGCGAGGCCACTTTGATTATTTGCTGTTGCCTCGAGGCATAGTCATTCCGATTGTTCTTGTTTTGAGTATCCCGCACCTTCCAAATGCTCCTTCTAGAGATGACATTAGCTTTCGACTTGGTCTTCTATCAAGCGCTCAATGGTCTATCAATCGCTTGATTTAATTCGGGATTCTAACAGAAGAATACCAGACCTGTCAAGATCTTGTGCTTGTCATAATCATAGTTACTATTTTCGCCCTTATTCGTATGGCACAAAGACGATATCTGCTTCTTGCGACTTGAGACTTTGACTGCACGAAACGCTA
>CAYGYD010000039.1:0-14203 GCA_964354005.1 uncultured Dehalococcoidales bacterium | reverse complement strand
GGGGTTATCTTGATGCCGGGTGGTGCCTGGCGGCGCTTGTACTCGCTGTTATCGACCAGGCGGGCGGCCCGCTTGACCACTTCTTCGGGAATGCCCATGGCCACAATCTGCTCAATGCTCTTATCTTCCTCAACATAGGCCGTGATAACCTGGTCAAGCACTTCGTACAACGGCAGCGTATCAGAGTCCTTCTGGTTCGGCCTCAGTTCAGCCGAGGGCACCTTGTCAATGATGGCGGTCGGCACTAGGTCAAACTCGGCCCGTGAGTTACGGTATTTGGTCATCTCGTAGACCATGGTCTTGGGCATATCCTTGATGACGGCAAAGCCGCCGGCCATATCTCCGTAGAGCGTGGTATAGCCGGTAGCCAGCTCGCTCTTATTGCCGGTATTCAGGACCAGCCAGCCGAATTTATTAGAGAGCGCCATCAGGATATTACCCCGGACGCGAGCCTGCATGTTTTCCTCCGCTACACTGGGTTCGGTCCCCTTAAATGCATCAGACAGCATCTCCAGGTACGCTTTGAACGCCGGCTCAATGGAGATAATGTAAAGTTTAATCCCGAGGTTCTTGGCCAGCAGAGAGGCATCCGAGAGACTGCCGGAAGAGGAAAAGCGCGAGGGCATAGCTACCCCGACCACATTTTCCTTGCCCAGCGCATCAACGGCCACCGTGGCCACCAAGCTGGAATCAATGCCTCCGGAAAGCCCAATCAGCACCTTCTTGAAGCCGTTCTTGAGGACATAGTCGCGTGTGCCCAGCACCAGAGCGTCATAGACTTCGCTAGGAAAGCCGCGTATCTCGACCTGCCTGGCCGGCAATGGCGGCTTGGCACCAGCCGTCGGCGCTTCCGACACTACTATTCGGGGGCAGCGACTTTCTTCCAGCGCCAGAGTCTCCTTACGCCAGCGGGGGTCGTGGAGGCGAGTGAGAAAGATAGACTCTACATTCAGGTCGGCGACAATCAGGTCCTCCTCAAACTGCTTGCCCCGGGCAATGACCTGCCCCTTCTCGTCCAGTATCAGGCTATTACCGTCAAAGACCAGCTCATCCTGCCCGCCAATCAGATTGATATAGGCAAAGATGGCCACATTATCGGCTGCACGGGTCGCCAGCATCTTCTCCCGCTGGGAACCCTTGCCGAAGTGATAGGGTGAGGCACTGATATTGACGATGACCTCCGCCCCGGAATAAGCCTGAATGGTGGCAGGGCCAGCCTCGTACCAGATGTCCTCGCAGATATTGATGCCCACACCAACGTCGGCGATGGTATAGACAGCACACTCGCGGCCCGCCTGGAAGTAACGGTTCTCATCAAAAACGCCGTAGTTGGGCAGGTACATCTTATGGTAGACGCCGACGAGTTTGCCGTCATGGATAATAGCCGCAGCGTTATAGATGTCTGCCTTGGCATCGACGAAGCCCACGACAACACTCATCCCGGAGGAACCTTCAACCACCTTTTGCAGGGAACGCAGGTTCTCCTGGATAAACTGCGGTTTGAACAGGAGGTCCTCGGGCGGATAGCCGCAGATGGCCAGTTCCGGGAAAGCGAGCAGGTCGACCCTCAGGGACTTGGCTTGAGCGGTGATATTCAGTATCTTCTGCGTATTACCCGCAAAGTCACCTACGGTGGTATTGACCTGCGCCAGACCAAGCCGTAGTTGCCGCATACCGCTAGGTCCCGCCATAGTAATTTCATTATACTACATTCACAGGATGGGCAAATACCTCCTGAGCTCATAGTCTGTCACCTGCGTGCGGTACTGGTCCCACTCAATCTTCTTGTTCTGGATGAAAGCCTCGAAGACATGGTCGCCGAGGGCTTTGCGCACCAGTTCACTCTTTTCCGTAAGCTGAACGGCTTCCCAGAGGCTGGCCGGTAAGGTGCCGACGCCCCGCTTCTTCCGCTCCTCTTCGGTCATCTCGTAGACATTTTCTTCTACGGGCTCTGGCGGCTGTAAGCCTTTCTCAATTCCTTCCAGCCCGGCCGCCAGCATTACGGCGAAGGACAGGTAAGGATTGCAGGCCGGGTCAGGTGAGCGAAATTCAATTCTGGTTGCCTTTTCTTGACCGGGCTTGTACTCGGGGACACGGATGAGGTCGGCACGGTTGCGCCGTGCCCAGGAGAGGTAGACCGGTGCCTCGTAGCCGGGGACAAGTCTTTTATAGGAATTGACCCACTGGCTGGTGACGGCCGTGATTTCCGGGGCATGTTTTAATAGCCCGGCGATAAAACTCTTTGCCGTCTTGGAGAGGAAATACTTGTCATTCGGGTCGAAAAAGGCATTGCTGTCGCCCTGGAATAGTGACTGGTGGACATGCATGCCGCTGCCATTAATACCGAAGACGGGTTTGGGCATGAAGGTGGCATAGACATCGTGTGAAAGGGCGATTTGCTTGACCACCAGGCGGTAGGTCATCACGCTATCGGCCATGGTCAGGGCATCGGTATATCTCATGTCTATTTCATGCTGGCTGGTGGCCACCTCATGGTGGGAATATTCTACACCGATACCCATCTCCTCCAGGGTCAGCACGGTTTCCCGTCTCAGGTCAGTGGCCGCATCCAGGGGCGTCATATCAAAGTAGCCACCGGCATCAAGGCATTCAGTCCCCTTGCTGTCCTTGAAGTAAAAGTACTCCAGCTCCGGCCCCACATAGTAGGTATAGCCCTTATCGGCCGCCCGTTTCAGGTTCCGCTTCAGGACATACCTTGGGTCGCCTTCAAAAGGCTCGCCGCCCGGTCTCAGTATGTCGCAGAACATCCGTGCCACGGCATGGTGCTCCCGGGGCCGCCAGGGTAATAGCTGGAAAGTGTCTGGGTCGGGCATGGCCACCATATCACTTTCGTCAATCCGGGCAAAGCCTTCGATTGACGAGCCATCAAACCCCATTCCCTCCTTCAGGGCTCCCTCCAGTTCCTCCACGGTGATGGCAAAACTCTTCAGCATACCAAGGATATCACTAAACCACATACGAATGAACTTAACATCGTGCTCTTTGGCCATCTTCAGGACATATTCCTTGGCCTCTTCTCGACTTTTCTTGCTTGTCATACTGTTTTTCTCCCTTTTTTCTCAGATTTTGTAGTGAATTTTCGGCATCCCGTCCCAGCTTGTGTTTACAATAATCTCTACCTCCATTTCTCAGATAGCGTTGTCACCGTCCTCACCGGTCCGGACGCGCACGGCATTCTCCACCGGGAGAATGAATATCTTACCATCACCAATTTCACCGGTGCGGGCGGTGGTAACAATGGCGTTGACTGTTCTGGGCACATCCTCATCCAGCACCACCACCTCAATTTTGAGCTTGGGTAGTAAGTCAACGCGGTATTCCCCCACCCGCCACTGTAGAAACAGCCCGCCCTGCCGACCTCGTCCGCTCACCTCGCTCACTGTCATGCCGAAGTAACCACTTTTCTCCAGCGCCGACTTCACCGCCTCCAATTTCTCTTCCCGGATGATAGCCTCTATCTTTTTCATCGGAGTTCTCCTCCGTAGGCTCTTTCTCCGTGCTGTGATATATCCAGGCCTAAAGTTTCCTCAGTCTCGCCGACTCTCAGCCCGATAGTAACATCCACTATTTTCCCCAAAATCCAGGTGACCCCGAAGGCGTAAGCCCCAACCGTAACAACACCGAGCAACTGTCTTAAGAACTGTGCTCCGTTACCCAAAAGCAAACCATCGGCCCCGGATGAATTGACGGCCACGCTGGCGAAGATGCCGACTGACAGCATTCCCAAGAGACCACCGATGCCGTGAACGGCGAACACATCCAGGGAATCGTCGAAGCCAAGTTTTGTCTTAAACAGTACCAAACTATAGTAGCAGGCAATAGCTGCCGCGATGCCTATGGGAATAGCCGCCAGGGGTGTCACAAAACCAGCGGCCGGAGTTATAGTAGCCAGCCCGGCCACCGCCCCGGTAACTGTGCCGAGAATAGTTGGACGGCGGTGGAGCCAGCTAATCATCATCCAGGTAAAAGCGGCGGCCGCCGCCGCAGTATTGGTGGCGACAAAGGCGCTGGCGGCCAGGCCACCGGAGGTCAAGGCGCTGCCGGCATTGAAGCCAAACCAGCCGAACCAGAGGAGACCGGCCCCCATCGCCACCATGGGGATATTGTTTGGCTCCATGGGGTGGTCCGGAAAGCCCCGGCGCCGGCCCAGCAGCATAACCAGAGCTAGAGCCGAGACACCGGCATTGAGATGCACAACGGAACCACCGGCAAAGTCAAGAGTGCCTAATTTAGCCAGCCAGCCGCCACTACCCCAAACCCAGTGAGCCACCGGACAGTAGACCAGAGTTAGCCACAGTAGCGAAAAGATGAGGAGAGCACCAAACTTTATCCGCTCGACGACGGCCCCGGTAATCAGGGCTACCGTAATTATAGCGAACATAGCCTGAAATATCATGAAAGCCAGGTGGGGCACCGTGGTGGCATATACCGATGACGGCTCCTGGCCTACCTGCCGCAGACCGACAAAGTCCAACCCCCCGATAAGGTGCCACTTATCCGGGCCAAAGCTTAAGCTGTAACCATACAGCACCCAGAGTAGACCAACCAGAGCCAGAATAGCAAAGCTCATCATGATCGTAGAAAGGATATTCTTTCTTCTCACCATGCCACCATAGAAGAGAGCCACGCCGGGGGTCATCAGCATGACCAGAGCGGATGAGACCAGAAGCCAGGCAGTATCCCCAGAATTGATAGACATCTAAGACCTCCTCACCCTAGATGCCTCCAGTCTAATCTCATATTGTTTCCAACAGATTTCAGGCAGGTTAAATTTGTGTTACATCTTTCCTGAACCGGTAGCCAATATTGCGTACTGTCTCAATAAAGGAGTGTGTTGAGTCTTCAATCTTGCTCCGCAATCGCCGGATGTGGACATCTACCGTCCGGTCACCGCCGTAGTAGTCATAACCCCAGACCTTATCGAGCAGGGCCTCACGGGTAAAGACCCGACCTCGATTAGTGCCCAAGAACTTGAGTAGCTCGTACTCCTTGAAGGTCAACATTATACGGTGGCCAGCCACGGAAACTTCATACTTGACGGTATCTATCACCAGGTCGCCACACTTGATGAGGTCACTGTTATCACTAATGTCGGTTTGGTGGAGGAGTCGCCTTAGCCTCAGCACCAACTCGTGGATATCGTAGGGGGCAGTCACGAAGTCATCCACTGCGTCCAGATGACCATCAAGGCTATCCAGCGTTTCCCGATGCACCAGAGCCACCACCGGCAATGGTCTCGCCTCTTTTACTCCCCGGGTAAGTTCCTGCACCCTGGAATAGCTATCGGCCGCCACCAGCACCAGGTCGGGGGCTGACTCACTGACCGGCTCAATAGCTGCGTTGCCGCCCGTCATCACGGCACAGATGAAACCATGCTCAGCCAATCCTGAACTGAGCTCAACTGCTGACCTATCTTCCTGAGCGATAACCAATATATTGAACAAGCCTGCTCCTATCTAAACAGCCGGGGCCCGGTTTCACCACACAAGGTAGTTTGAGCAACCTCTAGTAGGCATAAAGCCGACCGTACGGTCGGAGCCAAAGAGGGAAGAGCTTGATAAACTTGTGTTTCAATATCTCCCCGGCATCCAGCTTGAAGTGAGTGGCGAACTCGCCCACGAACTGGCGGAGAACCTGGTAGTCCTTCTCCTCCAGTTCAGCCATGCCCACTTCTTTGCCCAGTTGATAGCTCTCAACGCTACCGCTCAGGTAAATGACGCCGCCGTGCATGCCGGTACCGATAAACCGGGCTTTGTGGTTTTCTTCTTGACCTAAAGTTAAGCCCAGCAGAATCAGAACGCCGCCGGCCATATATTCGCCGAGAAAGTCCTGGGCTGTGCCGCCAATGACCACCGCCGGCCGTTTCTCCCGGTATTCCTTCATGTGGATGCCAACCCGGTAACCCACATCCTCCCGGACGAAGATTTTGCCACCGCGAGCCGACAGGCCCAGAATATCGCCGGCGTGGCCGTGAATGATAATCTCGCCCTCATTCATGGTATTACCGCAGCCATCCTGGGCGTTACCCTGCACGATAATCCTCGGACCATTCATAAAAGCGCCCAAATCATTGCCCGGCGTCCCAAAGACATGAATTTCCACCGGCTTGTTCAGGTCGGTGCCAATATACCTCTGGCCGCAGACGTTGTAGAGTTCAATCTTATCAGCTCCACCGGCCACAACTTCTCTCAACCGGGCGTTGAGCTCCCGGTAGTGAAGCCTGGTGGCATCGATTTTCACGATTTGTTTGGTCAATTTCTTGGCCATTTCAGTCCCCGGCCATCCTTACTCCCAGGATTTCCAGCTCGGTGTCGGTCAGGCCAATACCCCTCAGGTGCAGGCGATTGCCCCGCAGGCTCTCCAGAGCATTGACGCCCATACCGCCCAGAATGTCCTTCAGCTCCAGGCTCCACCCGCGGAGGAGATTAGCCAGTCGCCGGGCGCCGATATCCGGGTTAATCCTCTTGGTCAGGGCCAGGTCGCTGGTGCAGATACCCCAGGCACACTTGCCGGTATGGCACTGCTGGCAGACGGTGCAGCCGAGGGCAATCAAGGCCGCCGTGCCGATATAGACCGCATCCGCACCCAGGGCGATGGCTTTAGCTACATCGCCGCTATTCCTGATGCCGCCGGAGACCACAATTGAAGCTTGATTACGGATGCCCTCCTGCCTCAAGCGAGCGTCCACGGACGCCAGCGCCATCTCAATCGGGATGCCAACATTGTCACGGATAATCTTGGGCGCGGCTCCGGTGGCTCCTCTAATACCATCAAGGACAATAATATCAGCGCCCGCCCGCACCATACCGCTGGCGATGGCGGCAGAATTGTGAACGGCGGCGATTTTCACCGAGATGGGTTTGGTGTAGTTGGTCGCTTCCTTCAAGGCATACACGAGTTGAGCCAGGTCTTCAATAGAGTAGATATCGTGCTGGGGCGCTGGCGACAGAGCGTCCGTCCCCTGCGGAATCATCCGGGTCAGCGAGACCTCAGCACTTACCTTTTCTCCCGGGAGGTGCCCGCCGATGCCCGGCTTGGCGCCCTGACCAATCTTAATCTCAACCACCTGGGCGATATTCAGGTACTCCGGCTGGACACCGAAGCGTCCCGAGGCCACCTGGACGATGGTATTGGGGCCATACCTATACAGTTTGGGGTGAAGTCCACCTTCACCGGTATTCCACAGGGTGCCCATTTCAGTGGCCGCCCGGGCGAGGGACTCGTGCACATTAAGACTGACAGCGCCGTAGGACATGGCAGCGAACATGACCGGGACTTCCAGCCTGACCTGGGTGGGCAGTTCAGTCTTTAGACTGAGGGTATTCCGGTCAATCTCCACCTTATCTGGCTTACGCCCGAGATAGGTAGCCAGTTCCATCGGCTCACGCAGCGGGTCGATGGACGGGTTCGTCACCTGGCTGGCATTGAGCACTAGATGGTCCCAGTAAATCTTGTGCCCCTTGTCACTACCCATGCCGGTTAGGAGCATACCGCCGGTCTCCGCCTGCTTGATGATGTCCTCAATCACCTCCGGTCGCCAATTGTAATTTTCCCGGTAGTCCAAGGCATTGCCTCGAATCGTGAGCGCCCGAGTGGGGCAGAAGACCACACAGCGATGGCAGCCCACGCAGTTCTCGTCCCGACTCTTCACCTCGTTATCATCGGCGTCATAATAGTGAACATCAAAGGTACACTGGTTGGTGCACACCTGACACTGGATGCACCGCTCCGCGTCTCTTTCCACCAAAAACTTCGCTGGTAAATAGGTCTTCATATTTGTTTCCCCTATTGTTTAAACAACCCCTCACCCTTTGTCCCTCTCCCCTCATGAAGGGGAGAGGGAAGAGATTTTTCTAAAGGGACTTCGTCCCTTTTAATCCCCCCTTTGGCCGGCGCCTGAGAGAGGCAGAGCCTCTTCAAGCATCCCCTTGCGGGTGTCTGAGAGGGGCAAAGCCCCTCTCTTAATTCTCCTCCCCCTCTCCTTCTTAAGGAGAGGGGGATAAAGGGGAAGAGGTTATTTCTACATTCTCAAATCCGCACCGGAATCCCTTTTTTTGCTAGATACTCCTTCGTTTCTCGAATGGAATAATCACCGTAATGGAAGATGCTCGCCGCCAGAACGGCGTCCGCCTTGCCGGCGATTAGAGCCTGATAGAGGTCTTCCAGTGTGCCGGCGCCACCGCTGGCAATAACCGGCACACTGACTGACTCAGAAATGGCCCGGGTAAGCTCAATGTCATATCCTGCCCGATGGCCATCGGCATCCATGCTGGTCAGCAGTATCTCCCCCGCCCCCAGCGCCACCGTCTTTTTAGCCCAGTCGAGAGCGTCAAAGCCGGTGGCCCGCTGACCACTGTAAATATAAACCTCCCAGCGGCGCCGGCTGTTCTCGACTCGTTTAGCATCGATGGCCACCACGATGCACTGGCTGCCAAATTTCTCAGCGCCCTCACTAATCAATTGGGGGTTAAGCACAGCGGCACTATTGACGGAAACCTTATCCGCCCCGGCCATCAGCATGCGCCGCATGTCGGTGATGGTGCGCAGGCCACCACCAACAGTGAGCGGCATAAACACTTTCTCCGAAATGCGTTCAATAGCCTCCACCATGGTGTCCCGCCCCTCGGGAGTAGCCGTGATGTCTAGGAAGACCAGCTCATCGGCGCCCTCCCGGTAGTAAAAATCGGCCAACTCTACCGGGTCGCCAGCATCACGCAAGTCCACAAAACTTCTCCCTTTGACCACCCGTCCCCCCTTGACATCCAGGCAAGGGATAATCCGCTTGGTCAGCATTGAGCTACCTCACTCCCGCCGCCACGGCTGCTGGCTGAAGCGGCACTCTCAGCCGACCGATAATTGGCTCCCCGCCCATGGGAATCCAGGCCCGCTCCAGGTCAGGGCAGACCAGGCGAATGGCCGACTCCTCTGACGAGAGATAGAGCATATCACCCTTCACCCCCACGGTGAGCGGGCGGAGCCGGATGCGGTCGGTCAGGCCAATCATTTCGCCGTGATGGGCAATAATTACCGTGAATGGACCGTTTAACAGCAGACTGCCATAGACTTGGCGCAGTGTCCGCAATAGCTTTTGTTCCACCGGTGACCGACGCTCAATCTCGTTCCAGAAAGGTGGTGCCAGAATCTTGGCGGCAATCTCCACCGGCAGGTCGTGTTTCCGTACCAGCAGGTCGACGGCGTAGGCAATTACCTCAGTATCAGTCTGCATGGTGCAGTGATAGCCAAACTGCTCCAGATAGCGTCGGTTTATCCCGTAGGACGAAATCTCACCATTATGCACCACCGTCCAGTCGAGGATACAGAACGGATGCGCCCCGCCCCACCAGCCAGGGGTGTTGGTGGGGAACCGACCGTGCGCTGTCCACAGATAACCTTCATATTGCTCCAGGCAAAAGTAGTCGGCTATCTGCTCGGGATAGCCCACGCCCTTAAAGACACCCATATCCTTGCCGCTGGAAAAGACAAAGCTGTCAGTCAGCTTGGTGTTGATTTCCATCACCCGGTCGACGACATAGTCATCGTCTGACTTGTCACCATTGCAGTGACCATCAACAGACAGAAAGTAGCGCCAGACGATGGGTGGGTTGACGATTCCCTCTGTTGGGCGGGTGGGTATTTCCTCATCATGGAAGAGCTTGAATTTCTCCCGCAGGAACTCTTCCGTCTGCCGCTGCCCCTCTGGACTTAGGTACATAATATGGAAGGCATAGAGGTCAGCGTACTCCGGATAGATGCCGTAAATGGCAAATCCACCACCCAGCCCATTGCCGCGGTCGTGCATATTGGCAATCGCCCGGAGGACACCTTCACCCATGAACCTTCTTCCCGAAGTGTCCATCGCCCCGAATACGGAACAGGCGTCAATCACCTTGTCGTCACCGTATGGGTTGTTAATTGATTGCAGGTTTTTCATCGTTGCCCTCCTCGCATAGTACTCCCTCATTCACCAACAATGGCTTCCTCAAGTTTCTCCCTGGCGACCTCTGTTGAGACCCTTTGCTGAGATGGCACTTCTAACCGTGGCCGCCAGAGGGCTTCCGGAAGACAGGCCAGTCCGAAATCATCGGTGACCAGTGTCTTCTTGAAGCCGTCAACCGGCACTCTGTCTTTCATCAGATTGAAGATGATGCCCGATTTCTCAATATCGTTGACAAAGACCATCCCGACCACAAAACCATCCTTCAGGATTACCTTCTTGTAGGTCTGGTTATATTTCCGACTCAGCACTTCATAGCTGTCATCAGGAGGAGTCACCAGACCGGCCGAAACGGCGGCTAATCCGAAATATTTGAGGGAGTTCATGGCGGTGCCACCGGGATACTCTCTGGCGACACCAGCCATATTGAAGCCGGCCACCCGACCGCCGATATAGGCATTGGGCCAAATGGGGGTAAGTCGGTTTTCCCCATAGATGAAATCGTAAGCCTCAGCGACATCGCCGCAGGCATAAACATCGGGACAGGAAGTAGCCATCTGGCGGTCGATAACGATGCCCCGATTCACCTTAATTCCAGTGCCAGTCACCAGCTCAATGCGGGGTCGTACACCAATGGCTACGATCACCAGCTCGCAGGGGATGGGCCGCCGGTCATCCAGCGTCACGCCCGTAGCCGCCCCGCCCAGATAGCTGCTGACCTTGGCTACCGTGTGGTTGGTGACAGTTTCCACCCCCGCCCCCTTCAGCGCTTCCGCCTCCAGCGCCGAGGCTCCCTCATCAAGGATGGTGTTCAAGACCCTGTCTTTCATCTCCACGATGGTCACTGCAACCCCTCGCTTCACCAGGGCTTCGGTTACACTCACCCCGATGAGACCGCCACCGATGACCACCGCCCTGACGGCTCGCTTCGGGTATTGATGCAAAAACTCGTCAATTGCCTTGGCGTCATCCAGCGTGGTGAAGGTAAAAACGCCTTCCCTTCTGATGCCCTCAATCTCCGGAACAATCGGAAGACCGCCCGTAGCCAGCAGCAACTTATCCCAGGCAATTCTGCGGCCGTCATCCAGTTCAACAGTATGGGCGGCAGCGTCAAGCCGCTTCACGGCTTGACCCAGGATAGCCTGGATGTTCTTCTTCTCGTAGAAATCAGCCGGGCGGAACAGCATCTGCTCCAGCGGCCGCCCCTCGGCCAGGTACTCCGAGATGAGGGGACGGGAGTAGGTGGGGTAGGGCTCAGCCGAGACCATGGTCACCGTCCCAACCTTATCCATTTCACGAATAGCCTCGGCCGCACCAATCGCGCCCGCCGAGTTACCGATAATCAGGTATTTGGCTTTGTCTTTCTTAGCCATAATATTCCTGCCTTACCTGCCGGTGACTGATTCCCTGCCCAGTGCCAGTCTGATGAAATTGTCGTAGAGCTTAAGCCCCACCTCGCCGCTCTTTTCCGGGTGAAACTGGGTGGCAATCAGATTGCTGCCACGAGCAACCACACTGCATATCGGGATGCCATACTCCGTCTCGCCGGCAATCAGTGATTTATCCTCCGGCTCAACATAGTAACTGTGGACAAAATAAAAGTCGGCACCATCTGGCACACCAGCAAAGACGGGGTGAGGGTATTTCGGTTTCACTTGATTCCACCCCATATGCGGCACTTTTAATCCCGCCGGCAGTCGCCGCACCCGACCCCCAATGATGCCCAGGCATTCGTGCCAGCCACCTTCCTCAGTGCCATCAAACAAAATCTGCAGTCCAATACAGACACCCAGAAAAGGGTGACCCTCGGCAATAAGCTGGCAAATCGGCTTGACTAGCCCCAGTTTCTTCAGGTTAGTCATGGTATCGGCGGCGGCGCCCACACCGGGCAAAATCACCGCCTGGGCCGCCATCACTTCATCAGGGCTATTGGTTATCTTCGGGTGGTAGCCCAACCGAGTAATGGCGTTAACCACGCTCCGCAAATTGCCGGCGCCGTAATCAATTATGGCAATCATTCTTTTCTCTCAGACTTTTGACGCTCGCCGGCCTCAAAGCAGACCAGCGCCTCATTCGGGCAGTTGGCCACGCAGGCCGGCACCTCCTCACCAGTACAGGCGTCACACTTGGCAATCTTGCCATAGTCGGTATCCTGCTTGATGGCCCCGAAGGGGCAGGTCAGAATACAGGTCCAGCAGCCGATACACTTTTCCCTATTGACATTGACCAGGCCGGTCTCCGGGTCGCGACTCAACGCGCCGGTGAGGCAGGCATAGACGCAAGGGGAGTCGTCACAATGCTGACAGCGCACTGAGAATGAGACCGCCCCCCTTTTCTCCAGCCTCAGACGCGCTAGTGGTCGCGGGAATTCCTTCTTGAAAGCCTTGACCAGGTCCTTGGATTCGGAGTGTTTGAGCTGGCAGTAGACTGCACAGAGACAACAGCCAATGCAGACCTCTTCCTTAACATATATCCTTCTCATAACGGGCACCCTCTATCTTATGGCATACGGTAATCGGTTGCTGTATGCCATAAGACTATCATATCTCGACGACTTTGTCAAGACCCTATCAGCCATTTTCTCGCCGCCTCTGAAAGTCTCCGCCACATATATCTATCAGGTCGGTTGGTAATCTGCTCCCTCTCCTGCAAGGAGAGGGAGCACAAATAAAAAAAGAGGGGCGAAGCCCCTCTTAAACACCCCTTTCAACTCCAGTGGCGAAGCCCCTCTAAAACGCCGGTCAATTGCCGCGCTTTAGAAACAAACTTGTGCTCTCCCTCAAGAACTGGTAGCCGGAGATAAGTGAGAGACAACCCTCGTCCATACCGTGGTGCTTAATATAAAGGGGGGAGACCATTGTTACTTGGTCTCCCCCCTTGAGTTGTATTCCCCGACTTCTAAGCCGTAGTCAGACGAACATGGCTACGCCGGATAGTTGGGTGGCCTCTTTCTGATGGTGTATACCCCGTCGTTAGCCCGGATAGGAAGCCGAACCAACATGGGCGCCACCATCTACCAGGATGACCTCACCCGTGATGTAGTTAGAAGCATCCGAGGCCAGGAAAAGAGCCAGCCCAGCCACATCGTCAGGCACACCGAGACGACCCAGCGCGGCACCCTGCGCGGCGGCTTCACCGGCCGGCCCCTTCCACAACATCTCGCTTAGTCGGGTCTCAATGACGCCGGGGGCCACAGCGTTGACCCTAATGTTATACTGCCCCCACTCCTTGGCCATGACCTGAGTCAGCATGATTAAACCAGCCTTGGTCACACTATAGATGTTCAGATTGCTCGCTCTGAGACCGGCCGCCGAGGCAGTATTGATGATGTTGCCGCCACCCTGCTCTCTCATTATTTTAGCGGCCATCTGACCCAGCAGGAACGGGCCCTTTAGGTTGACATTCATGGTAACATCCCAGGCCCACTCCTCAGCATCAATTAAAGGGCCAAAGTAAGGATTGGTGCCAGCATTATTCACCAGAATGTCGAGTCGACCAAACTCCGATTTCACTTTTTCAATTAGGTTCTTGGAATCTTCCGGTTTGGCGACATGTGAGGCGACGGCCAAGGCTTTCCGGCCCTTCGCCTTGATTTCCTTGGCGACCTCCTCCAGTTCTGGAAGCTTCCGGGCGCTGACCACGACATTGGCTCCGGCCTCGGCAAAGGTCAGAGCAATGGCCCGACCAATACCCCGGCTGCCGCCGGTTACCAGCGCTACTTTGCCCGTTAGTGAAAACTTGCTCAAATCCATCTCTAATTCTCCTTTATCAAATTACTCTGAAGATTAACATCTAATTGCTCAGCCAGTCAAGGGCGAAGCTATGCCTCAACCCATAAGGCGAAGGGGGAGAAAAATTAGAAAGAGGGGCGGCACAGTCCCTCTTAAACACCCTACACCAGACTCTGGAATAGGAGAGTCAAAGAGAGGCAAAGCCTCTCTTGCAGAAATCTTCCCCTTCCCCTTTTGAAGGGGAAGGGGATTCAAGGGGATGGGGTATTTACCGGCGAAGACTGACCAAACATGGGGCCGGGATGTGGCACCAATCCATCTGAACTAGCCCTGGGACATGGCGGGGGTAGCTCACACTTGCACAGCGGGTATAGTGAGCGTTATAATAGGGCGCAGGATGCCACGGCGGCATCCTATGGGGACTCAAGGGACGGGTCCGGCAGAAAGTAGACATTTCCCCGGGGCGACGTAGCCAAGTGGTTAAGGCGGGGGTCTGCAAAACCCCTATCCACCGGTT
>CAYGYD010000038.1:0-14639 GCA_964354005.1 uncultured Dehalococcoidales bacterium | reverse complement strand
GCCGGGTTACTGGCAGCATGAAAAGCTTGGTGTCCACTATTGACATCCGACCTCAAAGATGCCAGAAATGGGGAGACGCTCAGCATAAGATTTCGGTTCCACTGGCTACCAGCAGAGCATCCCTTGGATTTTGGGTCGCTCGATTGGTGGGAAGTGTTGGAAGTAGCTGCTCTGAAAGAAATCTATCCCGAAGAATGAAGATTTAGCAGGGTCCAGTTCCAATTCTCAGTTGTGCCTATTGATACCACTGGTGGAGCCGAGCAGATTCAAGCCCCTACCGAGCGTCTAAGAGGGGCGAAGCCCCTCTTTCTTTTTCTTCCCCTTCCCTTACTAAGGGGAAGGGGATACAGGGGATGGGGTCACCACTGGGAGGAGGCGAAGAAGGGGGTGGAGGAATAGAGCTTTGCAAAAGTGACCTTTGGTGGAGCTGGGGGGATTCGAACCCCCTACCTCTTGAATGCCATTCAAGCGCTCTCCCAATTGAGCTACAGCCCCGTGAACCATATCTAATTTAGCAAAAAAGCAGGAGGAAGGCAAGTCTAGCCGATTTCCTTCAGTGCCCGCGTTAAGTCGGGGGGGAGCTCGGCCTGGAACTCCACAAATTCACCGGTAGCGGGCAGATAAAAGCCCAGTCGGGCAGCGTGAAGGAACTGGCGAGAGAGATGAATTGACTTCACACCATAGACGGCATCCCCAACCACCGGATAGCCAATGGCGGCCAGGTGCACCCGTATCTGGTGGGTACGGCCGGTCTCGGGTCCGACCTCAAGCAGGGTATAGTTGCCAATATACCTGACCACATGATAATGAGTCCGGGCTTCACGACCGTGGCCGGCGGCCACCACTGCCATGCGTTCCCGGTGCCCTTGGTCACGACCAATCGGTGCCTCAATAATGCCGTCGGGCGGAGTCAGGTGCCCTTGAACTAGTACCAGATAGCTCTTAACCACGGAACGAGACCGGAACTGCTCGGTCAGATTCCGATGAGCGGCGTTATTTTTGGCGACCAGCATCAGGCCGGAAGTATCTTTGTCCAACCGGTGCACAATGCCTGGTCGGCGCCAATCATCGGTTTCAGGTAACTCAGACAGATGGGACAGAATAGCGTTCACCAGAGTGTGGTTGGGGTGACCGGGAGCAGGGTGCACCGTCAGCCCGGCCGGTTTGTCGATAACCAGAAGGTCGTCATCCTCGTAGACAATCTTTAGTGGGATTGCCTCGGGTGAAAGTGAGCTGGGCGGTGGGGGCGGGAGTTCAATCGTGATTCTATCGCCCGTGGCCAGTTTAAGCCCTGACCTGGCCGGATGGTCGTTGACAGTGATGAGGCCATCGGTAATGAGCTTCTGGGCCTGGGTTCGGGAGAGTTCCGGGCATCTTTCACTCACAAACTTGTCTAGGCGAGCCCCTGGCTCGTCTACGACCAGATTATATGTCCTGGCGTTGTTTACCAAGTCGCCAACCTCACCCCCTGTTTCCCCCCTCATGCAAGAAACTTCATCTACCTCTCCCGGAGAGGGGGAAAGAATTTAGAAGAGAGGCTTCGCCTCTCTTAGGCACTCACCTCGTAAAGAGCTGTGTAGTTAAACTACCTTGATTACTGTTTCTCAGTTCTGGTCAGAAAAATCAGGGAATAGGCCAGCAGGATAATCCCCACCGTTATCGCGGAATCAGCCACATTAAAAGATGGCCAGATGGCCACGCTGACGAAATCGGTCACCCCCCCAAGATTCGGTGTCAGGCGGTCGATGAGATTGCCAACCGTGCCGCCCATAACTAAAGCCAGAGCAATGCGGGCCACCGTTTTCTCTAAAATGGGGAAGCGGTGTGAAAAGCGTAAGACGAGCACCAGGATGATGGCCACGCCGACGAAGTCCACAATAGTCAGGGCCAGTGATTGACCCTGAAACAGGCCGAAAGCGGCGCCGGTGTTCTGGATATGGACGATTTGGAGGAACCCCACCTCGAAAACTGAGTGTCCTTCAGGGAAAGTCCTTATCCAGAATTTGGTGAGCTGGTCGGCAACCACCACCAGCAGGGCAATGAGGAAGAAGACCACCACGGGCCACCTACGCTGCGGGGAGTCGACTCCGGGCATACCTAGCTTTACAATTCAGGCACAGATTCGCCTCAGGCAGGGCTTCCAGGCGGGCGGGGTCGATGGGTTGGCCACAAATATCGCACAGGCCATAGGTACCTTTGTTAAACTTGTCTAAAGCGTGCTCAACCTCGTTCAGTTTCTCTTTTATCTGCCTTTCCAGAGCCAGCCGCTTCTCCAGTTCGAAGCTCTCGGTAGCCTCTTCCTCCCGTTTGCCGAAAGGACTACCCTCGCGCCTCACCTCAGCGGGCTGGGCGCTGGCCTGCAATTGCTCCAGTTCGGTCTGCAAGCGTTTCCGCTCACTCTGCAATCGAGAACGAATTTTATCAAGGTCAATTGCCACTGTCTTCTACCTCCCGCCTACCTGTCAAGCGGGGTTGCTTCCGACTTTCCCCCATTGGGATGCTGACAGATAAGTTATTATACCTGAGTGTTGTCCAGAGAGCAATAGCGAGGGCCAGATTAATCGAACATTACCCGAAGTTGACGGATGGTGCTCACCGCCTGCCCACGCCAATGATTGTTGGCGAAGACGAAGGTTCTGTCTGACATTCTATCCAGTTTCTTAATTTTTGGCAACCACTCGCTTAGTTCCTGTGGGTTGTAGCTGTAGTCGTACCGCTCGTAAGCCTGCTCGTGTTTCCACCATTTGGCGCTGTTACGACCGTGGAAACGCACATAGCTGACGGCGCTGGTAGCCTCAGCCACCGGGGGCAGAAGATTGGGCAATGGCGGTTCATCAACACAGCAGAAACCCAGTTCCAGATGCCGGAGCCAGCCGAATACCTCGTCCCTCAGCCACTGGGCATTACGGAATTCAACGACAACAGGCAAATCCTCCATCCGCTCCTTAAACAGCTTGAGATAGTCCCAGTTCTCGCGGGTGAGCCGGAAACTATAAGGGAACTGGGCCAGAATGGAGCCAAGCTTCCCGGCCGCAATAACTGGCTCTATTACCTGGCGAAAAGCTTTGAAGACTTCAGCATTGTCTTGCCGAAGGTGAGTCATTTCCTGGTTGGCTTTGACAGAGAAAAGAAAGCCCTCGCCGGTTTTCTGGACCATGGCTTTGATGTTGGCCACTTTGGGCAGGGCATAAAAGGTCGAGTTTATTTCACAGGCATTAAACTCGCGGGCATAATAGGCCAGCCATTGGTGCCGGGGTATGCCTGCCGGGTAGAAATTGCCCACCCAGTCGTCATAGCTAAAGCCGGAAGTACCGAAATATATCATAGCTTTCATATATCAATCTACTCTATTTTACCACTTTTATCAATCTCAATCACGCTCCATTTTGAAAGAAAGGGAGCCAAGAGAAAACCTGGCTCGCTCCAAGATTCCCCTCCTGACTGAAGACCTCGCCTTCTCGTCTTTCACCATTGACAGTCACTGATAGCTGGTGTATAGTGTAATTGAAAATACTTTTCATTTACAGCTTGAGATGAGGCTTAGCGAAAGAAAGGTAACGGCTACTTTACGGCGGCACGGTTACAAGCTGACGTCCCAGCGATTGGCCGTGGTACAGGCCATTACCTCCAGCCAGGACAGCCTTACCCCCGCCACCATCTATGCCAAGGTGCAACCGGCGTACCCGAACATCGGACTGGTGACGGTCTATCGCACCCTGGAGATACTGGCGGAGCTGGGGCTAATCTGCGAGCTACACGGCGGCGGTATCTGCCGCAGCTACACCACCAGTCTCCCTGAGCACCATCACCACCTGGTCTGCTCCGGATGTGGCACAGTGGTTGATTTCACCCAGCACCACCTAGGTGGACTGGAGAGCAGCCTTTCCAAACAGAGTGGCTTCAGAATTGATGGCCACCTGCTGGAGTTTTTCGGACTATGTCCAGCCTGTCAGGTAAAGAAGGAAGGATTTATTGGATGACCGTGCTACATTGTGGGGACAACCAGAAACGGGTCCGGAGGTGAATCTGACTTGTCGACTCTAGGCTTGATACTGGCCGCTACCTTTGCCGTTAGCATAATCGCCTTCATCGGGGTGCTGACCCTCTTTTTGCGGGAGGAGCTGTTGAACCGGGCCCTGATGGTTCTGGTGGCACTCTCGGCCGGGGCTCTGATTGGGGGCGCCTTCCTGCATTTGTTACCGGAGGCTATTGAAGAGGCGGGATTGAGCCTGGATATATTCTTGTTCCTGCTCCTCGGGTTTTGTCTCTTCTTTATACTGGAGCAGTTTTTGCACTGGCGGCATGAACACAGTGCGGCTCATGCGGCAAAACCTTTCTCTCTTCTGATATTGGTCAGCGATGGCGTGCATAATTTCATTGACGGCCTGGTTATCGCCGCTGGCTTTATCAGCGGTTATCAAATCGGCATCGTCACGACTCTGGCCGTGGCACTACACGAGATACCGCAGGAGCTTGGTGATTTTGGGGTTCTCGTCTACGGTGGCTTCGGCCGAACCCGAGCGCTGGTTTTCAATTACATTTCCGCGGTTACGGCTATTCTGGGCGGTGTTGTGGGCTATCTGGCTGGTTCGGCGATGCAAAACTCTGCCCTCTACCTTCTACCTTTTGCCGCCGGGACTTTTATCTATGTGGCGGCCGCTGACTTGATTCCTGAAATCAAGCATGCCACCGGCTTGGGCCGGTCAATAATGCATTTCTTTGTTTTCCTGGCTGGTGTTGGCATAATGCTGGCATTCAAGTATTTCGGCTTGGGCCACAGCTAACATCAGCCATCCGGCGGAAGTTGCCACCTCAAGAGGTATAACCTATAATCTTAGTTTAGGGGTGTCGAATATGAAGCTAAAGCTAACCACCCTCAGTGAGAATACCGCCGGTAATGGAATCGTGCTGGCTGAATGGGGTCTGAGTATTCTGATAGAAACTGAGGCAATGACCGTGCTGCTTGATACCGGTCAAAGTCTGTCTGTCAACTACAATGCTGATATTCTCGGCGTGGACTTGAGTAAGGTTGACAAGATTGTCTTAAGTCATGGCCACTACGACCATACTGGCGGCTTGCGTCCGGTTCTGCAAAAGATGAGGAAAGAAGTGGAAATAGTCGCCCACCCCGATATATGGGCGCCGAAATACGCTCGGCGCCAGGGCCACCCCGATAGATACATTGGCATCCCCTTTCAGCGAGCGGACCTGGAGAGTCTGGGGGCTCGCTTTAATCTGAGCCGAGGGCCAGTCAAGATAGCCGATAACATCATGACCACCGGTGAAGTCCCGGTAGTCACCGATTTTGAGCCGATTGACCCTTTCCTTTTCGTAAAGGAGGGCGCTGATTTCAAGCCAGATGAGCTAAGAGATGACCAGGCGATAGTTATCAATACCGGGTCGGGGCTGGTCGTTGTCCTTGGTTGTGCTCATCGTGGAATGATTAACACTCTGTATCATGCCCAGCAGCTCACCGGAGTCAAAGAGATAAACCTGGTGATTGGCGGTTGTCATCTGATTGGCGCTAAAGAAGCCCGAATCTGGCAGACTATCACCGCTCTCAAAGAGCTAGGTGTCGGCAGAATCGGTATCTCGCACTGCACTGGACTGCCGGCCGCGGCTATAATGGCGCAGGAGTTTGGTGAAAACTTCTTCTTTAACAATGCTGGCAACCGGATTGAACTGTCGTGAGGAGTTAATGTGAATCTCTCGGTTCAGATTGCCCCCAAGCACCCCCGTGGATTGCTCTTGGCCAACCCGGTAATGACGGCCTCCGGCACCTTTGGTTATGGGACGGAATACAGTGAACTGTTTGATATTCAGAGGCTGGGCGCCATTATCTGCAAGGGGACTACCCTCGAAGCCAGGGACGGCAATCCCCAGCCCAGATTGTTTGAGACGGCCAGCGGCTTGCTCAATTCCATCGGACTGCAGAATATCGGGGTGAAGGCGCTAATCAAGGAAAAAGCGCCAATCTGGGCCAGGTGGCGGGTGCCGGTCATTGTGAACATTGCCGGGGAAAAGGTTGGCGATTATGTCCGGCTGGCCAAAGAGCTTGACGGCGTGCCTGGAGTCAGTGGCCTTGAGGTCAATATCAGTTGCCCCAATGTCAAAGCTGGTGGGGTGGAGTTTGGCACCAGACCGGAGTCGGCGGCCGAGGTGACGGCGGCCGTCAGAAAAGCGACATCCTTGCCGCTGCTGGTGAAACTGACGCCAAATACCAGTGACATTGTCAAAGTAGCCGTGGCCGTGGCTGAGGCCGGCGCTGACGCCATATCCCTGATTAACACCCTGAAAGGCGTGGCGATAGATATAAACAAACGGAGGCCAGTACTGGGCAATACTACCGGAGGACTGTCCGGGCCAGCCATCAAACCGGTGGCCCTCTACATGGTATATCAGGTGGCGGGCGCCGTGGATTTGCCCGTTATTGGCTGTGGCGGCATCGCCACGGCTAAGGATGCGCTGGAATTCATTATGGCCGGAGCCACGGCCATCCAGGTAGGCACGGCCAATTTGGCCAACCCTCGCGCTGCCCTTGATGTCCTTGAGGGTATGGAGCAATATTTGGGAAAAGAGAGGGTAAAGGATATCCGCGAGTTAATCGGCGCGGCCCGGCAAAAATAAACACGGAAGCGAAAGTCGCCAGTGGAGTTGAGAAGTATGAAGACACAAAACGGTGCATTAGTCGAGGTTAAAAATCTGACCAGGAAATTCGGGCAACTCACGGCGGTTGACGGCGTCTCTTTTCAGGTGAACCAGGGCGAAATCTTCGGCTTTCTGGGTCCGAACGGCGCCGGTAAAACCACCACCATCAATATACTCTGTACCCTGCTCCTGCCGACCAGCGGTCAGGCATCAATCTGCGGGCACGATGTCGTCAAACAGCGCAATGAGGTGCGACACTGTATTGGGCTGGTCTTTCAAGACCCGACCCTTGACGAGTATCTTACCGGCGAGCAGAACCTGCTTTTCCATGCCTATGCCTATAATGTCTCCCGGGAGGTACGAGAAAAGCGCCTTAAGGAATTGTTGACACTGGTTGACCTTTGGGACCGTCGCAAGAGTAAGGTTCAGACCTACTCAGGCGGGATGAAGCGCCGACTGGAGATTGCCCGCGGTCTCCTGCACTATCCCAGGGTTTTGTTCCTGGACGAGCCCACCCTGGGACTTGACCCCCAAACACGCTATCTCCTCTGGGAACACATCCGGGCGTTGCGGCGGCAGGAGAACCTGACGATTTTCATGACCACCCACTACATGGACGAGGCCGAGAACTGCGACCGCATTGCCATTATTGACCACGGCCAGATTGTGGCGCTGGATACGCCCAACGGGCTGAAGGACATGGTCGGTGGGGATTTGGTCACCCTGCAGGCAGAGAATAATGGAGCCGCCGTACAGGAATTGAAAGAGCGCTACAATATTTCGGCGGAAGTTCAGGACGGCATGGTCGTGTTCAGTGTCCCCCGGGGGGAGGAGTTTATCCCTGAATTCGTGCGCGGTTTCAATAACCGCTTGCTGTCCGTTGGCGTGCGCCGCCCGACTCTGGATGATGTCTTTCTCAAGGTAACGGGACGGGTCATCCGCGAACAGGCAGGGTCGCTGGATGAAAGCATGCGTAATTTCATAAGAATGAGGATGAGACATGGTTGAGGTTCTGCGTGGCACCTGGGTTATTGCCTACCGTGAGCTGTTACGCTTCGTCCAGGAGCGCTCCCGGATATTCTCTTCGTTGGGGATGCCCCTGCTTTTCCTGATAATCTTCGGGGCCGGCTTTAACCGGATTATCGGGCCGGTGATGCCCGGCGTGGATTACATCCAGTTCATGTATCCCGGCATCATCGCCATGTTGGTCTTCATGAACTCCATCTTCTCCGGACTGTCCGTGGTCTGGGACCGCGAGTTCGGCTTTCTCAAGGAGGTGCTGGTGGCCCCGCTGAGCCGCGGCGGTATCGTCCTGGGCAAGGCGGTGGGAGCGGCGGCAGTGGCCGTCGGCCAGAGCCTGCTCATGCTGGTGCTGGCGCCGATACTCGGCGTTAAGCTTACGCCGCTGCTGGTGCTCAAGCTCATCCCGCTGCTCATCCTCCTTTCCATATCGCTCTCCGGCCTGGGCCTGCTAGTCGCCTCGCGGATGCGCTCCCAGCAGGGGTTCCAGGTGGTGGTACAGATTATCGTCTTCCCCATGCTCTTTGTCTCCGGGGTCTTCTTCCCGGTGAACAATGTGCCATTGTGGCTGGAGGTGCTCTCCAAGGTAAACCCGCTGACCTACGGCGTGGACGCAGTGCGTCAGATATTCCTCAATGGATTTCTGGTGCCGCCGTCCGGAATGCCGGCAGGGACTATACCTGCGGTGATAGGGGTCAATGTCCTGGGCCACACCACCACTATTTTGGAGGATGTGGCTATTGTGGGACTTCTCGGCGTGGTGCTAATGGTGCTGGCAGTGTGGTCCTTCAGTCGACAGGAATAGCATGTTAGCGACGGCTGTACTTGTAGATTAGCGATTTATGTGGCAGAAGTTCAGTAAAAGCTACCCGCTTCATCTAGAGTTAATCCCGCTTTTTCTGCTGGTCATTACTTTCTATCTGGCTTGGGCCAACTATGCTTCCCTACCTGATACCATCCCCACGCACTTCAATGCCCAGGGCCTTCCCGATGAGTGGGCAGGTAAGAAGTCGATTTTTGCCTTCCCGGGGTTCAGCGCCTTCATGTATCTTTCCTTGACCTCCTTCAATATCTGGCTGGCGCTGACTAAGAATCCCAGGCGGTACATCAATCTGCCCAAGAAAAGGTTGGAGAATCTGACCGATGCCCAGGCGAAGAAACTGCTTATCTTTCTGAATCGCTGCCTCTTCGTGCTCAAGACATTCTTTCAGGGCCTGGCTATTTATCTGGTCTATGTCACCATTGAGGTGGCTCACGGTAGAGCGGCCGGCCTGGGGTTTCCCTTCTACCTGATTGTGGCAGTCATAATAGGTGTGGTCATTTTCATGCTCTGGCAGAGTCTGCGCCGGACGGCAGTACCGACTACTGGGCGGTTTTAGGCGGCGCGCCTGAGGTTGGCTCGGCTGATTTCTGGACCAGCATTTCGGCCACCAGTTTCTGCCCGGCCAGAAAAGCCCGCTTCAGAGCATCCGGGTGCTTGGCAATAGCACCCTTTTCGTCTATTCCGGTAAAGAGCAAATCACCGGCGTAGGTCACATCCAGGATGTGGAAGAAGGACTTTATCATGACCAGCGTTGGTTCAAAAAGGTTAGGTATCCGGCGGCCCCCCACCGAGATAAAGAACCCTTTTCTCTCCCGCCGGTCGCCCAGTGGGGGCACTTTAAGCACATATTTCCTGGCCCACAGCGCCTGGCAACGGTCAATCATCTCTTTCATCTGGGCAGTTACGCCCATGAAATGGATGGGCGAGGCCAGCACAATGATATCGGCCTGCTCCAGTTCGGGATAAATCATCTGCATATCGTCCTTAATCTTGCAGAGGCCCGTTTTCAGGCAGGCATCGCAGTGCTGGCAGGGGCTAATCTTGAGGCTATTCAGGATGATGGTCTTGACCTCAGCCCCTTGGCTGGCGGTGCCCTCCATGAATTCGGCCAGCAGCAGGTCGGTATTGCCACCCCGCCGGGGACTGCCGGCGATGCCCAGGACTTTCATTCTAGTTCTCCTTCAATCAGGCCCAGGATTTCGGCTTCCCTAGCCCTCATCTGACGTTCGGCTTCCGGAACATCGTGGTCGTAGCCCAGGAGGTGGAGAATACCGTGGATAATGAGCAGGGCTATCTCTTTCTTTACCGGGTGCTGGTGTTCTGCCGCCTGAATCACTGCCTGGGGGTAGGAGATGATGACCTCGCCGAGGTGCTTTATGCCATCCGGAGGCGCGATAAAGGGAGGGCGTTCGGCTGTCTCTGGCGCCGGTTGCATGGGGAAGGCCAGGACATCAGTTGGCCTGTCTCTTCCCAGATACTGACGGTTTAGCTCGTGCACTCTTTCCTGCCCGGTAATCATCAGACCGACCTCGGCGGCGGAGTCAGCGCTCTCCGCCGTCAGGACTTTCTTGGCCACCCGCCTCAGCCAGTCTCGTTTAACCTGCCTCCCGAAGCCTTTATCAACGACAATATTGATTTCCATAGGCACTCAAACCATCATAGCATAGCCCAGAGAAGGCTCTCAAATAGACTAGCGCTTCTTGGTTAACCTTTGTATCTGAACTAGTTCATCATAACCGTGCTATAATGGCAGGCACGGAGAGGCAGAATGAAGGGCCGACTGATATTCACCATTGTCAGCACAATACTGGAGGAGGCGGCTATCGTGGCTATTGGGCTCCGGGGCCTGCCCAGTATCGGGATTGATATACCCTGGCCCGGCCTCATTGCGGTGATGCTGGTCTGGCTGGGCTGGGCAGTTTTCACTTACCAGCTGGGCAGTCGGGCGCTGCGACAAAAACCGCTGGTCAGCCTGCCAAGCATGGTCGGCAGTAAAGGCACGGCAGTCAGCCTGTTAGACCCGGACGGCCTGGTCAAAATCAAGGGCGAACTATGGGGGGCCAGGTCCGCCGCCGGGGCAATAGAGAAAGGCCAGGAGGTTGTGGTGGTAGCGCAGGAGGGCCTTAAGCTGATGGTGCGCACGAAGGATTCAGGGTAGAGGTGGGCGGGGGCGGTAGACGAATGACACGATAATCAAGGCTATCCCACCAATGGCCAGGCCCAGGCTGAGCATCTCCAGCGGTCGGAGGCAGTTGATGGCGAGCTGGGGCACCCAGGATTGGAGTGAGGATGGCAGGTCAGCCAGCGGTAAATATGTCCGGAGGAAGTACTTGCCAATGAGAATGCCGACATACTCCAGGGCCCCGTAAGTCAAGAAGGTGATGCCTAGCTCTCGTGTTGCCTTCCTGACCTCCCGATAGATGAGAACAATGCCCAGAATCAGTAACAGAATGAAGATAATGAGCAGTATGTAGCCGAGCTGGAAGTAGCCGATAATCAGTCTGGCTTGCGCCAGCCCTGCCTCGGCGTCGGCCAGCGCCTGGGCGATAGAGGTGGGCATCTCCGGCCCCAGGACACTCTCATCAATCTCAATGGTGGCTGGTATCTCGGCGGCAAACTGCCGGTAATAGTCGTTGAAATAGCGGTCTAACTCGGTGGGGGAGGCGGCCGCCAGCTCGGGTGGGGGGGACTTCAGGAAAGCTTCTCTCGTGCTGGTTCTCAGGATGGCTTTCATCGGTTCCAGAGAAACGACTACCTGGAGGGTGTGACTGTCGCCCAAGATATAGTCCACCACCGGCCCAACCACCATACTCGCCTGTTCCTCTATCCAGGGTTCCAGCTTGGGGATGGCTTCATCCAGATACCTGACCAGGGACTGCTGGTTGGGGGGAATCCCTTCGGTCAGTTTCTCTTTGAGATACTGCCTGAACGAAGAAGTGACATCGGCCTCTTCCACCAGCGAGGCGACGAATTCTTTATTCAGGACGGTATCTTTGAGGATAAGGGCCAGGTCTAAGCTTTCGGTTTTTCCCCGCAGGTAATCGTAGATTGAGGAGATGGCGGCGCTTGCCTCCTGTTTTAGCTTAGGTTCTAACTTGTCTGTGGTCTGCACCAGAGCCGTCTGCATCTCAGGAGGGAAGTCGGATGAAGGGGACAGCTCGCTGACTATTTCCTCAACCAGTGAAGAAACATCCAGCCGCTCCAGTTCCCCCGAGATAAAGCGCGGGTTGAGGGCAGTGCTGTTGAGCATGAAAGCCAGACCGAAGAGCAAAAGCGAAAGGAAAAGGAGAAAGCTCAAAATACCGAGGGCAAATCCTTTTAAGACTTTCATTTTTATAATTTCTGTGTCTGGAAGCTGATTTGATTTTCATAATACATACTCACCTGGGCCAAGTCAATATTACTATATTACTATTTGGCTAGATGGCCTTATTTCGCCCACTACAGGACAACAGGCATTGTGTGTGTTCCCTTCCTTGCACGATTGGCCGCTGGAGGTTATTATATTGAAGAACGACCAATGTCTGCCTAGCCTATCTTAGGAGCGAGGGAGAACATGGCCTATAGAAGATATCCCGGTTCGGCCCTGGGGATAGTAGAATATCTGATTATTACCAATTTTATTCTGTACGTCGCCGTTTCCATTAACTCTGGCTTGGTTGATTTTCTCGGCTTTCTGCCCAGCGCTTTTCGGCAGCAACCATGGACGATAATCACCAGCCTCTTTATACATGCCCCCTTTCCCAACATCGGCCATATCCTGGGTAACATGATAACCCTGTATTTTTTTGGGAGATTTCTCATCGGGCTGGTTGGGGAGAGGGCTTTTCTGCTCGTTTACTTCCTGGGGGGCATCGTTGGCAACCTGTTCTATATGTTTGTTCTGTCCTCAGGGGTTCCCGTCATCGGTGCTTCGGGGGCCATTTTTGCCGTGGGTGGAGCCTTAGCTGTCCTACGGCCCAGGTGGACAGTCTATGTTTTCCCGATTCCAGCTCCAATCCCGCTCTGGGTAGCGGTACTCGGGGGTTTCATCTTAACGTTCTTTGTATATCAAGTTGCCTGGCAAGCCCATCTGGGTGGTCTGGTTTTTGGCCTGGTCATGGGTTATATTTTCCGTCGGCGAGAGCGCCGTCGCTTCTAGTCTCAACAGGCTGGAAAATTGGTTTAAAGAGTGAGCCATGAACTCTGAGGCTGAGCCCAAAATCCTTTTCAGTCGAAAGGAAATCGCCGCCGCGGTCAAGCGACTGGCAGCAGAAATCAAGCGGGACTATCAGGGCAAGAACCCGCTCTTGATTGGCGTTCTCAAAGGTTCTTTTATGTTCATGGCTGATTTGGTGCGACTCCTCGGTTTCCCTTTAGAGGTGGACTTTATCCGATTGTCCAGCTATGGTTCGGGCCAGGAAAGCTCGGGCAAGATTAAGGTGGTGCCGGGCCTCAGTATGCCGGTCAAAGGGCGGGATGTGCTGGTAATCGAAGACATAGTGGATACCGGTCTCACCGTTGCCTTTCTGCTGGATTATCTAAGAAAGAAGCGGCCATCTTCTTTGAAACTCTGCGCTCTGACGGATAAGTCCTCCCGGCGCCGGGTGCCGCTGACTATTGACTATCTGGGCTTTACCGTGCCCAATAAGTTCCTGGTTGGTTACGGTCTGGACTACGACGAAAAGTACCGCCATTTACCCGATATATGTGCGATTGAGGAATGAGGCTGAGGAGAGGGGGATACAGGGGGTGAGGTCAATAAATAGCCTGCTATCAGTGGCCAGAGGCGAGCTTCCCGCCGACCTGATTCTGGCCAATGCCCGTTTAGTCAATGTCTTCACCGGTGAGATTGAGTCGGGCAATGTAGCCATCTGGGGAGGCCGGATTGCCGGCGTGGGGGATTATCGCGAGGCCAGGCAGATTCTGGATTTAGGCGGGAGGTATCTGGCACCGGGTTTTATTGACGGGCATGTCCATCTGGAAAGCTCGATGCTGGATGTGGCTCAGTACGCCCGCGCGGTGGTGCCGCGGGGCACGCTGGCCATCGTCACCGACCTCCACGAAATGGCCAATGTCTCCGGTCTGGCGGGCATGAAATATGTCCTGGACTGCGCTCGTCGTTTGCCTCTCCAGCTTTTTTTGATGGCGCCTTCCTGTGTGCCGGCCACCCATCTGGAGACAGCGGGGGCGAACCTTGATGCCCAAGCTCTGCGTCAGGTATTACGCTGGAAGGGCTGTATCGGGTTGGGGGAGGTAATGAATTTCCCCGCCGTACTCAACCGTGACGAGAGCGTACTGAGCAAGATTGGACTCGCCCGGGGGAAAGCGGTTGATGGCCACGCTCCGGGGCTTACCGGGAAAGACCTTAACGCTTACATTGCCGCCGGCATCCATTCTGACCACGAATCCGTTTCTCTGGAAGAGGCCAGAGAAAAGTTGAGGCGGGGCATGTTCATCATGATTCGGGAAGGTTCGTCTGAGAAGAATCTGGATGCCTTATTGCCTCTGGTCACGGACAGAACTTACCGAAGATGCCTGCTGGTGGTGGATGACCGGAGTTGTGTTGACCTGCTCAAAGATGGCGATATTGATGCCGTGGTGCGCAAGGCGATTCATCGCGGCCTCGACCCGGTGCGAGCGATTCAGATGGCGACCATCAATACCGCCGGGTATTTCCGGCTGGAGGGGCTGGGGGCAGTAGCTCCCGGTTACCAGGCCAATCTAATCGTCATTGACGACCTGACCAGGCTGACCATTGATATGGTTTTTTACCGTGGCGGTCTGGTGGCCAAGGAAGGAAAACCCCTATTCTCGGTTAAAAAAGCTGGCGGCCGGGGGCTGACCAGCACCGTCAATATCAAGCCTTTTGAGTTGGCGGCACTGCGCCTCCCGGCCTCGGGAGAGACGGCGCTGGTTATCGAAATCGTCCCCGGCCAGATAATTACCCGAAAGAGGACAGAGAGAGTCAGGATTAGAAATGGGGTGGTTGTACCGGATATTGAGCGGGATATTTTGAAGCTGGTGGTCGTGGAAAGGCATAAGGCGTCCGGTAATATTGGCCGGGGGCTGGTCACGGGGTTTGGGCTGAAAGCCGGAGCGCTGGCCTCGTCCATTGCCCATGATTCCCACAATATCGTCGCCGTGGGCACCAATGACGAAGATATTT
>CAYGYD010000037.1:0-14944 GCA_964354005.1 uncultured Dehalococcoidales bacterium | reverse complement strand
TGATTTACTGCGCTCGTCAATATAGCGCGCCCCGGCCAGAAGTTCCAGAATATCAATCCTGAGCATGGCCGCCGGGAACAGTCCCACCGGACTCAAGACGGAATATCGCCCGCCCACATTTTCCGGAATTGCCAGAAGGGGATAGCCAGCTTTCTCGGCCAAAACCCTCAGGCTATTGGGTCTGGTGCCGGTGGTCACCACAATATGCTCTTTGGCTGATGCCTTACCCAGTTTCTCGGTCAGCATCTGCTGGACAATCAGAAACTGGCTGACGGTCTCGGCGGTGTCGCCCGATTTGGTGATGACATTGAAGATTGTCTTTTCCAGATTGACGAAATCAAGGGTGGTCTTGAAGGTACGCGGGTCAATATTATCCAGGAAAAAGATTCGCGGTCTTCCGCGACGGGCTGATTTGGGGAGAAGGTTGTGGAGAGGGTGGCACAAAGCGCGGAAAAGGGCAACTCCGCCTAGAGCTGAGCCGCCGATACCCAGGACAACAAAATCATCACACTTTCCTTGTAAGGAGCGGGCCATTTGCCGCACTTCGTCGGCTGCGGCCAGGGCATAGGGCAGTTGGTAGAAACCCAGCTCCCCTGCCTTTCTTCTCGCCTCAATACTGCCGGCGACTGATGAGGCTCTGGGTGATAACTCATCAATCTCTTGCCGGGTGATGCCTCTGGCCTGACCGATGGCATCGGCCATCATACTGCTGAAGTCCAGCCGAATCGTCATTCTGCTGGTCCACTGCGGGTCACGCCATCTCTCCACGCCTGTCTCCTTTATCAGGATGAGTGCCGGCTGCCAGGTGCCACCTGGGGGGCAGTCACTAAGAAGATGGTAGCACGCTAATCGTAAGTGGTCAATAACTAGATTGGGATTAACCTCACCCCCTTAATCCCCCTCTCCTTCAGAAGGAGAGGGGGAAGAAAAAATTAAAAGAGGGGCGAAGCCCCTCTTAGACGCCCCCATAAAGAATGGGGGTTCAGGGGGCGTAAGCCCCCTTCAAAAAGAATACCCCCTTCCCTTAGTAAGGGGAGGTGTCAGGGGGATGAGCGAGTAAAGGAATGTCTAACTTGACATGGCTGGCTGTGAGACGGTAGGCTATGAAAAACCGCCATGCGACTCTACGAATTCGAGGGCAGCGAGCTATTTCGCCGGGAGGGCATTCCTATCCCGGCCTTGGCTGTGGCCACCAGCGCCGAGGAAGCCCGAGATAAAGCCGCCGAGATTGGACTGCCAGCAGTCATTAAGGCCCAGGTGCTGGTGGGAGGGCGGGGCTTAGCCGGGGGAGTACAAACCGCCGAATCACTGGAGCAGGTGGCAGAAGTTGCCGGCCGCATTTTAAGGACTCCAATCAAAGGCTTGCCGGTGCGCAAAGTCATCGTGGCCCGCAAGGTGGCCGTGGCGCGAGAATTCTATCTGGGAGTTACGATAGATGGCTATGAAGGCACGCCGGTAGTTATTCTCAGTTCGGCGGGTGGGGTCTCGGTCGAGGAAATAGCTCGAACCCATCCGGAGTTGGTGACTTCCCGGCATGTTCCCATCAGCACTGGCCTCACTCTGCCGGAGGCTCGAGAAATGGCCGAGAAAGCGGGGCTGGGTGGTAAAGAACGGGACTCGCTGGCCAGCCTTCTGCACACCCTTTACCATGTTTTCCGCAAGTATGATGCTTTGATGGCCGAGGTTAACCCGCTGGTGTGCACAGTTGACGGTGCCTACCTGGCTCTGGATGCCAAGGTCGAGATTGACGATTCCGCTCTATACCGGCACACTGACCTGAATCTGAATGCGGAAGAGCGTATCCCTAACCCTCTGGAGCGGCAGGGGCAGCAGATTGGTGTCACTTATGTTGATTTGGATGGTGATATTGGCATCATCGCCAGTGGCGCCGGATTGGGGATGGCCACGATGGACATCGTCGGCCGGAAATTACGCCCGGCCAACTTTCTGGAAACGGGTGGAGCCATCACCGCCGACCTTCTGTATCAAGCAATGGCTCTGGTCATGCGAAAGAAGGACCTGAGAGCTGTCTTTATCAACCTCTACGGTGGTATCAACCCGATTGATGAAGGGGCCAGGGGGATTGTCCGCTACATCCAGGAGCACGGCGTGACTATTCCGGTCGTGGCTAAAGCCCTGGGGAACCGCCAGGAAGAGACCTGGGAGATTCTGCGGAGTGGTGGGGTCAGAGTGGTGACCGATGTGGCTACGGAGAAAGGGGTGGCTGAGCTCGACCGTCTTCTGAAGGAGAGAGGATGAGCATCATCCTGAACCGCGAAACCAGAGTCTTGGTGCAGGGCATTACCGGTCGGGTGGGTCGAGCCCAGGCTCAGTGGATGCTGGAGTACGGGACGAAGGTTGTGGTTGGCGTCACTCCCGGCCGGGGTGGTGAGAAGGTGGAGGGTATTCCGGTCTATAATACCGTGGCTGAGGCGGTCCGGGAGCAGAAAGCCGAGGCCTCGGTGTTTTTTGTGCCAGCGCTGGCCGTCAAAAGCGCCGCCTTGGAAACGATAGATGCTGGCATCAAACTGATTGTCGTCGTCACCGAGCATGTACCAGTCCACGATGTCATGGAAATGCGAAGCTATGCCAGAGACCGAGGAGTGCGCCTGCTGGGTCCCACCAGCCCCGGCATTATCACCCCTGGCGAGGCCAAGATTGGCATTATGCCGGGGAATATGTTCTGCCCCGGCCGTATTGGTATTATCTCCAGGAGTGGCACCCTTTCCTATGAAATAAGTGTCGACCTGGCGGCCGCTGGGCTGGGGCAGAGCACGGTGGTTGGGATTGGGGCCGACCCGGTAGTCTTCACCGGCATGACGGAATTGCTTGAGCTTTTTGAGAATGACCCGGATACCGACCATGTTGTCATCATTGGTGAAGTGGGGGGTACGCAGGAAGAAAAGGCGGCCGAGTTCATTACCCGGCGAATGACCAAGCCGGTGGTGGCTTACATTGCCGGACGCCAGGCTCCGGAGGGGAAGCGAATGGGCCACGCCGGCGCCATCATCCAGGGTGGGCTGGGTACGCCGCAGAGTAAGGTCAACGCTCTGCGCCGGGCCGGGGTACCGGTGGCTGACTATCCCCTGGAAGTGGTCGGGCTAATCCGTAAGCGCAGGTAAGCTTCCTCCTCCTTGGCACTGGCTCCACGCCACCGGGTAACCGGCGGCTTCGGTTACCTGTGGCCGAATGGATGACAGGTTACCTGGCCTGCCTGGAAAGTCGGGTATGGCGGGCATCTAAACCGCCGTGTTATTATTTATTCGGAAAGACGGAAGGAATGAATGGTAAAGGAGGGCATAATGGTCAAGCAAGCACAGTACTTCATCATTGAGACGGATGGGCCGGTAATCATCTGGAAGTATAATAACCCGCCGAAAAATCTGCTCACCGTGGAGTCCGGCACCGAGCTCGGCGACCTGGTCGAGGACTTTTACACTGACCCCAACTTCCGGGTCGGCATTATCACCAGTAATCTACCCGATGTCTTTATCCAGCATTTTGATGTCTCGGTGCTGGTCAACGTCGCTGAGGCGCTACGCGCTGGGGCACCCAAGACACCCCGCGCCGCACCCCGTGGCTTGTACCGCTGTGGCCCCAAACCGATAATCGCCGCCATCAATGCTCAGCTTGCCGGGGGTGGCTCTGAGCTTTCCCTGGCCTGCGATTTCCGCTTTATGTCCCGGGCGGCGACCATTGGCCAGCCGGAAGTGCTCGTTGGCATTTTGCCCGGTGGGGGCGGGACTCAGCGTTTGACCCGTCGCATCGGCGTCAGCAAGGCCCTCGAGCTGATGTTGACCGGCCGGCGAATCTATGCTGATGAAGCCGAGCGCATCGGTTATGTCCACCGTGCCTGCGACCCGGACGAACTGATGCCGGCGGCCATTGCCTTCGCCAAGGAATTAGCTAAACGGCCACCGCTGGCATTGGCGCTCATCAAGCGGTGTATCTATGAGGGTATTGATATGACACTCCAGGATGGTCTGGCTCTGGAATGGGACCTCTTCCTGGACACTCTCAAGAGCGATGACGCGCTGAACCTGATGAAACAGTATGTCGCTACCGGGCAGGACGTGAGCCTCCTACCCTCACTCTGACCGGTTACCAGCATAAAAATATATCGCTAGGAGGTATGAAATGCCAGTCAAGATATCGCCGTTGGTTCACATTGAGATTGTGGTTCGTGATGCTGAGGAGGCTTACCGCTTTCTCAATAAGGTTTTCGGGGCCGAAAAAACACAACTCAAATTCGCCAAATTCCTTGACGACACTAGGTTGCCGGATGGCTCAGCGGTTAACCGCGTGCTCCATGTTGAACTCGGCGGGGTGGTGCTACAGTTTATCCAGCCTATCCTTGAGGGCACTCTTTGGTCTAACTTCTTGAAGGAGAAGGGACCGGGAGTACACAATCTAACCTTTAATGTCGACAACGTAGAAGAGGTAGCGAAAGCCCTAGAGAAGGAAGGCGCACCAGTCCTCCTTACCTTTCCCCTTGATTGGGCTAGGATGGCTGAGTTTCTCCCATCAGGAGTCACCCTCAGAGCGGATAACCCACCGGTTTACATGGTTGGTAGCGAGGAAAAAGTTGGATTCCGGCTTGAGCTGGCGGAAAGCCCTAGCGGGCAGGCATTGCCACCGTCAGCCATCGGATAGCCAGATGGTTTGACTTCCTGGTCTGGCTGGTCATAAAATCGTATACCATCATAACTTAGACCACACTTAGCACACGAAAGGAAAGGGGGGAACTATGGCCTACAAAGATATAATCTATACGGTGGAAGACTACATTGCCACGATAACCCTCAACCGTCCCGAGAGCTTGAATGCCTTTAGTGACAACATGCTCAGTGAGTGGGCTGATGCCATTGAGTCGGCCAAGCCCGACCCCAAAGTCAGGGTGGTGGTGGTCACCGGTGCCGGGCGTGGTTTCTGCTCCGGCATGGATGTGCGCGGTGCCGCCGGCCGGGGTGAGGCGCCACCGCTCTATGCCCGAAGGAACTACATGCGACTCGGCGTCCACAAGATACCGCGTGCCCTGGAGAGTCTGGACAAGCCCTATATTGCCGCCATCAATGGGCCGGCGGCGGGAGCCGGGATGGACATGGCCAGCATGGCGGATATTAGAGTAATGTCGGACCTGGCCCGGGTAGGGATGACCTATGTCCGGATGGGAATCCCACCTGGCGATGCTGGCTGTTACTTTCTGCCGCGTATTGTGGGCATTGCCAAAGCTCTGGAACTGATCTGGTCAGGCCGGATGATTGACGCGGAAGAAGCCCGGCGCATCGGCTATGTCAGTCAGGTCTTCCCCCACGACCAGCTCATGGCCAGAACCAGGCAATTTTGCCAGCAGTTCACCCAGGCGCCGGTGGCGGCCCAGTATGCCAAGCGTCTTTTGTGGCGGGGCATTGACATGTTCCGTAACATCAATCTGGAGATGGCTGAGATGGCGATGCTCATCAACTCCACCTCTCCGGATACCAGGGAAGGGCCAAGAGCCTGGGTGGAGAAACGCGAGCCCCAGTGGACGGGCGAGTAAATAAGAGGAGGAAGATGGAACCTAGTCGAATACTTGAGCTTATCTCTCCCTGTGGGCTCTATTGTGGCGGTTGTCCGCTATTCCAGGCGCGCACGGACAAGGCTTTAGCTGAAAGGCTGGCTAAAAACCGGGGTGTTTCCGTGGATAAGGTGCCCACCTGCTATGGTTGTCGGGCTGAGAAAGGTGAGATGAGCTTCATCGGCGAGCCAGTTTGCAGCACCTACAAATGTATAACTGAGAAAGGGTTGCACTTCTGCTACGAGTGTGCCGACTTCCCCTGCCTGAAGCTGGCGCCCTGCGCCGACCGAGCTCAGGAAATCCCCCACAACACCAAGATATATAATCTTCTGCTCATCCAGAAGCAGGGGCTGGAGAACTGGGCCAAGAACGCCGAGACTTCTCGTCGGCAGTATTTCAGAGGTAAAAAACCGCGCCCGGGCGCTGAAATCCAGATGCCATGACTGCGGGTCGCTACTTCTTCAAAGGAGAGGGAGAAGAAAAAGAAAGAGGGGCGCCAGCCCCTCTTAGACTTCCGCATGAATCTAGGGGACTTTATCCTTGAGAGCGTAGTAGAGGGCATTATTCTCCTTACCCCCCACAGGCAATGACCACGGTATCCATACTTTCAATGCGGCGCGGCCGACACCAATCACCGGCAACTTAGTGACCTGTTTTGTTACGCACTGTCAAACAAGATTTTGGTTGAACTGCCGATTAGGATATGTTATCCTTAAGCTGTAACGCAGATAATTCAGGTCTAGGAATCTATCTTAAGGAGGCAAGTCTGTGAGCACCCTGGAAGCGTGGAAGAAAATGCGCGAGGTCTGCATCGTCGGGGTGGGGTTGCACAAGTTCGGCCGCTGGCCGGATAAAGATGTAGGTGATATGGGTCGGGAAGCCATCCTGGCTGCCCTGGAAGATGCGGGGGCTGATTTTAAGGATATCGAGGCCGCGTTCAGTGGTCGTGTCCAACAAGTCACCGGCACCGGTCAGGAAGTGGTTGGGGAGATTGGTCAGCCCGGCATTCTCATTGATAATGTGGAGAAGGCCTGTGCCAGTTCATCAACGGCAGTGCGCATCGCCACCTGGGTCGTTGGCGCTGGCCTCTACGATGTTGTCCTCTGCGTCGGCGTAGAGAAAATGGAGCGGGGTCTTCTCGGGGCTGTCCGAGATGCATCGCAGGCAGGCTATTCCGCACTGATGGGGATGAACATCATGCCCGCCGTCTACGCCATGAGGGCCATGCGCCACATGAAACAATACGGCTCAAAACCGGAGCAATTTGCCCAGGTATCTGTGAAAAGCCACAAGAATGCCGCGATGAACCCCTATGCTCAGTACCAGAAGGCACTGACCTTGGAGGAAGTCCTGAACTCCCGCATGATTTGTGACCCCCTGACTCTCTACCAGTGCTCGCCCACCACCGATGGTGCTTCAGCGTGCATTGTCTGCGCCAAGTCGGTCGCCCACCACTTCCGTGGTAAGCCGGTAACCGTCGCCGGGTGGGCCAGTGGAACACCAGAATACTCGCCCGTAGGCGTTGGTGGCGATGTGGCGGAAGGTTTCATCGCCCGGTTGGCCAAGGAAGCTTACGAGAGAGCCGGGGTTGGCCCCAAGGATATCAAGGTCTGTCAGGTTCACGATGCCTTCAGTGCCGGTGAGGTGTTTGCCGCAGAGGAGCTCGACTTCTGCCCCGCCGGTGAAGGTGGCCGGTACATCTGGGAAGGTCAAACTGATATCGCCGGCGAGCATCCGATCAATACCGACGGCGGTCTGGAGAGCCGCGGTCACCCGATGGGTGCCACCGGCATCGCTCAGATAACGGAGATTGTCCGTCAGCTACGCGGTGAAGCTGGACCGAGGCAGGTTCCGGGCAAGCCAAAGGTGGGACTGACCCACAATGTCGGCGTTGGCGGCTGTAATGTCTTTATCTTCAAAGTCTAAGGCTAGCTTCTAAAGAGGGCAAAATTTTTTGGGGTGAGGTCGCTAAAGGCCTCACCCCAAATTTTTCCCTGAAGGTCAAGACCGGCTAAAGATTTGAATTTGATAAGGCCTACTATTATTATGGTTTTTGAAGTTTTGCATTGGTCGCCCCTTAGATACCGGGGCCTCGGTGAGCGGCAGGTGTGGCTATGACGTACCAACCAAAAGAAGGGGAGTCGGAGAGGAGCCGAGCCCCTCTCATGAATCTTCTCCCCCCTTCCCTTGAGAAGGGCTTTGCCCCAAAAGACCTGCATCCATGTCACCCTGAGCATAGCGAAGGGTCTGGGTGTGGTGGGGACTATCTGTGCACCGCCAGCCCCACCCACAGATTCTTCGTCACTCCGTTCCTCAGAATGACATTTGAGGCAAGACCCTTTGTTAAGGGTAAGGGGAACAAAGGGGATGAGGTTTAGAAACAGACTTTGTTCGGGAGACAAGAGACTAATGAACTCAAAACAGCCCACGAAAACCCTCGTCCAGTGTGATTTTGATGGTACCATCACTGAAGAAGATGTCAGCTTCACGATGCTGGATGCCTTTGCCGACGGCGACTGGCGAGCGCTGCATAAGCAATACGAAGCGGCCAAGATTTCAGTCGGGCGCTTCAACGAGGACGCCTTCGCCATGGTCAAGGCTGATAAAAAAAGCCTGCTGAAAGTCATTGAAGGCAAAGTCAAGATAAGACCGGGCTTTCCGGAAATGGTCGCCTGCTGTCGCCGCAAAGGTTTTCGCCTGGTCATCGTCAGTAACGGCCTGGACTTCTACATTGAAGAAATCTTGAGAGGCCTCGGGCTTGATGGTATTGAAGTATTCGCCGCCCGGACCCGCTTCCTCCCCGGCCAAGTCAAAGTCCAGTATGTTGGCCCCGACGGCAAGGCACTGGATGACGCCTTCAAAGAAGCCTATGTTGACTTTTTTCTCAGCCAGGGCTACCGGGTTATCTATATTGGCGATGGCGCTTCCGATTTTCTGCCCGCCCGGAAGTGCCACTATGTCTTCGCCACCGGCACTACTGGCACTCTGCTGACCCGGTGTCGGCAGGATAAGCTCGATTGTATTCCCTTTTCTGACTTCAATGAAATAGTCAGCGTGCTGGAGCGCCTCTAGTGAAGATTGTCCTGCATATCTGCTGCGGGGTCTGTGCGGCCGGCGTTGTCGACCGGCTGACCAAGGAAGGGCACCAGGTTCTTGGTTTCTTCTACAATCCCAACATTCATCCACTTGAAGAATTCGAGCGCCGACTGGCTGTGGCGCATAGAGTGGCCAAGGAGTTCGGTTTTCCGCTGGAAGTGGCCCCCTACACTCAGGAGGAGTGGTTGGCTGCCACCAGGTCGCTGGAGAATGAGCCGGAGGGCGGTAAGAGATGCCAGGTCTGCTTCCGAGTCAGACTGAACAAGACCTACGAGTTTTTGAGAAATTCGGGAGCCGATGCTTTCACTACCACCCTGACCATCAGCCCGCGCAAATCTGCCGCGCTGGTCAATAAAATCGGGCAGGAAATTGGTGGGGAGAAATTTCTGGCCCGCGACTTCAAAAAGCAGGCCGGCTTCCAGCGAGCCATGGAACTAGCCAAGCAGTGGGAACTCTACCGGCAGAACTACTGCGGCTGTATTTACAGTATGAGAAAGTAGGCTAGGCCCACTCCTCGTTCTCGGGCCGGCTGATATTGCAGATGATGCCACTGGGGCAATTCTCGCATTTGGCGCACTCAAGCTGCAGGGTGGTGTGCGTGATGTTGAATCGCTCGGCCAGGCTGTGATTTATCGCCTCAACCACCTCGGCGCTCCGACTAACCATCTGGTCACGGATGAGCAGATGGGCACTCAGGGCGTGGATGCCTGAGGTAATTGTCCAGACATGAATATCGTGGACATCTTCAACACCAGCAACACTCTTCAGTGCGTCAACAACCCTTTCAACCTGAATGTGCTTGGGCACCGACTCCATCAGGATATCCACCGAGTCCCTGACCAGTCGCACTGCGCCCCAGAGAATGATGAGGCCAATAATGGTGGCAATGATAGGGTCGACAATCCCCCAGCCGGTGAAGGTAATGATGACGCCGCCCGCAATCACCCCCACCGACGATATGGTATCGCCCAGGATATGCCAGAAGGCGGCTCGCACATTCAGCGTCCCGCGGCTGCCCCTCCTCAGTAGCATTATCCCGGCGAGATTGGCAATGAAACCAGTAACTGCCACCAGCAACATGAGTGGCGTCTTGACCTCAGGTGGCTTCAGAAATCTCCCGTAGGCCTCGTAGAAGATAAAGACGGAGACCAGTACCAGGATGAAGCCATTGGCCAGGGCCGCCATAATTTCAATGCGGTGGTAGCCGTAAGTCCGGGTAGGTGTCGATGGCCTCTTAGCGATATTAAGGGCGAAGAGGCTCAGACCCAGAGCGAGGGCATCGACCAGCATGTGCCCGGCATCACCGAGCAGAGCTAAGCTGTTACTCAGCAGGCCACCAACAATCTCGACGACCATCACTCCGGCCACGATGGCCAGGGTAATTATTAGAGGACGGTTCCCCACGGGAGCGATATGTTCAGCTTCGTGCGGGTGACTCATCGGTAATTCACCTTCAGTCCTGGGCAATATCCCCACCCTATCCCGTTAATTCATTATCGGACATCGCCCGTCACCAGGCAACTCTGAGATTGTTCAGTAACCCCTTTGTCCCTCTCCCCTTAAGAAGGGGAGAGGGAAGAGATTTTAGAGAGGGGCGAAGCCCCTCTCTTACTTACGCTCCCCCCTTCCTTTGGCAAGAGAAGGGGGGCAAGGGGGGATGGGTTGGAAAACAGCCTCGACAATCACACTTTCTGATAGCCATCTCACATTTCCAGCGTACCGCCTTCAGCGGGCAGGAGGACATTAATGTCACTGCCACTCAAACGCTCAAGGTAGAATTCAGGATATTCGCTGTGGACTGGAATGAGAATATCAGGCTTTATTTGTTGAGCAATTTCAAGCAGGTCGGCACCACAGGCATGCCCGGAGGCATGTAAGCCTTTTTCATCTTCGGGTATTAGCCACTGGCCATCACTTTCCACAGGCAGACCGATACCCCTGACACCGAAGTGTTTCAGCCAGCTATGCAAGCGACGGAAATCGATTTCTTGCTCCTCGTTGTGAGGCTCACTGGAGCTATAGACATAGAGACTGCCATCTTTGGGGCGGATACTGGGCAGTTCGTTCAGGTCATAGAAACTGAAGCACAGGATAAACTGGTCCTGGGCCGAGGCGACATCTTCAGCTAGAACAATCTTGCTCTCGTAGTCCCGGCAGATATTCCTCAGCCATAACGCCGGGTATTTGCTGGCAATCGTCTCCTGATAGATGACCAGACTCTCCTCCTGATTGATGTCCGGGATGCCCGGCTCCAAGAGGCGCATGGCCTTCAGCAGATAGGCATCCCGCGGTAGTATGGCCAGTTTTCGCCTGGTCTCTTTGGCTATCCGCAGAAAGGTAAGCAAGCGGTCGATGTCCCTGGCGGAGAAGTCGGCCATGACCAGTTTGCCTGAGCCGGTGATAGCCTTCAGGCCGTTTTCGTAGACATCTTGCTCGGCGACATTAGCCTCACGCCGTACATTAGTGCCCTCCAGAATAAGGACTCGGGGGTGCAATCGGCTGGCCTGCTCAGTAAAGCGTCTGGTTAGTTCCGCCCGTTTACCGTGCCAGCGCAGGTCGCCACTGTAGATAACCCAGCCGGAATTGGTTTCAATACCCCAGGCACAGGCACCGGGGATAGAGTGGTCGACTGGAAAGCACCGTAAACTAAAACTGGCGCCGCTGTGTCCGGCCAGGGGACAGGAGACCAGCTCTTTCTGTCGGGCTGTTCTCTCCCAGAAACCCTGGCTCCAGAATTGAGCCGCCTCAGGGCTCAACTGTGCCGGATTCATATCAGCTACGCAGAACTGCCGCTGTTCTTTGGCTGAATCACCGCTAATACAAGCGGTTTGTTGCCAGCCAGTCGGACATCCTTGCGTGGTTGGGCTGAAGTAGCACACCTGCTGGTCAAAGTCCGCCTTGCCTGAGTCCTGTATCGCCTTGGTGATAAAGGCGGTCACGGCGGTGGTGTATACTGGCACAGCCGGCCTTATAAAAGCGATGTGGCCGGAGTGGTCAAGATGGGCGTGGGACAGGAGCACCCCATCAACATGGGCGAGCCGACGATAGGTAGGCAGGTGCTGGAATTGTGACCAGAGACCGGGAGTAACCAGGTCATCACGATACAACCCTTCTAGTGGTGGGACCAGACCCATAGTCAAGGGGTCGAGCAAGCCGGTGCCGCTCCGCGGTTTCAAGTATTCCTCATAAAACAGCTTGTGCCTTTTGTACGGAAAGCCAAAATCGAGGAAGAGTCGGCGCTCGCCGTCCTCAAGTAATATCTTGTTACCACCAATCTCATTGATACCGCCGTAGAATGTCAAACGCACCATGGCTTCCCTCCCCCCAATACTCAGCAAGAAGCGATTCGCCAATGAGGGCCGTAAGTTAAGCCCTGACTCTGCTTTCCCGGCTCTCGTAGTAGTTCAAGACCAGATTGATGGCATTGGCGGCGCTGGCAAATGAGTAGTAAATGGGTAAATGCGCGGCGGCACACCTCTCGATGTCGCCCAGAATCGCCTTGGCCTCTTCCGGTATCAGGCTAGGCTCAAGCACCAGCGCGACCGGTTTTGATGCCCTGCCTGCGGCTAAAACCCAGCCGGCGCTAAAACCACCCGGTCTCGTTGATTGGCCAGTCCGGACGAAGTCAACCAGAAAGTCAACCCCATCCCACCGCGAGACGATATCGACCGTTCGTTTCAGGCTCGGAATGTTCATCATGCTCTGTGAGTAGTCCACCGGATTCCGCAAAATATTACCCGCGGCCGGCGTAAACTCGCGTATCTGCCGGGTTATTTCCTCCGGCAGTCTTGGCACTTTCAGCCCGCGCTTCTCAAATTCGTCGGTGATGAGGACACTGGCGCCACCCCCGGCACCAATGAGCGCCACATTCCTTCCCTTGGGCACGGGCAGGAAGAGGAGGGTAACCAGAATATCCACCAGTTCGTCCAGAGACTCAACGCGAATGATGCCTAGTTGCTGACAGAGGGCCTCCCAGGTGACCTTACTGCCGGCCAGAGCCGCGGTATGCCCCGCTACCGCCCGCGCCCCACCCTCGGTCAGCCCACCCTTGAGCAATACCACCACTTTTTCTTTTGTGGCCATCTCTAGAGCCCGACGGAATCTTTTACCATCCTTAAGACCCTCAATATACATGGCAATAATTCTGGTCTCCGGGTCAACGGCCAGGTACTCAAGGAAGTCAGCTTCATTGAGGTCGCAGGCATTGCCATAGCTTATACCCTTGCTGAAACGCACACCGCGCAAGGCAGCCTGCCTC
Source organism: uncultured Dehalococcoidales bacterium (assembly GCA_964354005.1). Lineage (GTDB taxonomy): Bacteria > Chloroflexota > Dehalococcoidia > Dehalococcoidales > UBA2162 > CAVSBN01. The sequence continues at coordinate 2,033 of CAYGYD010000037.1, read as the reverse complement.
ACCAGGTAGTTGCTGTTGCCACCGCTCTGGCTAATAAAACCCACCACCCCGCTTTCTCTGGGGAAAATCGGGCTGAAGGATAAACGCGATTCGGGATAGTAGATACCCAGGCAATTGGGGCCAAGCACCCGGATATTATGCTGGCGTGCCTCCGCCACAAGTTCCGCTTCCAGCCTTATTCCCTCCTCCTCGCCCGTCTCGCTGAAACCTGCCGTGCAAAAATGCATAATGCGCACGCCTTTCCCGGCGCAATCTCTGACCAGTCCGGGCGCCGCTGGAGCCGGCACCAGACCGATAACATAGTCTAACGGTGGCGGGACATCTTTAAGGCTGGTATAGACCTTACGCCCCTCAATTTCACCACCCTTGGGGTTTATCAGGTAGAGCTGGCCATCATACTGGAAGGCGAGCAGACCTTCCAGAAGACCACGAGTCCAGTGTTCACGCTGCGTGGTGGTGATGCCAACCAGAGCCAGGGAGCGGGGATGAAAGAGGAAGTCAAGGTTCTCGTAAGTCGAATTCAGCGTTTCCTGAGCCATTCAGCCCTTGAGTATAGCACATCGGTCGGGTAACAACAATTTCCCGCATTGACGGCCAGACGCCCGACCTTTACAATGGGTGTAACTGCTGAAGGAGGCTAGGCAATGCTGAAAATAGTCGTGAAGGCAATTGGCATGGCTCTTCTGATAATGGCCGTGATAACCGCTATGTCGGCTTGCGCTTCACAACCGGAGGTCGATGTCAGTCAGGTAAGAAGCTACGCCGACCCAATCACTGAAAATATCCTGACGGCGACAAATACCGATAATTATGCCAAGTATTCCGAACACTTTGACGATATCATGAAAAGTGCCCTGCCCGAAGCTGTTTTCCGGCAGCAGAATGCCATCATTAAGACCAAGATTGGCGAGTACACCTCCAAAGAGTTCTGGAAAATAGAGACGCAGAACCAATACACCGTCGTTTACTACAAAGCCAGGTTTACTTGGGAATCGGGTGATGTCATTGTGCAGGTGGCCTTCCGTGAAGTCTCCGGCCAGAATCTTGTCTCTGGTCTCTGGCTTGATTCTCCCAACCTGCGCCAGTGACTGGCTTACAGAAATAATCGGCTACCAGGTTAAATCGCCTTTAGGCTCTATCTGAATAAGGCACTATTGCGGAGGCGCTATGCTGGAACAAATAATTGGCCTCTTTCTTTCTTTCTTCTCAAACCTGAGCCTTTTAGGGATTGGGCTGGCAATAGTTTTTGGTGCCGTCTGGCTCGCCGCCTACTGGCCACCCTTGTTCCGGGATGCCTGGCTCTGGGCAGTCATGGTGGCAAGTGCTTTTCTGACTCTAGGCGCGCTCGCTTTCGTTCAAGCCCCTCTCCAGACCTGGGCGCAACAGGTACTGCTTCGCCTCCTGAACCTTGAGGCTCATCTCAATTGGTGGCTCTTAGCTGGAATTCCGGCGGTACTTTTGAGCGGACTGGTCCAGGAGGGCGCCAAAATGGTGCCCGCGGTCGTTTACTGGTGGCGCCGTGATAAGAATATCAGCCCCAGGCTTGGGCTGATGGTAGGGGCTGTAGCCGGCGCCGGTTTTGGCATATTTGAAGCCCAGTGGGCGCATAATGCCATCCTGGCCTCCGGCTGGAGCTGGGACGCAGTATCAGCCTACGGGTTCTTAGGCCTTGCCGGATTCTGGGAGAGGTTCTTCAGCGTAGCCTTTCACATCGCCGCCAGCGCCCTGGCGGGTTATGGCTTGGCTAAGGGTTGGGGGTGGCAATTCTACCTGCTGGCTTCCCTTTTGCATACTGTCCTCAATTATGGTGTCATTCCCGTGCAAATTGGTCTTCTTTCCGTCACTCAAGTGGAGATATTCATTGCTATCTTTGCCACGCTGGTTACCGCCGGTGCTCTCTGGCTCCGCTGGCAGAAATCGCCAGTTACCGCTAAAATATGAGGGAAATATGGCCATCCCGCTGGAATTACTTAAATCTATACCCTACTTCTCCGGGCTCGGTCCTGAGGAGCTTGAGGCCATTCGGCAGGTCG
>CAYGYD010000036.1:0-14945 GCA_964354005.1 uncultured Dehalococcoidales bacterium | reverse complement strand
CGCTTTAACATCCGTAAGACCGTCGCCTATCATCCATGACCGGGACAAGTTTAGGTTCAACTCACTGGCCGCTTGGAGAATCAATCCGGGCTTGGGTTTCCGGCATTCGCAATTCTTTCTTAACTTGGCAATCCTGGCCTCGGGGTGATGCCGGCAGTAATACTCACCGTCCAGAAAAGCCCCCTCTCTAGCTAGCTCCTCGCTCATTTTCATCCTGATTTGTTCAAAATCCTGCCGAGTCAGGTGCCCCTTGGCCATCCCGGGCTGATTTGAGACCAGAACTACCTTATAGCCCATGGTGCGAAGCCGTGTTATAGCCTCGCCCACACCGGGCAGCAGGCGGAATTGCTCCACGGTGAACGGAGAGTCAATGATACCCTGTTCCTGGTAATAGATAAGCTCATTTACCACCCCGTCCCGGTCAAGAAATACCGCCTTCATAATTCTACTAAGCTCTCCGCTATCTTCTGCCTCAGGCAGGTGCAAATCAGGTGCTCCAGAGCCAGGTGAAAGGACTCAATATGGGGAGTTGAGTTTGCTGGTACAACAATGCAAGAGTCGGCTATTTCCTTCATCGGGCCGCCATCAAAGCCGGAAAGGCCAACAGTCTTGCCGCCCGTGTCTTTGGCATACCTCATTGCCTTAAGCAGATTTTGAGACCATAGTCCGGCCTTATCTTTGCCAGCGCCACCATGAACACTAATACAAATCAGGACGTCTCCTTTCTGGAAGGTGGCCCTGAGCTGCTCGTAGTAGAGATTATCAAAGCCTTCGTCATTGATCAGCGCACTCATCAGGGGAATATTGTCGTTAAGGCAGTAGGCCTTGAGCCTTTTCTTCCCTTCAATGACTGTCGTCTTGGATAAGTCACAGGCGAAGTGGGTCGCCGTAGATGCCGAGCCACCATTGCCACAGGTAAAGACCTGACTACCATTCTGCCACGCCTCAAAAAGGATTCCTACAGCCCTGTCTATTTCTTGCGCTGAGATGGCCCCAGCGAGCCTACTCATTTCAGATAAGTAATCCCGGATGAACTCCCTGCTTCTCATAGCCTTCATCACCTAGGCATTGACCATTATCTTGGCACCATCAAAATCAAAGTGGAACCGCTCACGCTTAAGACCCATATTTTGCATGCTCTCAACTAGTTTAGCCTTGCTGTGGTTCTCACAGTAGAACATGAGGAAACCACCGCCGCCAGCCCCGACCAGCTTGCCACCGATAGCCCCATTATTGCGGGCAATCTCATAGCACTCGTCGATGAAGGGGTCACTTATTTTTTGGGAACGCTTTTTCTTAGTCTCCCAATGGTGGTGAAACAATTCGCCAATCGTGTCTACCTGACCGTTCTCTAGGTACTTCCTTGTTTGCAGACCTATCTCTTTGATCTGATGGAGGTTCTCGATTATTGCTGGGTCATTGCGTTTAGATTTTCCGTCTTGCTCCGAAAGTATTTCGGAGGCGCTTCTTTCCCGGCCGGTAAAGAAGAGTAGCAGATTTTCCTCCAGGTCTTCAAACACATCCGCGGAGATGCGGAGAGGCTCTACCAGAACTTGGCCGTCAATGTCGAAGGTAAGGCACGTCAGACCCCCGAAAGCGGCGATGTACTGGTCTTGTTTGCCTATCGGCTCACCGAGAACATCTATCTCAATGTGGCATGCCTCTTCGGCTAATTGCTTCTGGGTAACAAACTCCTTCTTATAGGTGTGAAGAGCGTTAAGAAGAGACACCGTGAAACTAGAAGATGTCCCTAGTCCGCAGTTGGCCGGCACATCAGCCGTGGAATGGAGCTCAACACTCTTTTCGATGCCAGTTGACTGGAGTGCTACCCGGAAAATACGGTGCTTGATGTTACTCACATCGTCGACAATCTCCGTCTCCGAATAACTGAGTCGGATACTGTCATAAAAACGCCGATTGGCTAGGATGTGGCAGTACTTATCGATTGCCCCGGCGATGAGGAACCCCCCATATTTGGAGTAGTAGGACTTAAGGTCGGTGCCTCCGCCGCCGAGAGTTATCCTGGTCGGTGCTCTGGAGAGTATCATCTTGCCCTCCAACATACTTCTTAAAGTCTCTAAGCCCCTGGAGTGAACCTATCTCGTAGAAACGCTCTCTCACCTCAAAAGCCAGAAGTTCTCCTCTCTCTATCAATCGAGGGAAAAGCTCTTCCAGACGGTAAGGCTGGTCTTCTGGAACTAGGCTCAGGACTTCTTTCCTGAAGATGTTCGCCCCGTAATCTATGTAAACCATGTCCGGGGTCCTTTCTTGCTTACTATATTTCTTGACCAGATTTCCTTGGGTGGCGGCATTGCTTCTGTCATAATAGTCATGATTCCGGTAAACGGTCATTAATGCCAGCTTTTTCTGAGATTGGAAATAGGACATCACATGCCTGAAGTCCAAAAATAGGTAGGAGTCACCGTACATGGTGAAGAAGGTGTCATTGAGTAATGATGCTGCGTTCTTCAGAGCCAAGGCGGTACCCAGTGGCCTATCTTCCAGGTTGTATCTAATGTCCAGGCCAATTCTTTCTCCATTGCCGAAATACCGCCCAATCTGTTCCCCCAGGTGGCCGATACACAGAACTACATCCCTTATCTCTTGGGCCTTTAGTAGCTCGAGTTGGTATTCTAGAAAGGGCCTGCCTCGGACCAGTACCATCGATTTCGGTCGACCTTTAGTGACCTCCCCCAATCTGGTTCCTTGCCCTCCAGCAAGAATCACTACCTGAATATTCACCGATGCATCCTTTACCTCGAGCCTCACTGGACAGTCCGTGGGCTTAGCGGTTTCCAATCTAGCTCCCGGAGTCCATCCCCGCTTCCCGGAAAAGTCGGTCGAGTTCTTTCCGGGCGTGGCGAATTGGCTTAGCTCCCTTAAGTTCCCAGCGCTGAACCGTAGATAAGCTGACATCAATTTCTCGCGCTAGGTCTTCCTGCGCCCAGCCTTTCTTCTTTCGCAATTCCTTTATTTTCTGCCCAAACTGCGCAACCATCTTCTTCATGGACTATCTTACAGGCTGTGTCATCTTATGCAGTGTTTGAGCCGAATTATACCATCCGAATGGACTATTGTCAATGACTGTGCGGATTGGTTGCCAACTGTCCACTAACACCACTCGTCCTCTGGTTATGTTCGCACGTCCGACTGGAGCCAATGTCTCGTTGGTATAGTGTATGCCTCATGTGAGGGTTCCTCTGCTGTATCAGGTGATACACTGATTATGTCGGACTGGTCTTCTTTTGTCAATGGGCTACCAGAAGATGTTGGCGGGTGGTCGGTATTTCGCTAAGGTGGCCCATATTACGAAATGTGTCCGTGCTGCGATACTGGAGGCGACGAGGCTAGTAACTGGGATAACCCCTGACGATAGGTTGCTCACGCCCGAAAAATATTGTAGGATGGCCGTAATCACCGTGCAAGGAGATAGCAATGGGTCAAGATAAGACAGACATTAAGATTCGAAGAATGGTCGAAGGCGACCTACCGCGAGTGAACGAGATAGACCGTTTGCTGTTTGGTGAAGAGCGAGTGCCTACCTGGCCGTTTTCGTTTGAAGCCTATTGGGCACTATACCACCCTAAGCTGAGTTTTGTTGCTGAAGTGGGGGGTAGGGTGGTTGGCTTTGTAGTGGGTAATATAGTTCAAGAGGAACATACCCAGTCTGTCCTTAGCTTGAGACACACGATAGACCGCCCTTCTCGGCATCGGCAGGTCGGTTGGATCGATATGATCGGCATCGAGCCTGGATATCAGCATATGGGGATAGGCCGAGGTTTGGTCGAAGCGTTTCATGAAGAATGTAAGCGTAATGATGCGGTTATGAGGGGTATCGCTAAAGATAGTGATGTCAGACTCACGAAGTTCTTGGCAACCGCCGGCTTCAAGAAGTCCGACCTTGTTGTCTACGAGAAGGACTAATAGCATCCTGTATGCATTGCCTTAGTTATATCTAAAGGTACCTCATCCCTCAACAATGTGATGGTTTGCTACCAGTGCTCAACGAACTGCCGGTAGATGCGGTGCTTGTTGCCGATGGGTTAGACAAGGGCCAATTGCTTACCCGGCGCCATAAATGCAATTTTGCCACCTGAAATTAGCTAAGAGTCCCCCCTCAATCATCCCACCATATCTGGGATTGTACCTGACTCAAGTTCTTAGAACAGCAAAAATATCATTGGGGAAAGGAAGTCAGGTGTCACTAATTATGTAAACGAGTATCGAGCTGACTTGCTAACAAAAACGCGAACATGATATATTGACAAGAGTACATTGATGAAATTCTGGAGAAAGCCTTTCGACCAGACAGAGCAAGCCACGATACTTGCACATGTCCTTATAGATAAGGAAAGGTGCAAGGGTTGCGGCTTTTGTGTTGAGTTCTGTCACCAGAAAGTCCTGAAAATGAGTTCGGAGCTGGGGCCAAAGGGGTACAAGACGGCCATCGTGGACGATGAGAGCAAGTGCCTGAATTGCGGTTTCTGCGAAGCTATCTGCCCGGATTTTGCTGTCAAGCTTTCGCTGCCAGCAAAGACTCAACTAACGAAAGAGGCCCTTGCTTAACAACATAATGACTGAAAGTCAAGCGTTAGTTGGAGAGTTCTTTATCAGCGGCGACATCGCCTGTGCTGAGGGAGCCATTAGTGCCGGTTGTCGTTTCTTTGCCGGATACCCGATAACACCCGCTACGGAGATAGCGGAGCGGATGAGTGTGCGCCTCCCGCAGATTGATGGTATCTATATCCAGATGGAGGATGAGCTTGCCTCCATAGCCGCCGTGCTCGGCGCGTCGTGGGGCGGCGCGAAGGCAATGACGGCGACATCTGGACCCGGTTTCACCCTGATGATGGAAAATATCGGGTTAGGCGTTATGTTAGAGACTCCCTGCGTGATAGTTGATGTCCAGAGAGCCGGCCCGTCTACCGGTCTGCCTACCCTGGTCGGGCAGGCAGACATGATGCAAGCCCGGTGGGGCTCCCACGGCAGCTATGAAATAATCGCGCTGTCACCAAGCTCTTCGCAAGAGATGTTTGACCTCACCATCCGTGCATTCAATCTTTCCGAGAAATATCGGGTGCCCGTGCTGCTCATGGCCGATGAGGTGGTCGGCCACATGAGCGAGAAGGTAAACATACACCGTGTCGCTCCCGAAGCCTTGGTTAAACGGCGACGCCCGATGGTGTCACCGGAGGACTACCAGCCATACCGGCCTGATGGTGACCTTGTACCACCGATGGCTGTGGCTGGAGAGGGCTATCACTTCCACGCTACCGGCCTGACCCACGACGAAAGAGGGTACCCGGTGATGACTGCCGAGGCCCAGGACCGCCTGGCCCGGCGTTTGTCAGACAAGATACGTCTCAACCGGGATGACATAACGGAGTTGGAAGAAATTCAACTCGACGATGCGGATATCATAGTCTGCACCTACGGGATTACCGCCCGAATTGCCCAGTTCGTCGTAAGGATGGCGCGAGAACAGGGAATTCGTGCCGGGCTGCTCCGATTTGTAACCGTATGGCCCTTTGCCGAGCAGCGTGTGAGAGAGCTTTCCTCCCAGGCCAAGGCCTTCATCGTTCCTGAGATAAACTATGGTCAGATTGTGCTGGAAGTAGAAAGGTGTGCTGGAGGTAAATCAAGAACGATACCGGTACCTCACATGGGTGGAGGTGTACATTCTCCCCAGACCATTCTGCAGGCTATCCGAGAAGCAGTATGATGACTAATGATAACAACATAGAAAACCAATCAATCGATAGATATATCAGGCAGGACAGACTTCCTCACATCTGGTGCGCCGGCTGTGGCATCGGCTCGGTCATGTCGTGTTTCTTGCGGGCGGTCAACCGTGATGGCATAGACCCGGATAAGATAGCCGTGGTCTCAGGAATAGGTTGCACCGGTCGCGTTGCCGGCTACATTAAGCTGGACTCTTTCCACACCACCCATGGCCGCGCTATACCCTTCGCTACCGGTTTGAAACTGGCCAACCCCGAGTTGAAAGTGGTCGTGTTCTCTGGAGACGGCGACTTAGTCGCTATTGGCGGCAACCACCTGATACATGGTGCGCGACGCAATATCGATATGACCGTGATCTGCGTCAATAATTTCAACTACGGCATGACCGGTGGACAGGTAGGACCAACTTCACCCTTCCAGAGCCGCACCACCACCACCCCTTATGGCAATTTCGAGTCGCCTTTCAATCTGCCATACCTGCTATCGGCTAGCGGCGCGCGCTATGTAGCACGCTGGACCACTCTCCACGCACGTCAGTTGGAAAGAACCATTGCCGAGGCAATGAATCGGCCGGGATTTACCTTCATAGAGGTCATCGCGCCCTGTCCGGTAACCTACGGTCGCCTGAATAAAGAGCCGACCGGTCTGGACTCAATGCACTACTATCAAGAAAAAAGCATAATACGGAACGGCGCTGACCCCAAGGATGTCGGGATAGACCTGGGTGGGCCTATTGTTGTCGGCAAGTTTGTGGATAGAGAACTCCCTACACTCGGCGAGCGCCTCCGTGAAGTCTCCGCAAAGGCGGGAGGGAAAGCAAAGGTATCAAGCTCCTAGCTAAGCTTACCCGTTGGTCACCAGGATGTACAGAAAAGAGGTTCGAATCGCTGGTTTTGGCGGTCAGGGTGTGGTGTTGGCCGGCAGCATCATTGGCAAGGCGGCCGCAATACACGATAAGGGTTTCGCCACACTTACCCAGAGCTATGGGCCTGAGTCACGGGGTGGCTCCTGCAAGGCTGAGGTCGTAATCAGCGATACACCCGTGGAGTATCCCTATGTTGTTAGGCCACAGGTGCAGTTAATCCTGTCGCAGGACGCGTACATTGAATATGGACGGAAGGCACCACCCGACACCCTGATGATAATCGATTCTGACCTGGTAGCTGCCGACCCGTCCCCCGGTGCAAGGGCTCTCTCCATCCCGGCCAGCCGCATGGCCCAAGAGATGGGGCGCCCGGTAGTGGCGAATATTATTATGCTGGGATTTCTCGCGGCAACCAGTAATATAGTCTCCAGTGAAGCTCTTCGTCAGGCTATTTTGGACTCAATACCACCAGGGACGGAGAGCTTCAACACGAAGGCCTTCGAACTGGGTTACAACTATGGGATTGAGCATATCACAAAAGCCTGATAGTGACACGCCCAGTGGCGTTGCCATTATTGGCAACAGTGCGGCAGCCATTCAAGCAACCTTCACCCTAGCCCAGATGGGCATTGAGGTAAAGTTCATTACCGATGCCATGTCACTGGGCTGGGATGATAGTGACTTATCACCGGACCGATGTTATCTCTGGCCGCTCTTGCTGAGGGTGGTCAGTCATCCTCTGGTAAATCTGTACAGCGGGACCGAAGTTGAGTCAGTAAGGGGCAAGAAGGGTGATTTCAAGATAGCCGTGGTTCGGCGCCCCCGTTATATCCGCGAGGACCTTTGCACCAGTTGTGGTCGATGTCGGACAGAATGTTCCGCGAGGGTAATCTCACTAGTAGGCGGCCAGAGGATTCCACACACAGCCATACATGCCCCGCTTCTTGCGGGCAAGGCGGTACCATCGGCATACGTCATTGAGAAGAATGGGTTTGCTCCCTGCCAGGTCGCCTGTCCCCTGGGCATAAATGTCCAGGGCTTTGTCGCCCTGCTGGCCAACGGGAAGACAGACAAAGCGCTGGCGCTGATCAATGAAGTGGCGCCCTTTGCCGCGACACTGGGACGGGTCTGCCGACATCCCTGTGAGCTCAAGTGCAGCCGAGGTAAACTCGACAGCCCGGTGTTCATACGGGCGCTCCACCGCTACGCGGCCGATAATGCGCCCGGTGGAATTACCTACCAGCGTAAATGTGCGGACTCTTATCCGGAAAAGATAGCTATAGTCGGTGCTGGCCCAGCCGGACTTACGACCGCCTGGGAACTGGCGCGCAGAGGGTACTCGCCGGTGGTGTTCGAGGCTCACGGCGTTATCGGCGGAATGCTGGCCACCGGCATTCCGCGTTTTAGACTGCCCAAAGAGGTGCGCGAGAGAGAAATTGAGGCCATTAAGGCGATGGGGGTCGACATAAGAACCGGAATAACGGTCGGGCGCGATGTAACCTTTGCCTATCTGAAAGAGCGTGGCTATCGGGCCTTCTTCCTGGCCATAGGCGCTCACCAGAATAACCGTCTGAACATACCAGGCGAGGAAATCAAGGGGGTTGTGGACTGCATTTCGTTGCTCCTGACCTTGAACCTGATGAGAGACACCTTTGTCGGCCAGAACATCGTCGTCATCGGTGATGGCAATAGCGCCATAGACTCTGCCCGGGCGGCTATCAGGAGAAACCGGGGCACAGTCAAGATACTTAGCTGGACCATCCCTGGGGAAATAACGGCTGGTGAGGAAGAGGTCCAGGAGGCCCTGCAAGAAGCAGTATCCATAGAGTATTGCACGGTACCGGTTGAGATACTGGGAAATGGACACCAGGTCACCGGAGTTCGTTGCCAGCGAACGCGACTGAGCGAAGAGATTATGCCTAACGGGCGCCACCGGCCGGTGCCCATACCCGGCACCGACTTCGTCATCGAGGCCGACCATGTCGTCGTGGCTGTTGGTCAGTCGCCAAACACGGCACAGTTGAATATAGAAGGTTTAGTCATCAATGAGAAAACTGGCGTCATTCAGGTAGACCCGCTGACACTGGAGACCAGTATTCCCGGTGTTTTTGCTGGCGGTGACTCCATTACCGGGCCGAATAATGTTGTCTCGGCCATGGCCGCCGGGCTCAGGGCGGCCGAATCCATAGATAGGTACTTAAGGGGACGTGACCTTGCCGAAGGCAGAAGCCTTGAGCCACTGCCCGCCGCCGAAATTGATGTCAAGGCGACAGATGCCATGCCCTATGAGAGAGCCTGCATGCCGGTGATTGGCACCCAGCAAAGGATGAGCAGCTTCGAGGAAACGGCAACTGGACTGCCGGCAGACGATGCACAAAGGGAGGCGCAGCGTTGCCTCAACTGTGCCTTGTGCAGTGGGTGTCTGGAGTGCGCGAGAGTATGCGAAGCGGGCGCTGTCTTCCACGAGGATGCCGCGGCACATATTGAGCTTGCGGCGCAGGCCGTACTTACCTTTCCTGATAATTCGAGCGGCGATAAAGCCGGTTATGGTGGGAAAGCCATAGCCGGCATTCATACCGTCCGTCACAATAATGGTGAATTAGCTCAGGTGCTTACCGAGGGAATGGCGGTGGCGTGGCAAGCCGCTTACGAACTCAAACAGATTGAAGCCTGGAAAAGCCGGGCACAGGGCATCGCCGGACAGGACGCAGTTATGGGCCAACCGCGTCCTTTCAAGTCACTCACTGATAGGGGACGCATAGGGGTATTCTTGTGCCGATGCGGAGGCGGCGTCGACTCGGTCATAGACTTCGGCCGACTCACGATTGAATTGTCCGGTCGTGACAAGATTGCCTGCATCCAGGAAGTAGCTGAAGCCTGCACCAAGGCTGGAGCCGAGCAGATAGCGAGTCGGGTAGCCGAGTCCCGGCTGGATGGGCTGGTCCTGGCCGCCTGCAGGTGCTGTGACCTGGAGCAAGTGTGTTATAGTTGCACTGACCGGCGCCGGTTGTGCCAGCAACTTTTGAATCAGCATCTTGGTTCGACCCGCGGCATCGCTCTTGAATTTGTTAATATTAGAGAACAATGTGCCTGGATACACAAAGATGACCCTGAAGGTGCTACACGCAAAGCGTTGCAGATAGTCTTGTCAGGCGTGGCCGAGGCTGTGCGTAGGCCAGCAAAAGTCTCCGGGGGAAAACCTAGCTCACCAAGCGCTCTTGTTATCGGGGGAGGGATGTCGAGTATCACTGCGGCGAGGGCGCTCGCTTCTCTCGGCTACCGCGTTGACTTGGTGGCGCGAAAGCAGAACAAGGGTGCTCACACGCGGGAACCAGTGGAAATGGCGGTGAGGCCCTGGCCGGATAATCTCGAGCTTCGTGGTTCGCCGGGAAATTATGAAGCGGTAGTGAAATACAAGAGTCGTCTCGACAGCATAATGGCCGGGGCAGTTTTGGTAGACGTGGCTGAGTTGAATAAGGTGGGCTGCGTGACCGGCCTGCTCGAGCGAATCACATCACGAGCCGGAAACGCCGGCTCTCCGGCCAGCGATATCCTCCGGGAGGCTACCCTGGAAGGCGCCTCCGGTCTATTTCTGCTAGCTGACGGTGCTAAATCGCCTGACGCTCAGAGGAAACGCGGACTGGCCGCCGCGGCGCGGGTTTCAGCTTATCTGGAGCAAGGAATTACCGTCCCTCGAGCGATGTCTGTAAGCATAAATAGTAGGCTGTGCCGGGGTTGCGGTGACTGTGTGGCTATATGCCCCTATATTGGGCTTGAAGAAGACGAGCACGGGAGAGTAGTTGCCCATGTTCATGATGGCTTGTGCCTTGGCTGTGGTGCCTGCATATCTAAGTGCCCCTCCGGGGCGATAACACAGCCCCACCAGAGCGATGACCAGATAATCTCTGCATTATGCTCCATTCTGCAGCATGAAGTGCCGAGGGAGGTCAGCGGGATTGTACTCTGAGGTACTGGTTTTTGCCTGTAACTGGGGGGGCTGGAGTTGTATCGAAGCCGCCACTAATCTCGGACTTCACTTCCCGGCTACGGTAAAGGTAGTGAAGGTGAACTGCCTGTCCCGGCTACATACTGGCCTCATACTGAAGCCCTTTGAGCTGGGTGCAGCCAGCGTCATGCTCCTCGGCTGTGAGCCGGGCCACTGCCACTTCGGCATCGAGAGTAAATGCACGATGAGTGAATACGAAAAAGCCAGGAGCCTCTTGGAAATATTGGGCATAGAGAAAGATAGGCTGGTTCTGCTTCAACTTCCTGTGTATAGTGGGCATCAATTTGTCGAGCGACTGATGAAATTGACCGAAGAAACTGTGGGAACATCCATAAGCGCGGGCGCGAGTCCGGCCCGGGATACTAATATGGAATCCGCCCTGTGATTTGGCATCGAAATAGACGGAGACTCAGGTGTTCGATCTGCCGACTGTTATAACTAGCACGCATGTACGTCTCTGCCTGGACTGCGGCAAGTGTACCGTGGTCTGCCCGGTAGCTCGATACGACCCCCAGTTTAACCCGCGACTGATTGTGCAGCGAGCCTTGAGGAAGGGTAGCCAGAGTCTTCTCGATGAGCAAATCTGGTCCTGCCTCGGCTGTAACATGTGTGTGGAGCGGTGCAACTATAACGTCAGGTTCACCGACTTCATTATTGCTTTAAGACAGAAAGGGCTGAGCGAAGGTGCTGAGGTGGAATATAGCCATGGCGGAGCCCCTCAATCCGTTATGCATATCATGGCCCGTCAGGATGTGAAGCAAAATCGACTGAATTGGCTGCCCAGGGATATTGAAGTGTGTGACACGAGCGATACGGCCTTCTTTGTCGGTTGTACTCCCTATTTCGATACCCTTTTCGCCGACCTCGGTGTCAAAACAACTGAAGGCTCGAAAGGGGCATTGACACTGCTGAACCACGCACGAATTGATTTTACCCTTCTTTCTAATGAACGTTGTTGCGGACGCGACCTGTTGCTGATGGGAGATGTCGAGGGGTTTCTGACCCTGGCTCGGGCTAACCAGGCTGAGTTCAACGGGCACGGAATTAAGAACATTATCACCAGTTGCCCCGAGTGTTACTATACCCTCAAGGCTGACTACCCCAGGTTCCTGAGCAACTGGAATGTTAACGTTCGGCACGTTACTGAAGTGATTGCACCGCTCATCGAATCCAGGAAATTGAATCTGGGTTCACTCAAGCTGAAGGCAACCTACCACGACCCGTGTACGCTGGGCAGGTATTTGAGGATATTCGATCAGCCACGCTACATCCTGAACTCGATAGCCGGTCTCAAACTGGTCGAGATGGAGGATAATCGGGAGAAGGCGCTGTGTTGTGGCGCCAGTCCTTGGGTACATTGCGGCTCAGCGAACAAGCAGATACAGAAGGAACGCCTGGCACAGGCCGGGGCCACCGGTGCTGATGTGCTGGTTACTGCCTGTCCCAAATGCCAGGTGCATTTGAAGTGCGCCCAGAAGAATACGGAAAGCAATAACGTCTGCCAGATTGAGGTTCAAAACCTTTTCTCTCTCGCAGCGCAATCGTTAGCGTCATCGGAGGTATGTAGTTGACACAGGATGAAGTCAGAGTAGGTGTTTTTGTTTGTGACTGCGGAACGAATATAGCTGGCTCTGTTGATTGTGAAGAGGTCAGGAAATCGGCCGAGAAGCTACCGCAAGTGGTTGTTTCCGTCAGGAACAAATATACCTGCGCTGACCCTGGCCAGGAGGAGATGAAAAGAAATATTCACGAGTACAAACTTAACCGTGTCGTTGTTGCCTCCTGTACCCCCAGAATGCACGAGCTGACATTCCGAAATTGCGTAGCTGAGGCAGGGCTTAATCCCTATCTCCTGGAGATGGCCAGTATCAGGGAGCAGTGTAGCTGGGTGCATTTACACGACCGGGAAGCCGCCACCAGGAAGGCGAAGGACATTGTCAAGATAGCCGTAGCCAGAGCGCGTCTCCTCCAGCCCCAGCAGGAAACAAGGATACCGGTCACCGACGCCGCCCTCGTCATCGGTGGTGGCGTGGCCGGCATCCAGGCTGCGCTGGACCTGGCCGACGCCGGCCACCAGGTCTATCTGGTGGAAAAGCAGCCATCGATTGGCGGTATCATGGCCCAGCTGGATAAGACCTTCCCGACCATGGACTGCTCAATCTGTGTGCTCGGCCCCAAGATGATGGACGTTGGGCGGCATCCCCGCATCAAGCTTATGACGCTTAGCGAGGTAGAGAAGATAGACGGCTACGTAGGCAACTTCAACGTGCGGGTGCGCAAAAAGGCCCGCTATGTGGATGAGAGCCTGTGCAACTCCTGCGGGCGTTGTGCCGAGGTCTGCCCGGTGGTCGTGCCTGACGCTTTTCAGCAAGGCTTCGCCTCGCGAAAGGCAGCTTATATCCCCTTCCCACAAGCGGTGCCCTCCTCCTACGCCATCGACATGGCCAACTGCCTGGGTAATAATCCGGTGACCTGCGATAAGTGCGTAAATGTCTGTGAAAAGGAATGCATCAACCTCAATATGGAAAATGAGGTTGTGGAGTTTCCGGTCGGGACTATTATTGTGGCCACGGGTATGGACATCTATGACCCGACGGCCCTGGACGAATACGGGTATACCCGTTTTGAGAATGTTATCACTACTATAGAGTTCGAAAGGCTCATCTGTGGTGGCGGCCCGACCGAGGGCAGACTGGTGCGGCCATCTGACCATCAAGCTCCAAAGCGGGTCGGCTTCATCCAGTGCGTGGGCTCGCGAACAGAGAATCGGGGTAATCCCTACTGTTCCAACGTCTGCTGCATGAATACCATCAAGGACAGTCTCCTCATTCATGAGCACTACCCGGACGCCGAGGTCTATGTTTTCTATATGGACATCCGTGCCTACGGCAAGGGCTTCGAGGACCTCTACCGCCGTTCCAAAGAGGCTGGAGTGCATTACATTCGCGGCTTGCCGGGCGAAGTACTCGAAGACCCGCTTACCAGGAATCTTAAGGTGAGGGTGGAAAACACGACCACCTGCCAGGTAGAGGAATACGACCTTGACATGGTAGTGTTATCAGTGGGACTTGAGCCAAGTACTGACCTGAAGAAGCTGGCTGGTATCATAAATATCTCACAAACCGCCGATGGTTTCGTCATGGAGGCACACCCAAAGCTAAAGCCCGTCGATGCGCCCACGCCCGGCATTTTCTTCGCGGGCTCGGTTGAAGCCCCCAAGGACATAAAGGACAGCGTTACTCAGGCCAGTGCCGCCGTGGCCAGAAGCTCCATCCTGCTGAATGCGGGTACCATTCGCGGCGACGCCGTTAAAGCGGTAGTGGACATGGAAGAGTGCACATCGTGCGGCGTCTGCGCGCGGGTGTGTCCCTTTGGTGCCATCGAGGTAGATATCAAGGCCAAGACTGGCGCGCAGGTCACTACGGCGGCCTGCGCCGGCTGTGGCGCCTGCGTTGCCGAATGCCGGTTCAATGCCCTGACGCTCCAGCATTTTCGCGATGAGCAGGTGCTGGCCCAGATAGACGCCGCCCTGGAAGAAGACGCCGAGCAAAAGATCGTAACCTTCCTCTGCAACTGGTGCAGCTATGCCGCCGGCGATATGGCCGGTGTATCCAGATTACAGTACCCGGCGAATAACCGCTTTATACGGGTAATGTGCAGTGGCCGGGTGGACGAGGACTTCATCTGGCATGCTTTCCGGCTTGGCGCTCCGCTGGTCTTGCTCTCCGGCTGCCATATTGGCGACTGCCACTATATCAGTGCTAACCACTGGACAATGAGGCGCGCTGACCGGTTGTGGAACCGTATGGACAAGCTGGGCATCAGGCCGGAACGGCTGCAACTGGAATGGATTAGCGCCGCGGAAGGGCCCAGATTTGCCCAGATCATGCGCGACCTCGAGGAGATGCGGCGTAGAGTCACTCCGGAGGAAATTGAAAATACGAAGAAGATACTCGCCGGCCAGCGCCTGAACGGGGATGAGGGGTAATAATGGCGCAACCGGTAGATGAACGGCTGAAGTGTCTCCACTGCGGGCATGAGTACCGAGTACCCCAGAGCGTGAAGCAGGAAGTCCGCGAGCGGGTGTGCCCTAAATGCAGGTCAAACAGCGTACGTAAGTTACCGCAGCAGTGACTACGGCAAACTGTTTACATAACATCGACCAGTCGCCGTGTGGACTGCGCAAAGGGATAGGCCCTGAATTTTCTCAGCCAGACAGGGAATCCGCAACCGGGTGTCACATCTGTGGCAAGAGCCTCCATTTTGGGGAGATTTAGCTTCAAAGAGTGGTACCCCTGGAGCGACTCGAACGCTCGACACGCGGTTTAGGAA
>CAYGYD010000035.1:0-15060 GCA_964354005.1 uncultured Dehalococcoidales bacterium | reverse complement strand
CGGAACCCAATCTTAATATAGCCTCTATCCTGTCCTAATGACGGGGTCCACCTCACATAGTAGGACGAATCAGAAGAGAATTTGAGAAAGATGACAAGAGAGGACTGTACAAATACGATGCACAAAAGGTCGTTCTCAAAACCCAAGACCTCGTGGCAGACATCACACAAGATATTTCGGGATTTATGCCCTTCTTTGGGAAATATCGTTTGCAAGCATTACATTTTGACCGTCTCTACAAGGCCGATTCTAGAGTGGACTTAATAGTATATTTTGCAGACGAGATACCTAAGAGAAGTGATATTGGACATATACACAGTTGTGTCTATAATATCACTGTCTATTTGTTAGATACTCTCAATGAAATACTTGAGGTGGGTTCAGAGATAGAGTATTACCATAACGCCAAACCATGGACATGGCGACTTTTTGTGCCGATAATTCGAATCTGACCATTCCACTATCCGCACAAAAATCACGCATATATTTTGAAAAACTCGGAGCCCTTCTTATAACACTGACTATCACTCATATCAACAATTGCTGGCTACATACACATATAATCATCGTTTTGTCAGCACAGCCTGATAGAGCTTTACTGACGGGGCAAGCGTATATGTATTTCTGACAACTGCATAATACATATCACTATTTCGGATGCTGGCACTGATAACTCCACTTGCACCACTCCCATAAGCCTCCCATACTGACACCATTCCACGTGATTTGTAATTATTGAACTGATTTTCAGTGAGAATGAAACACTCCAGGTTACCATCTGCCGACCAGGATAAGCTTAGAGTGCTGCCCGCTGTGACTGACTAGTCCGGCCAGGGGGAAGCTTTCTAGGGTAGGTATATCACATCAGCCCGGCACTGCTCACACCGATAGAACTGTGGAACAACCGCTTCGCAGGCTTGCCTTGTCCTCCTTAGCTCATCGCATGTGGGAGCGCGATAGTTCCGCATCTTGCCCGAAGGGATGAGGGGCATAATGTTCATCAATCTGACCCCCGTCTCCCTGATGAGTTGAGCCAATCTCATGAGGTGGGTGTCATTGACACCAGGGATGAGCACTGTGTTTACTTTAAGCGAAAGGCCAGCCTCTAGCGCCATCTTGATTCCGCGCAACTGACTGGTGATTAGAATCTCGGCTGCCTCCTGTCCTCGATAAGCTATCCCTTGGTAGCGCACCCAAGAATAAATATATTTGCCTACAGCACTGTCAGGGGCATTTACGGTGACGGTGAGCGCACTGACCCCGGCTGCCAATATCTGCGGCAGCTTCTCTTCCAGGAGGAGACCGTTAGTGCTAATACACTTCAGTATCTCGGGATATTGGCCATGGATTGCACCAAGAGCTTCAAAAGTCTCCTCGTTGGCTAGCGGGTCACCGGGTCCGGCTACCCCAACAACAAAGTTCTCTTCCCCTGAGTGCACAATGGAGCGCACTAGCTCCACTGCCTCACGCACCGAGAGCACCTTGGCCGTCCACCCTGGGTGCTGAATGGTGAGATTGGCACAGACCTTGCGCTCGCAGAAGTTGCAGTGGATATTACACCTGGGGGCAACGGGCAAGTGTACCCTCCCCACCCGGTCATGGGCCTCCCCATCAAAGCAGGGATGACGCCGCATAATTTCTATCTGTGCTGTGCCAAATGTAGCCACTGCTTTTTTCTCCGCGATGGGGCTCCTGACTTATGCCTTCAAATGCCGCCGATACAGAGCCTCAAGTTCAGAAAGCTCATCTACCGGCGTGGGAATAACCGGGCGGTCATTATCCATCACCCGTCGAGCTAATTCCCGGAATACCTCCGCCTCTTTTGACTGGGGAGAATGCTCCAGCACTGTCCGGCTCTCCACCTCGCAGGCTTGAATTACCGGGCTGCGGGGGATGATGTGGATGAGTTTGCTGCCCAAGGCCTGAGCAAACTCACCAAGGACGGCTCTTTCAAACTGCTCATCCCCTGAGCTATTACAAATTACGCCGGCCATCCCCGTTTCCCCACGCCGGGAGAGGCGGCGAATCCCTTTGGCAATATTGTTAGCCGCGTAGAGGGCCATGAAAGCACCGGAGCAAACGAGGTAAATCTCCCGGGCATAGCCTTCACGTATTGGCTGGGCGAACCCTCCACAAACTACATCCCCCAGGACATCGTACACCACGACATCAAGGTGATAGGTATCGAAAGCCTTGAGGTCCCTGAGAATGTTGATTGCCGTCAACACCCCACGGCCGGCACAGCCGATGCCTGGCTCAGGACCTCCCGATTCTACACAATAAATCCCCCGACTTCCCTCGAAAACAATGTCTTTCAGAGCGATAGCATATTCATCACGCCCCATCCTCAAGCGCTCCCGATAGGTCTCGAGGACTGTCGGAATTAGCCGCCCCCCCGTTAGACTTCTGGTCGAGTCCCTCTTCGGGTCGCACCCCACTTGCATTACCTTGAGACCCTGCTCCCGGAGTGCCATACACAGGTTGGCAGCAATAGTGCTTTTGCCGATACCTCCCTTGCCATAGATAGCAATCTGTCTCATCTACCACCTCGCTTTGTATATCCTCTCTTTCGACCGGTATCTATCTAGCCAGTCGTTCTGGATGCATTCAATCAGATTCAACATGCCGGTATATCCAAAGTATTCTCGATTGATGGTACGAAACCGCGAAATAGGATTGACCACCCGGAAGACAAAGGGGATGTCCAATTCCTCAACGGCATGTCTCTCTATGTTGCTGCCGAATACTACCTCCGGTTTGACCTCACCCAGCGCCATTTTGGCCTGATAAACATCGGCATTGTGCAGTACCTTCGGAGTGAGGCGCAGCTCAGCCAGTTCCCGCTCCAGAATCTCCTTTGCCCCGGGCAGGCATGACCTCAGGCAAAGGAGACGGGGAACCATCTCCAGGTCTTCGGTGATGAAATGGAGCAGAGGAACACCTATCGTAGCATCGGCAACGATGGCGGCTGGTGCTCTATGCATAAAAAACTGCTCCAGGCCCTTGCGGCGGCACTGCTCTACCACCATCTTCTCCCCTTCGTTGACTATCCGTTCGGCTATATTCTGGGCCCCCAGTCTATTCCCCAGTGCCGTCAGCCAGCGGCGGGTGTTGGTAAATCCCACCGGCAGAGGTATGCCCGGGCACAACTCCTCAATACCAAATTCCTTGGCCAAATAGTCAGCCGCTTTCTGGCCGGCATCGTGACTGAGCAGAAGAGATGCCTCGGCCGAGGCTACATTCTGGAATTCACTCATGACGGTTTCGTGGGTCAGGGTGGCCGAAATCTTTGCCCCCATCTGGCATAGAATCCCTTTGACCCAGGCGAGGTCACCCATCCAGGTAGGATTAGAATTAGCCTGCGGAGCGATGAGACATACCGAGCCTGGGACTTTCTTTTTGCTTTGAACCACTAGATTTCTTAATATCGCATCTAGAGCTATGTCCGTACCATCGTTCTGGTCGCCGCGAAATCCGGCACATTTGATGGGTATAATCTCAAAGTCTACCTGAGGACGCACCTCCTCACACACAGCAACAATGTCATCGCCGACAATCTCCGGGCCACAGGAACTGAGGACAAACATTATGGGCACTTTCAGCTCCTGAGCTTCCATGATGGTGCGAGCCAGTAGGTCCTCACCGCCGTGAACAATTTCATCCTCACACAGTTTGGTGCACAGGACAAGAGTCTCGGTATAGTCTGCATCCTGCCAGCCGAAGGCAGCGTTTACCAGCAGATAGCATCCCTGAGGCGAGTGGGCGAGCACGCAGCAGCCCTTGACCCCCAGAGCAGTTTGTGCCGCGCCGTAGAAAGCGCACCGGAGATAGGGGTCATGGCACCTTTGTCCAATAACCCTCGTCGATTCCCGAGCCTCAGTCATGCCAATCAACCCCCATACAGCACTCTACGGAATAGCTTGGACCGCGGACGGCTGGCGTGCTCCAGGCTAGACTGCACCAGCCGGCCTATGTTTTTGAGCCCGCGATAACCATAGTGGGGATAACCGGTTATGGTGGTCAGGTTTACCTGAGGGATGCCGGGTTGTCTCAGAGGACTCCCCAGGTAGACTGCGTTGTCATATTGAGCGGCAATCGTCTCCAGTTCAGCCTCTGTCTGCCACGAGGAGCGGAAGGTTCCCAGGGAGAAGAGGCCCTTGGTGAGGATGACTTCCGGGTTCTGGCCCTGCTTCAGCAGGAACTTGATACTGGGCATTCGTTCCTTGATGGTGTAGGGATGGATGTTAATAACAATCGGGTGAGCACCAAACTCCTCAGCCATCCTGGCCAGGGAAAGTGCCCTGATTGGGCCGGGGAACTCGGTAATTTCCACCAGGGCGGTCTTGCTGTCAAAGAACCGCTTCAGGATGTCTATCTCTGTGGTCAGCTCCCCTTTTTCCTGGCGAATCATCTCCCTTGCCGGCTTCTCCAGCCCGAGGGGCCCGGCTATCCCCATGAGCCATTCCTCGGTAGCCTTCAGGCCATAGGGCTGGCCAGTCCGCGCGTAAGGTATGCCAAACCTCTCCTCCATGAGGTCGCCGAGCTTCTGGCCCCAGTCGTAGCACCACGAAGCATTCAGTTCCGCAGCGCGCGCCCGGCGAATCTGCTCCATGGTGCATCCGCCGCAAAGAATGCCGTTTATCTTAGCCCCAATGGCGTATACCATCCTCTCAATCTCATCCAGGTCTTGCGTCCACTCGGTATAGGTCGGGCCCTGCCTTGCCCCAATGATGTTGATGGTGTCCTTCATTTTCTCTTGGGGCGGCTCCATTAGCTCCATGATGACCCTGAAGGCATCCTCGTAACCACTGCGGAAGTCACCGCCAAACCCTTCACTCCGTATGGCCAGCACTTTGGCGCTGACTTCCCGGCTAGCTCTCTGGGCGATGGTTTCTACATCGTCGCCGACGATTCCGGAACAACAGCAGGAAAAAATCACGATAAGCTCAGGGTGGTACCTTACCTCGGCTTCTTTCACTGCCTCCAGCAGTTTCCCTTCACCGCCATATACCACATCGGCTTCGTCCTGGGCAGTGCAGGTGGTCGGTTCCAGGGGAACGCCGCGATACTCACAGCTGGTCATTTTGTAGGCGCTGGCTACCGAGTAGGTACAGCCTTTCGGGCCATGAATCACCGGCGCCATGTGACGGATGCCGTTGAGCACTTGGAAGGCCGTCCAGAACTTGCAGGGTGGGGCGTGGGAAGCCTGAAGCTTGGGCACCATCTCCCCTTTTTCGACCTTTTCCAGGAGTTGCTGTAGCGTGCCCTTAAAGGCGATGCGGCTATCATCCATTGGCTGGCCTCCCTCAAACACAACTAGCTACCTTGCCTACGGGCAATGATACTACTCTGCGAGAGGGGGCGTCAACCGAATGTGAAAAGTGTAAAGGACTATCGGCCCAGACGGGTAGAAGATATCTAATTTCAATAAAGAGTCTCTACCCTCGGAAAATTAATCACCCCTGTTGTTCTCTCTTAAAAACCCAATTACGTAGAATCACCGGAGGTATTATTGTCGTCAAGAGACTCATCAGAATGATGGCTGAATACGTACTCTGGTTTATCAGGTTCTGGCTCAACCCGATGAGTGCTACGATCATTGCCACCTCCCCCCGGGGAACCATTCCCATACCTACAGCCAGAGAATCTCTTAAACTCATACGCTGGAACACCGCCGGAATTCCACAGCCAATAATCTTTGTTAGCACCGCCACGGCAGACAACGCTAACACAAACCACAGCACGTTCAAAGTAATGGCGTGCAGGTCCATTATGACTCCCAAGGAAACGAAAAAGATGGAAGCGAATATAATTTGCAGGTGTTCTGCTCCTTCTTTGAATATATGGCCCCTTGTTAGTTTAACCCCGGCGAAAGAAGCTCCTGCCAGGAACGAACCGACAATTGCCGATAGTCCTACATACTCTGCCGCCATAGCATAGAGAAAGGCAATCATGATTGCGAAGATAAAAATAGATTCCGGCTATTTTCGTCTTATCTAATCCTGAGATTAGCCTGCCCAGCAGTAATTTCCCGGTCATAGCCCCCAGGACGATGAATCAAATTGCTTTTGCTACCGTGATGAGAAGAGGCATAAATGATAATTCTCCCGTGACAATCCCCTCTGATACAGACAAGGCTAAAAGGGCGAGAATATCGTCGATTACCGCTGCCCCGATGATTGCTTTAGCCGCGTCGGTCTGCAGCTTACCCATCTCCCTAAGTACGTTCGCAGTGATGGCAATACTCGTTGCCGTAAGTGCGGTACCGACGAAGATTGAAGCTTTGAAATCGTAACCAAACATACTTGCTAGAAAATAACCACCTAAGGCGGGAATAATAATACCGATAAGGGCTATGACAAAGTAACGGACCTTCAGAATATCGCTGATATTGAACTCCAAGCCTATGGTGAACAGCAGGACGACAGCACCCAGATGCGCCAGAGTCTGCACAAAATCAGTGTAAGTAACGAATCCAAGAACACTCGGACCGACGATGATACCTGCCAATATGATCCCGACAACGGCGGCCAGCCGGCGAAGAAGAGCTGACCCGCCGACTCAGCCGCCCTGTGTTCTGGTTAGGCGATTGGGATGGGTGGACTAGCCAGAAAGGAAGGAGGTGAAGCTGCTAAACAAGGGAAGCCCAGGCTCAAGGTCTGGGCTTCCATGGGGGTCGACTACACAACTACCAGTCGGGAATCGCGAGAAGGGCGATGATGACCCCGGCAATCAGATGACTCATCTCGACTTCAGAGACTGCCGCGCTCAACACGGGGAGGAAATTGATGAAGATAATTATTGCCAACGCAATGTGGATTATATTCATAAGCTTGCATCGAAAGACCTCCCGTACGTGCGCCCCGGTCGCGCTACTTGTTCCGGTTACATGTATTTTAGCACGCCAGAGTGTTTCAGGCAATTGGTAGCGGGGGTTGGATTCGAACCAACGACCTTCGGGTTATGAGCCCGACGAGCTCCCACTGCTCCACCCCGCGATACACTTGATTATAAACCCGCCCACCTAGAGTGTCAACGCGCTCTCGCAATGACAGGGCGCATTCACTGCCGACTACCTGCAACCAAAACCAAGCAGAACCCTCTCTTCAGCATGAGAAACAGGCCCCCCCTGCCGGAATAGTTGACATATACGCCAGCGCCAAGTAGTATTACTCTTAAGAAAGGTCTCCCTAATTACTGACCCCCGCCAGGCAACTGGCTCGGTCAGTGAAAAAGCATCCTCGCTGTCCCGAATCTGAAATCAGAGGAGAATAATCTTGAAAATACTTCTGGTCTATCCACAATATCCTGATACCTTCTGGAGCTTCCGGCACGCGCTCAAATTTGCTTCCAAGAAGGCCTCCTTTCCGCCTCTGGGGCTACTGACTATCGCCGCCATGCTCCCCAATGAGTGGGAAAAGAGACTGGTAGACATGAATGTCAGCCGCCTGAGCGATGAGGACATTGGATGGGCGGACTATGTCTTTCTCAGCGCGATGGTTGTGCAGCAGGTATCAGCTAGGGAAGTAGTCGCTCGCGCCAATAAACTGGGTGTCAGAGTGGTGGCGGGTGGTCCCCTCTTTACCACGGGCCATGATGAGTTTGACGGGGTTGACCACTTTGTCCTCGGCGAGGCGGAGACGACCCTGCCGCTCTTTCTGGCTGACCTGGCTCAGGGGTGCCCCCAGCACATTTACGCCTCCACCGAGCGACCCGACATAAGCAAGACCCCTGTTCCCATGTGGTCGCTCATCAAGATGAAGCACTATTCAGCCATGAATATCCAGTACTCCCGGGGCTGCCCCTTTGATTGTGAATTCTGCGATATTATCGTCCTGAACGGACGTAGACCCAGGACCAAAGACCGGCGGCAGATGATAAACGAGCTGGAGATACTCTACAACTATCACTGGCGGGGCGGCGTCTTCATTGTTGACGACAATTTCATCGGCAATAAGAAGAAACTGAAAGCCGAAACTCTGCCGGCCATAATTGACTGGATGCAGAAGCACAAGTACCCCTTCGCTTTTCTGACTGAAGCTTCCATCAACCTGGCTGACGATGAGGAATTGATGCGATTGATGTTTGAAGCCGGGTTCAATCGTGTCTTCATTGGCATTGAGACGCCCAATGCGGAAAGTTTGACGGAGTGTAACAAAGTGCAAAATAAAGACCGCGACCTGGTCGCTTCAGTCAGGAAGATTCAGAACCATGGCTTTGAGGTGCAGGGCGGCTTCATCCTTGGCTTTGATAGCGACCCGATTTCTATCTTCCGCAGCCAGATAAACTTCATCCAGAAGAGCGGCATTATTACCGCGATGGTCGGCCTGCTCAACGCCCCACGCGGCACCAGACTCTACCAGCGTCTAAAAAAGGAGAACCGCTTAACGCAGGATATCTCCGGCGACAACACCGATTGCTCCATCAACTTTGTTCCCCGGATGAACTATGACACACTCATCAATGGCTATAAGCAGGTGCTGAGCACAATTTATTCCCCGGCGCGTTACTATGAGCGAGTGACTACCTTTCTCAAGGAATACCGGCCACCGAAGCTAAGACTAACGCCTCGCGTGGAGTGGTATCACCTTACGGCGTTCTTCAAGTCTATCTGGATTCTGGGGATTCTGGACAAAGGGAGAAGGTATTTCTGGAAGCTACTGTTTTCAACCCTGTTCCGGCGTCCCAGGCTCCTGCCCTTATCGGTGATGTATTCTGTTTTTGGCTTCCATTTCCGTAAGATTGCCGAGAAACTGGCCGGCACCCCAGTTGAACCCAGTCGATCATCCGGGTAGTCCGAAGCTGGGTTTTCCTTTTGATTTTAGTTATGTTAAAATGTAAACCGCTGAAAAACCGGGTGCCTCATCACAGGCCGGGCAAAGGCAACTTTTTTCAGACAGCCCTGAAGCTGAGCCGTCGCCAGGAGGAGTAGTGAAAGAAGATATTGAACGCTTTTTGGCCTACCTCTCTGTGGAGAAAGGCTTTTCTGATAACACTGTCATCGCTTACCGCAATGACCTGGTGCATGACCTGGCCACTTTTGCCGAGCAGGAGATTGGTCGGCGTGGCTCAATCCCGTCATGGGCCAGTTTCAGCCGGCAGGATATGCTTAGCTATCTCCTTCAGCTCAAAGAACGAGGCTATGCCGCCACCACGCAGGCCCGTAAGGTTGCCGCGGCCAAGTCCTTCTTCGGTTTCATGGTAGCGGAAGGGCGCCTCAGAGCAAACCCTACGGAGAATGTCGGTTCGCCCAATGTCGGGCGGCCCTTGCCCAAGCCAATCTCGGTGACCCAGGTGCGCCGCTTGCTGGAGCAGCCAACCAGGTTGTCTACGCCGGAAGCCAAAAGAGACCGGGCGATGCTGGAATTACTGTACGCCAGCGGGATGCGCGTCAGCGAGCTGGTCGGCTTGAACCTGGGTGATGTAGTGCGCGAGGGAGCTTCGGGCTCTGTCCGCTGTTTTGGCAAGGGGCACAAGGAGCGCATCATCCCGATTCACCAGCGCGCCGTTCTGGCCGTGGAGGAATACATCAAAGAAGCCCGGTCTAAGCTGACCCAGAATAATCAGCAAAGAGCGCTATTCCTCAATCGCCGCGGTGAGCGGCTGACCCGCCAGGGCTTCTGGCAAATACTCAAAGCTTACGCCAGGCAGGCCGAGTTGGGCGCAGATATTACGCCACATACCCTGCGGCACAGTTTTGCCACCCATATGTTGAGCGGTGGGGCTGACCTGAGGTCCGTCCAGGAATTGCTGGGGCATGCCAATATCTCGACAACCCAGGTCTATACCCACCTGACCACCGAGCATGTGCGGCGCACCTACGAGAAGTCCCATCCCAGGGCCAAATAGTAAATTCACAAGGAGTTTTGGATGCCTAAATCACGGCGCCGAAAAGGCAAGTTCTCGCCGCAGAGTAAAAAGAGAAGAGAGCAAGTTAGGCAGCCAGCTACGCCGAAACCGCCGGTAGCGGCTCAAACGGCTCAGCCGGTCTCCCAACCGAAAATAGTGAAGCCGCCATCCGGTGCACCCATCTCGACAGCCAAAGCAGCATCTGTGCCTACTATTTCTCACAATGTCACTACTGAGTTGAAAACTATCGGTATTCTCGCCGGAATACTGCTGGTTATCCTCATTGTCCTAGCTTTGTTCTTGACCTAGTTTTATGATTGATTTTGATGCCGCCCGAGCCAAATTAATCGAGCACCTCCGGACTGAAATCAGAGACGAGCGGGTGTTGGCTGCCATGGCTCGTGTTCCACGCGAATGCTTTGTGCCCCTGGAGTACCGACCGCTGGCTTACGAAGATAGACCGCTACCTATTGGCTTCGACCAGACTGTTTCCCAGCCTTTGATTGTGGCCCTGATGACTCAGGCGCTGGAACTCGCTGGCCATGAGAAAGTGCTGGAAGTAGGCACTGGCAGCGGGTACCAGGCCGCCATCCTGGCTGAGCTGGCCCGGCTGGTCATCACTGTGGAGCGAATTCAAGCTTTAGCGGAAAACGCCAAAAAGGTGCTGAAAAGCCTGGGCTACACCAATATCGTCAGTCACCTCGCCACGGAAACTCTGGGCTGGCCGCAGGAGGCACCCTATGAGGCCATTATCGCCACCGCCGCCGCCCCGAAAGTTTCGCCTGCCCTCCTCGCCCAGCTCGCCATCGGCGGGCGGATGGTGATTCCAGTCGGCTCGCTTCATACGCAGGACTTGTACAAAATCACCCGACAGAAAACCAAGAATAAGGTTGAAAATCTGGGGTGCTGCCGCTTCGTCCCCCTTATCGGCAAGGATGCCTGGGAAGAAACAGGGCAGAGTTAGAAGGAGAGCCAGCCTTAGCTTGGGTGTGCTGGCGTACTAATTTTAGTAAGGAGGTTAGCTATATGGATTTTGCTCTGACCCGCGAGCAGGAAATGCTTAGAGACACCGTTCGTGAGTTTGCGCAGAGGGAATTGACCCCCAAGGCGCTGGCTTTGGATGCCAAGGGCGAGTTTATCCGGGACATCGTCAAGAAAGCGGCCGATTTGGGTCTCGTTGGCATAATTACCTCGAGGCAGTACGGCGGCACCGGTATGGGACACCTGGCCCGGATGATAAGCATTGAGGAGGTGTCCAAGGTCTACGCCTCACTCGGTTTCTTTCTGCAGACCGGGCCAATCGGCATGTATGCTATCGAGAACTCTGGCACCGAGGACATGAAGAAAAAATACCTCCCGCCGGCGTGTCGCGGCGACCTCGTTATTGCCATCGCCCTGACTGAACCGAGCGGTGGCTCGGACCCCACGGCCATGACCACCACGGCCGAGGTCGCGGGCAATGACTATGTTCTGAACGGGCGCAAGGTTCTCATCAGCGAGGCTTCCGAGTGTGATTTGGCCATCATCATCGCCAAGGCCGGCGATAGATTCAGTGCCTTCATGATAGAAAAAGGCACCCCCGGTTTCAGCACACCCAGACGGGAGAACTTCCCGGGACTGCGTGGTATCTCAGTGGGGGATATTGTCATGACCAACTGCCGCATACCTAAGGCCAATCTAGTTGGCGGGGAAGGCAGGGGCATGGCCCTCGCCCTGTCCGGGATTAGCGCCATCGGCCGCACTGGCGTGGCTGGTGTGGGGCTGGGTGTGGCTGAAGGATGCTACCAGGCCGCCCTGAAGTATGCCAAAGAAAGAAAACTCTACGGCCGGCCCATCGCCGAGATTCAGGCAATTCAATATATGCTGGTTGACTCCAACCTTGAGATTGAGTGCGCCAGGTGGCTCTGCTACTACGTGGCCTGCCTGCTTGACCAGGGCAAGAGTCCCCGCGATGTGGGCACCGAGATTGCCCGGTGCAAGCTATATGCCTGTGACATTGCCAGCCGGATTGCCTTGCGGGCGATTCAGATAATGGGCGGCTACGGCGCCGTTCCTGAATTTGAGATTGTGCGCCGACTCAACGACTCCATTGAGCTATTCGCGGCGGCCGGCAGTCAGGAGATTATGAAGAATACCATCGGGAGGGCACTCATCGCCTAGATGCCCTATAATATCATCGTCTGTATTAAGCAGGTTCCCCACCCGGAGTATCTCAGCAAGATTTCGCTCGACCGGGCCACTGGCACAATAAACCGGGAGGGGGTGCCGGCTATTATCAACCCGGTAGACCGGAACGCCCTTGAGGCCGCCCTGGGACTCCGGGACAGGTTCTCCGGCCGAGTCACCGTTCTCACCATGGGACCACCGCAGGCGAAACAGGCCCTGGAAGAGGCGTTAGCCATGGATGCTGACGCTGCTGTCCATCTCTGCGATGCCGCCTTCGCTGGTGCCGATACCCTGGCAACCGCCCGGGCACTGGCTTATGGCCTTCGGAAACTGGAGCCTTTTGACCTGGTTTTCTGTGGCGAAGCCACCATTGACAGCGGCACGGGACAGGTGCCGGTTCAGTTGGCTGAATTGCTTGGTCTTCCGGCCATTACTGGCGTGGAAGAACTTGACTTTGAGAACGAGCAAATGGTACTGGTCAAAAAAATCTGGGAGCGGGGCTATATTAAGTTGAGGGCAAAGCTGCCAGTTGTCATCGCCGTGACCAGTAAAATCAACCAGCCCCGCCTGGCTACCGTTTTGGGGATAATGGCGGTGACTCAGAAAGAGATAAAGAGGTGGGGTGCCGCTGATATTGGTGCGGAGGCTGCCAGCCTGGGTCTCAAAGGCTCTCCCACCCGGGTTTGCGAGATATGTGAACTCAAAGTTGCCCGACAGGGGGCAATTCTGCCCGGCTCGCCAGAAAAGGTGGTTAGTGAGGCTATTGAGAGACTGCGGGGATTGGAGATTCTGTGAACCAGCCGGTGAGACGGAGCCAAATCTGGGTCTGGGCTGAGCATTACCGTGGCCAAATCGTCAAGGTTACCCTCGGTCTGCTGGGCCGGGCGCGGGAACTCGGCCAGCAACTGGGACATGGTGAGGTGGCGGCAGTGCTGGTGGGTGCCGATTCTCCACAACTATCGGAAGAACTTTTTGCCCATGGCGCGGACAGGGTCTATCTCGCCAGCAAACCTTCCCTCTTTGAGACCGAAAGCTGCGCCGATTTGATGACCAGGCTTATCCAGCGTCACCAGCCTGAAATCGTGCTGTGGGGAGCTACCAGCCTGAGCCAGGACATCGCCGCCCGGGTAGCGGCCAGACTGGGCACTGGGCTGACCGCCCACTGTATTGACCTGCAGATACAGGAGGTGTCCGGGGGACCCCAATTGGTAGCCATGGTGGCGGGCTGGGGTGGCAATCTGGCACTCAAGATTATCTGCCCGGAAAAAAGACCGCAGATGGCCACTGTCAAGCCTGGCATCTTTTCACCCCCAGCCCCAAAAGAAAGGAAGGGTGAGGTCATATCAGTGGATATGGCACTAACAGAGCCCCGCCTTGATATTGTTGAGGTAGTGGCGGAGCTAGAAGAGACCTCACCCCTGGAACAAGCGGCCGTTGTTGTGGTGGGAGGGTGGGGTTTGATTTCCTGTGGTGGGTTCAAGCTGGTGGAAGAGATGGCTCAAGTCCTTGGCGGAAAGGTTGGCGGGACCAGGCCGGCGCTGGATGCCGGCTGGATTTCCGCCGAGCAGATGATTGGTCAGAGTGGTAAGACCATCGCCCCCCAGCTCCTGATTACCCTCGGTGTCTCCGGCGCCGCCCAGTTCACCACCTCAGTGTTGAACTCCAGGTTCATTTTGGCCATAGACAGGAATCCCAAGTCGCCCATCTTTGAGATGGCTGACATTGGCATCGTGGGCGACCTTCAAGAAGTCCTGCCGCTATTGATTAGCCGTCTGAAAGCAATAAAAGGCAAAACCCCCTAGCCAGAAATAAGGAGAGCAAACTTGGAAGTCATGGACGCAATAAAGGGTCGGAGAAGTATTCGCCGGGCACCGGAAAGTCACTGATAGGGAGGTCTATCCATAGTCTATGGGTTATAGGTGGTGGGTTATCATTGCGATTACCCTCTTTGTGGTCGGGCTGGTTCTGGGGCTACGCACACCAGCCAGTTCGGCCGGTCCGATTTCTGAGGAGGTTAATGCTCTGGAGCAACTGGCCGACCTCCTGGCCTCGTTGCCCAGGTGGGCAGTCTTACTCATTATCTTTCTCAAAAATGTGACGGCGGTTTTGTTCAGCTTTGCCCTGAGCCCGTTCTTCTGCCTGGTGCCGATTCTGGCACTGGGCCTCAACGGCTGGCTTATCGGTGCGGTGTCCGCAACGGTGATTGAGGAGAAATCCGTCACCTACCTGCTGGCTGGCTTACTACCCCACGGTATCCTGGAACTCCCGGCCCTGATTATGGGCGAGGCGGTAGCCCTCAGCTTCGGCGTGATGGTGATGCTGGCCATCTTCAAGAGAGAAAGAAGAGGCCTGATTCTGGCGAGTCTAAAGCAGAATGCCAAGTATCTGGTCATAGCCCTGGGCTTGTTCCTGCCGGCGGCGATTATTGAGACCTATCTCACGCCACTACTGATTAGTTGAGCCAAACCTCACCCCCTTAAGTCCCCCTCTCCTAACGAAGGAGAGGGGGAAGAGAATAAAAAGAGGGGCTGACGCCCCTCTTAGACGCCCCCACACCGGGCTGTTGGAGCCATGCATCTGGCAGGTTATTGCACTAGACCTGGTGGGATACTTGAAGTGCCTGTATTGTCCTTGTAGAAATTCTTTGTTCCTGCAGTGCCACCCCCAGTAGTTGTGTCCCTTATGTCGAGAACATTGTCATATAGACTG
The DNA here is from genome assembly GCA_964354005.1 of uncultured Dehalococcoidales bacterium. Lineage (GTDB taxonomy): Bacteria > Chloroflexota > Dehalococcoidia > Dehalococcoidales > UBA2162 > CAVSBN01. The sequence continues at coordinate 336 of CAYGYD010000035.1, read as the reverse complement.
TTGTCGATTATTGAGTTATCTGCTGGTTGAGGGCCAGAGGTGAAGTACACAAGTATTCCGAACACTGTATTGTTGCTGATGGTATTGTCTTTCAGTGTGTTGTTGCTCGCCCCGTCTCGTAGCATAATACCGTATAGGCTGTTACTCACGGTATTGTCCTTCACTGTGTTGTTATTCGCTCCGTATTGCAGGAGAATACCGAGCACTGTGTTGTTACTCACAGTATTGCCTTTCACTTCGTTGTTGGCTGATGTGTAATGCACGACAATACCGTTTCGGTTTGTATGTAGTCAGCGAAAGTGGGACAGTTTTGGCCGGTTGAGTAATGGACACTTT
>CAYGYD010000034.1:0-15713 GCA_964354005.1 uncultured Dehalococcoidales bacterium | reverse complement strand
CCGGAAGGTGGCGGTGGTTTTCTTTGATGAGCACAATACCAAAGAGGCGGTGATAATTGCTGTCTATACCTGAGACTAATTGAGTATAGTCAGAAATTCACACAATTATCATTCCCGTTGCTGTGGGCCAGACATAGAAAGGGGCACGCGACGGGTTAGCTGCTCTTCTTGGTGGCTTCTTTGGCGATGCTCTTGAGAATGGTGAGGATGCCAATGACAGCACGCTGGACTTCAATCGGCTCCTGGGCCAATATCCGGGCAACAAAGGGGTCGAGACGCTCGTTAGTGTAGATGGCACCTTTCTCCGCCACGGCGGACGGTTGGGGTGATAGATAGCCGGCCAGCGTAAAGAGCTCGTCTTCCCCGAAAGCGAGCGGCTTGGCGACTTTCTGCAGGACATGGGCGGAAGGAAAACGCTCCCCCCGCTCAATTCGACCCAGGTGCGAGGCTGAGACACTGGACTTAGCCGATAGTTCCTGGAGCGTCAGTGACAGCGAAATCCTCTGCTGCTTGATTATTTTGCCCAGATGGTCGGAATAATTGCTGTCCATGACCTGAATTATAATTCGCCAATTGGCAAAAGTCAATACTGCTTGACGACTGCCAGCTTGAATTGTACAATGTCTACTGGACAAAATGGCTAGAAAATATGATGTTATCATTGTCGGTGGCGGCCCGGCTGGTATCTTCGCCGCTCTGGAAGTAGCCAAATCATCCGACCTGAAGGTTCTGCTGATTGAAAAGGGGCGGGATATTGATGGGCGCCGCTGCCCGGCCCGGGATAAGGGCAGTGCCTGTATCTCCTGCTCCCCATGTCATCTCGTCTGCGGTGTGGGTGGGGCCGGTGCCTTAAGTGATGGCAAATTGACACTCTCCTCCCGGGTAGGCGGGCGACTGGCTGAATATCTCGGCGAGGCCGATACCGAAGCCCTGATTAAAGATGTTGACGATGTCTACCTGCGGTTTGGTGCCGCCAATAGATTGTACGGAGTGGGGGAGGAGATTGAGGAAGTCCGCCGCCGCGCTGCTCTGGCGGAACTGCGCTTGATTCCGGTGCCTCTCCGTCACCTCGGCACCGAGCACTGCCGTTCTGTACTCAAGGCAATGCGCGATTATCTTGTTTCGCGTGTTGATTTCAAGCTCGGTACGACAGTAGCCAATGTCCTCGTTGACAATGGCCGCATCCAGGGGATTGAGACGGAGTCGGGTAGCCGGCTTGACTGTCAGTACCTGATTCTGGCGCCGGGCAGAGAAGGAGCCGACTGGCTGTCTAAGGTCGCCACCCAGTTGAAGCTGACCATGCATATCAATCCGATTGATGTTGGGGTGAGGGTGGAGGTGCCGGTGGTGGTGATGGAGGAATTGAGCCGTGTCCTCTACGAGGCGAAGCTGGAATTCATGTCACCGACCTTTGGCGACCGCGTGCGAACCTTCTGCATGTGTCCGGCGGGTGAAGTTATCATGGAATCCACCGGAGGCAGCGACCCGGTAATCACCGTCAATGGTCACAGCTATGCCGACCGTAAGAGCAATAACACCAATTTTGCCCTGCTGGTGAGCACGACCTTCACCGAACCTTTCAAAGAGCCGATTGCCTACGGTAAGTATCTGGCGCGGTTAGCCAACCTGCTCAGCGGTGGTGTCCTGGTACAGCGCCTGGGCGATTTACAGCAGGGCCGGCGTTCTACCCCCGCCCGGATTAGTCGGGGCTTGGTTCAACCCAGCCTCAAGAGTGCTACCCCCGGCGACCTCAGTTTTGCTCTGCCCTACCGACACATGACTGGTATTCTGGAGATGCTGAGCGCAATGGATAAACTGGCCCCCGGCGTGGTCTCCCGGCATACCTTACTTTATGGTGTTGAGGTCAAGTTCTACTCCAGCCGGCTCCAGCTCAGCACGAGTCTGGAAACTGAGGTGGCCAACATGTTTGCCATCGGTGACGGAGCCGGGGTTAGCCGCGGCCTGGTGCAATCATCTGCCTCGGGTATCGTCGCCGCACGGGAGATAATGAAAAGGACGACCCCGTCAAACCTCGGCTAATCCCTATCCAAGAACGCCAGCGATGGTCGCAGGGATTAGTAATCATATTTGGAGCGTTGAGGAAATAGTAGGTCTCCTAAGTTGAGATATAACTCTACCTACCGCAGCATTTCTTGTATTTTTTACCACTACCACATGGACATGGGTCATTCCTGCCAACCTTTGGGGAAGATGGCAAAGACCTAGTTTTGGACTGATTTTTAATTTGTTCTACAAAATCTATCCGTTCAAGAGATGGCATTCGAAATGAGAAAGCAGTTTTCCCATCTTTATTACTGATTGCAAAGTCACCCCTACCTATTATATCCATGCCTATTAGCACTTCAACATCGCCGGCTAAATTACCTTCAGTTACCCTCAATGAGCGAAAACAAACATTATTCGGTAAGAAAACGCTCACGAGATACACTAGAGTTGAAGATATTCCTTTTGCATGGTGAACATTAGCTCTACCTATGGGTTTTAGTCCACATTCATCGACAACTTTGCGGGTAATAACGGAACCTGTTGCTCCTGTGTCCCACAGAGCTTTATATTCCTTAGCATCCGGAGATCTTGTAATTTGTGGTGAGGAAGATAGGACTACTGTGGATATATAAACTTTATTTATTAGAACATTCGAGGGTCTATCGTAGCTAGAGGTAAATGCAACAGTTGGTGGTTGCATGGCATGTCCTTACACAAATGCCACTCTTGAGTGATATGTATATGTATAACTCTCACTGCCAGGCTCACATTTTTGCACAAGAAAAGTTCCTAATTCATGCTTTTTTGAGGTCTCTTCAACAGCTTCAAGTTCTGATTCGTAATCCCCTATTACAACATCACCTTTAATTACGATGAATTTACCCTTGTATTTCCTTATAAGTTCTTCTTGATGTTGCAAGTAGTAGTTAAACTCTTTTTCTAATTGAACCATAATCACCTCATAAATGACATTATACCATCGTATGCCGATAGTCTACTCTATATTTTAAAATATTTCAAATTGATACACTACCCAATACTCCCTTTTCTTGACACGGAGACCCAGACTAACTAAAATGGTGGTTGGTAATATTGACCTACCTCAAATGAGCCAGGATGATGCTCCGGGTGGGTATAAGGAGGCTGATACTATTTGAGCCGTGTGGTCGCCGGTGACAACGAGAGCTTTGAGAGTTTGCTCAAGCGGTTTAACAAAAGGGTGCAGCAGGATGGCGTTTTAGCTGAAATGCGCCATCGGGAGTTCTTTGAGAAGCCCAGCATGAAGCGTAAGCGCAAAGAAGCTGCCAAGCGGCGCAAGTCTTCTCGGGCGCCAAGGTAATTTCACACTTCGGTTGTATTTGCCATGGAAGCAGCCTTAAGACAGAAGCTGGATAACGAACTCAAGCAGGCGCTGAGGAGCAGGGATACGGTAAGGCAGTCGGTCATTCGCCTGGTTCTAGCCGCAGTTAATAATGCCGAGAGTGCCCGTCAAGCCAAGCTGGTGACCGATTGGACTAACCAGGGCAAATCGCTCGAGGACGTTAATAATGCCGAGATTGCCCGGCAGGCGAAACTGGAAGATGGGGATATCCTCGGCGTAATTGCCAAAGAAGCCAGACAGAGAGAAGAGAGTATCAGCGCCTTCAAGCAGGGGAATCGCCCCGATTTGGTAGCCCAGGAAGAGGCTGAGTTGGCAATTCTGAAGGGCTATCTGCCCCAGCAAATGACCCGGGACGAGATTGTGGCCGAAGCCCGCCAGGTCATTGCCGAGGTCGGTGCCCAGGGGCCCGGGGACAAGGGCAAGGTGATGCCCAAGCTCATCGCCAAGCTCAAAGGTCGGGCCGACGGGCGAGAGATAAACGCCGTGGTTACCGAGTTGCTGAAATAGCTGAGTTGAATGACCTTTTGAACTGTTCAACAACAGAAATGAAAATGGCAATTACATTAGAGGGGCGTTAGCCCCTCTAATAATTCTATCAGGTTTCAGGGGATTCTATGCACAGAATTGAGATTAGCTTGAAGACCCACCTGCCGGACGCCCGGGGACTGGGCCTGGTCAAGGATATAACCGACCTGGGGATAACAGCCGTCTCTGATGCCCGTGTCATTGATGTCTACTGGCTGGACGCCGATTTGGCCAAGGATGAGGTGGAATCAATCTGTCAGCGCCTCCTCGCCGACCCGGTGACCCAGGATTACCAGTATTCAACATTTGGGGGTCTGAGGGGGCTTCGCCCCCTCACCGCCAATCCTTCCCCCTCTCCTTCTCAAGGAGAGGGGGATACAGGGGGTGAGGTTGGTCAAAAAGCCTGCAAAGTTGAAGTAGCCTACAATGCCGGCGTGACCGACCCGGTCGAAGAAACGGTGATGAAAGCTGTCCGGGACCTGGGTATCACTGGCGTGCGGGCGGTCAAAACAGCCAGATTGTATCTGCTGGAAGGTGTCCTGACCGATGAGCAAGTTGAGGTAATCTGTAATCGTCTCCTGGTCAACCCGATAATCCAGCATGTCGTCAAATCGGAGCAGTTTGGATTTCCGGAAAACCCCCGCTATGAATTCAGGCTGAACGAGGTAAATCTTTTGGCATTAGACGGTGCCGGTCTGGCCGAAGTGCGGCAGCAGTTTGGCTTCAATGAAGATGAGTTTCAAGCCGTAGTTAACTATTTTCAGCAGGTTGGCCGCAACCCGACTGATGTTGAGATGGAGACGCTGGCGCAGACCTGGTCGGAGCACTGTGTCCACAAGACTTTCAAGGGCAAAATCTCCTTCAATGGTGCCGTCATTGATAATCTGCTCAAGAGCACCATTATGAAAGCTACTGCCGAACTGAATAAGCCGTGGTGTCTTTCCGTTTTTGAAGATAATGCCGGTGTCATTGATTTTGACGGTCGCTGGGCACTCTGCTTCAAGGTGGAGACCCATAACCATCCCTCGGCGGTGGAACCCTACGGTGGCGCGGCAACGGGGATTGGTGGGGTAATCCGCGACCCGCTCGGCACCGGGTTGGGGGCCAAGCCCATCCTGAACACGGATGTCTTCTGCTTTGGGCCGCCGGATTTACCCTATGCCCGATTGCCGAAAGGCGTCCTGCACCCGCGGCGTATTTTCAAGGGGGTGAGAGCGGGGGTGGCTGATTATGGCAACCGTATGGGCATCCCCACTGTCAATGGCGCTATCCTATTTGACGAACGCTATCTGGCCAATCCGCTGGTCTACTGCGGTACGCTGGGAATTCTGCCTAAAGAGATGAGCCAGCGGGGACGGCAGAGTCCCGGCGATTTAGTGGTGCTGGTGGGCGGGCGGACGGGTCGCGATGGCATCCACGGCGTCACCTTTGCTTCAGTCCAGCTTACCGATGAATCCAGCGCCGTCTCTTACAGCGCCGTCCAGATTGGTAATCCCATTGTAGAGAAGAAGTTCATGGATGTTCTATTACAGGCCAGAGACCGCGGGCTGTACCGGCGGATAACCGATTGCGGCGGTGGGGGACTTTCCTCGGCGGTCGGCGAAATGGGTGAATCCACCGGCGTCCGCGTTTATCTGGACAAGGTGCCGCTCAAGTATGCCGGGCTGTCCTACTCCGAAATCTGGGTATCTGAATCGCAGGAGCGGATGGTGCTGGCGGTGCCGCGCGACCACGTTGATGAGCTACTCAAGCTTTTTGCCAGTGAGGATGTGGAGGCGGCGGTCATCGGGGAGTTCACCAGCGACCGGCGGCTCCAGCTTCTCTATCAGGGGAATCTGGTGGGCGACCTCGGTATGGAATTTCTGCATCACGGTCGGCCCCAGTTGCAGATGGAAGCGGTGTGGCGTCCGCCAAAGTATCCTGAACCCAAATTCACCAGTCCTAAGAATTTGAGCAAAGACCTGCTGGCTATTCTGGGCTCATGGAATGTCTGCAGCAAGGAGTGGGTGATTCGCCAGTATGACCATGAGGTGCAGGGTGGCAATGTCCTTAAGCCCTTGGTGGGGAAGAATAATGATGGGCCGGGTGATGCCGCAGTTATCCGACCTGTCTTGGATTCTGATATGGGGGTCATCGTGGCCAACGGCATCAATCCCAGCTACAGCGATATTGACCCCTACTGGATGGCGGCCTCGGCTATTGATGAAGCCCTGCGGCAGATTATCGCCGTGGGCGGCAATCTGAAAAAGGTCGCCCTGCTGGACAACTTCTGCTGGGGTCGGACGGACCGACCTGACATGCTGGGGGCGTTGGTCCGCGCGACTCAAGCCTGCTATGACATGTCCATTGTCTATGGTGCTCCCTTCATTTCCGGCAAGGATAGCCTGAATAACGAGTTTGAGTTTGAGGGCAAAATTATCTCTATTCCCCATACTCTGCTTATCTCGGCCATCGGCATAATGGAGGATGTCAGTCGTGCCGTCTCGATGGACTTCAAGCAAGCCGGTGACCTCATTTATATGGTCGGTACCACCTACAAGGAACTCGGTGGCTCGGAGTATTTTAAGCGGAAAGGTTTTGTTGGTAACCGGGTGCCGACGGTGAACCCCCGGCCTGCCCGGGAATTGATGGAGCGGTTGAGTCAGGCTACGGAGAAGGGCCTGGTTAAGGCGTGCCACGATTGCAGTGAGGGCGGCCTGGGGGTGGCTGTGGCCGAGATGGCTTTCGCCGGGGGACTGGGGGCCAACATACATCTGCAGGCGGTGCCGCAGGGTGAGTCTATTGCCCGCGACGATTTTATCCTTTTCTCGGAGTCCAATAGCCGGTTCCTGGTGGAAGTGGCGCCGGAAAACAGGGATGAATTTGAGGCAGTAATGAGCGGCACCAGTTGCGCTGCGATTGGTCGGGTTACTGATACCGGAACACTGGAGATACATGGCCTGAATAGTAAAAGGGTGGTCAGTACTTCTATCGCCGACCTGAAGGAAGCCTGGCAGAGACCGCTGAGATGGTAGAACATAAACTATCGGGGGATTGAAAGGGGCGAAGCCCCTTTATAAAATACTCTTCCCTCTCCCCTTATCAAGGGGAGAGGGATAAAGGGTGAGGGGTTGAAAAGAGTCCGATGACAGTAAGAACGCTGATAATACGGGCACCGGGGACAAACTGCGATGGCGAGACTGTCTTTGCCTTCCAGCAGGCTGGCGCCGAAGTTTCTTTGGTGCATGTCAATAAGCTGATTCATCGTGAGGAGCGGCTGGCTGACTACCAGATTTTTGTTATCCCCGGCGGCTTTACCTACGGCGACGATGTCGCCGCGGGCAAGGTACTGGCTAACGAGTTGAGCCTCAGACTGCGGGACGATATACTGAAGTTCATTGAGGACGGCAAGCTGATTCTAGGTGCCTGCAACGGTTTTCAGGTGCTGGTCAAGGCTGGCTTTCTCCCTGAACCGGTCAATGGTAGCTCGTCACAAGTAACCCTGGCCAATAACGATTCCGGGAAATTCGAGTGCCGCTGGGTGTACATGGCGGCGAATAAACAGAGCAACTGCGTTTTCACCCAGGGCATAGATAGTCTGTATCTCCCGGTAGCTCACGGCGAGGGGAAGCTGGTGGCCGACCTGGCGATTCTACCCAAGCTGAATGTAGCTCTCTACTACACGGATGAGACGGGAAATACCAGCGCCGGCTATCCCTATAATCCCAATGGTTCCATGAACAACATTGCTGGCATCTGTGATAGCTCCGGTCGGGTCTTTGGCTTGATGCCCCACCCCGAGCGCCATATCCGGGGCACCCAGCACCCGCAGTGGACCAGACTGGGCGCCAGGCCATACGGCGACGGCTTCCCGATTTTCCAGAATGCGGTGGCCTGGGCGAAGAGGTTGTAGACGGTAAGACAAAAATCCCCCTCTTCCCATTAAGAGAGAAGGGGGGAATAATTTGGACTAACTATATCCCCAACTGTACTGCGTAGCTTACGGCTGTTTCGGCGGCTGACCTCCGGCCGACTTCTCGGCTATATCGCCGGCCCAGATTATCTTAAACTTCGTCCCCTGATAAGCCTTGACCATCAGGACAATCCAGAGCGCGAAGCCAAGCAACCCGATAACTGCGTTGATGCCCCGACTGATAGGAGATACCCAGAAAAAAACGGCCGTGATGATGATACTGGCGACGGTCAGTACGCCAAACACGACAATCGACTGTATGGCATGGAAGCGAATGAACTTGTTTTCCTGCTCTAGGAGGAGGAAAACAATGCCGCTTACCCAACCCAGTACATAGCACAATAGCCCGGCCACATTTTCTTGTAGCCCGGTGGCAGTCTTCTTTGGCTCCGGTGTCTCAACCAGGGGGGCGCCGCAACTAGCACAGAAGCGTGCTCCTGGTGGATTATCAAAGCCACACTTCTGACACCGCATGGTTTCCTCCCCCAAGCATATTTTAAGGATAAGGGTATACCATAGATAAGTTGGTGTCAATACCAGCAGAGCAGGTAAAGCGCCAAGCGCTAGGCGCAGGGTGTGACGGGAGTGTCTAAGAGGGGCGAAGCCCCTCTTTTTTCTTTTCTTCCCCTCTCCTTTGAAGGAGTGGGGGACTAAGGGGGTGAGGTAGCTGGTCTCACCAGGCTATTTTTGGTAGAAGCCGAGTGGTATAATTGATAGTAAGGGGGTGTATGATGCGTGAGGCACTGCTCTATGAAAAACTCCCCGATTCTAGAGTTCAGTGCCACACCTGCCAGTGGCGCTGCAAAATAAGCCCGGGCAAATATGGCGTCTGCGGGATGTACCAGAATCAGGACGCGACACTCTTCAACCTGAATTACTCTTTGGTCTCATCAGTCGCCGCCGACCCCATTGAAAAGAAACCCCTTTTCCACTTTTTCCCCGGCACTCTGGCTTTCTCTCTCGGCACTCTGGGCTGCAATTTCCATTGCAAGCACTGCCAGAACTGGGAGATTTCTATGGCGGATGGCCGGACATCAAGTCGCAGTTGCCGGGAGATGTCACCCCAGGCACAGATAGAGTTGGCCCAACAGTACGACTGTCAGGGTGTGGCCTGGACATATAACGAGCCAGCTATATGGTTTGAATATACCCTTGATTCCGCCAAGCTGGCCAAGAGGAACCGTCTATACACGGTCTATGTCACCAACGGCTATTCCACCCCGGAGGCGCTGGATACCATTGGGCCGTATCTTGATGCCTGGCGGGTGGATATAAAAGGCTTCTCCGACCATTTTTACCGGGAGCTGGCTAAAGTACCGCACTGGCGGCAGATACTGGCAACCGCCAAGCGGGCTAAGGAGAAGTGGAATATGCATGTTGAGGTGGTGACCAATATCATCCCGACCATGAACGATGACGATGAACAGCTTACCGGCATCGCCCACTGGATACGGGATGAGCTTGGTGAACTGACCCCGTGGCATGTCACCCGATTCTACCCGCATCACCGACTGATGCACTTGTCCCCCACCCCGGTTGCCACCCTGGAGCGAGCCTGTGACGTCGGGCGGAAGGCCGGTCTTAGGTTTGTCTATACCGGCAATGTCCCCGGCCATAGCCACGAAAACACGGTCTGCTACAACTGCGGCAATCTTATTGTGGAGCGGTTTGGCTATCAGACCACAATAGTTGGTCTGGTCGGCTCCAAGTGTCGATTCTGCGGCGCCGAACTCAATTTCAGGAGTTAAAAGTTGAAGGAGGTGCGCCATGATTAGACAGCCGGTCGTCGCCGGGCAGTTCTATCCCGCCTCACCCAGCCAGCTCAAGTCCATGATTAAAGAGATGGTTGATGAGAAGGCCGAAAAGGAAGAGGTCATCGGTCTGGTCTCGCCTCACGCCGGCTACATGTATTCCGGGCCAGTGGCCGGCGCTCTTGTCTCTCGGATTAAGTTTAAGGATACCTTCATCATCATGGGACCCAACCACACCGGCATGGGCAAACCCTTCAGTATTATGACCGAGGGTACCTGGAAGACACCGCTGGGCGATGTTGAGATTGACGCGGAACTGGGCCAGCGGATTCTGGCCATCTCACGGTACCTGAGAGAAGACCAGGTGGCCCATCTCTCTGAGCACTCCATTGAAGTCCAGCTTCCTTTCTTACAGTATTTCAAGCCGGATATCAAGTTCGTGCCCATCATCCTGGGTTACGGTACCGGGTTCGTTTATAAGGAAATCGGCCGGGAGATTGCCCGGGCCGTCAAGGAATTGAAGAGAGAGGCCATAATCATGGCCTCCAGTGATATGACTCATTACGAGTCGCACCAATCAGTGCGAAGAAAAGACACACAGGCAATAGAAGCTATTGTGGCATTGAATGAGGACGAGCTGTTGAGTCGAGTCCAGGAACAGAACATCACCATGTGCGGCTACGGGCCGGCAGTCAGTCTCATCTCGGCGGCCAAGGAACTGGGTGCCACGCGGGCGGAACTGGTCAAGTACCAGACCAGTGGCGATACTACCGGCGATTACTCCAGCGTGGTGGGCTATGCCGGAATTGCCATAAAGGGTATGTCTCCCCTGGCCGGACTGGCCAAAGAAACTGTCGAGACCTATATCAAAGAGGGCAAAATCATCCGGCCCAAAGAACTTACCCCCGAGATGAAGGAGCAGGCTGGGGTTTTTGTCTCTATCCATAAGCTGGGCGGATTGAGAGGCTGTATTGGCACTTTTGAGCCGCAGCAGGAGAATGTGGCTGAAGAGACCATCGCCAACGCTATCAGCTCGGCCACCGGAGACCCCCGCTTCCCGCCCGTCGGCCCCCACGAGCTCAAAGACCTTGACTACAGTGTGGATGTCCTGACTAAACCGGTGCCGGTGGACGACAAGGGCAAGCTTGACCCGAGGCAATATGGAGTGATTGTGGAGTGTGGCTGGCGGCGGGGTCTGCTTCTGCCCGACCTTGAGGGTGTAGACACGGTTGCCCAGCAGATTGATATATGCCGCCAGAAAGCCGGCATCGCCCCCAACGAACCCGTCAAACTCTACTGCTTTCAGGTGAAGAGATATAAATGACCCATGTGATATAATCCTCTCAATGAAATTCATGGAGGTCTACTGAAGTGGGTGCTATCTCTCCCCTGCTGGCGACCAGAAACATGAAGGCGACGATTGACTTCTACCAGAATATCCTCGACTTTACTCTCGGGATGGTCTTCCCTGACATTGATAATGCCGAATATGCCGACCTCTCTAAAGATGGGATGTCACTGATGTTCGTGCCGGCTAAGAACCTGGGAATTAGTCGGGCCGCCAGACTGGGTACGGGCGTCAATCTTTACCTGCAGATTGACGGGGACATTGACGAGTGTTACGGCGGGTTGAAAAAGAAGGGCGTGAAAATCACTTCTGACATTAAGGACGAGCCCTTCGGTATCAGGGACTTTACTATTGAGGACAATAACGGTTATCAACTGACCTTCAACCAACCTGCCAAAATAGCCGAATCAGCGGGCGTCTAAGAGGGGCGAAGCCCCCTGAATAAGGGGCATCTAAGGGGGGTGAAACCCCTAATAGAAGGGTGTCTAAGAGGGACGAAGTCCCTCTTTCATAACTACTTCCCCTTCCCCTTGCGAAGGGGAAGGGGATTAAGAGGATAGGGTTCGTATCCCTTTAGGAGGTGACCGGTTATGGCGTACGGAGGAGGTGCGGCCGCCGCGGCGGCGGTCAGAGCCGCCGCCATTGCCCAGGCAATCAAGGCATCCGGGGCCATTGTCAGTGTCAGCCCTGACGATTTCCTGTATATAATGTCCAAGAGCAGTAGACCCCTGGTGGTTACGGCCACCGGCGGTGTTTTCAAGACAAACTATCAGTACCTGACAGCCTATAAAGGGCTGGTCTTCTATACCAAATCGCCGGCGCCACTGCTGTTACCGGGCGACATTGAACTGATTGCGGCCCAAAAAATCTGGATTCCGGGGTAGGGGGGCGAAGCTACCTAATGAAAGGGCGTCTAAGAGGGACTTCGTCCCTCTCTCATAACTCCTTCCCCCTCTCCTTTGAAGGAGAGGGGGACAAAGGGGGTGAGGATGGTAAAGTTCTATGGACCTATTTGAGCGCCACTTTGAAGAGCTAAGGGGGAAAGAGGCGCCGCTGGCGGCGCGGATGCGGCCGGCTAACCTTGAGGAGTTCGTCGGCCAGGAGCAACTGGTAGGCAAGGGGCGCGTGCTGCGGAAGGCCATTGAGGCCGGCCAGCTACCCTCCATCATCCTCTGGGGGCCGCCGGGCAGCGGCAAGACCACCCTGGCTTATGTTATTGCCAATACCACCAATTCCCACTTCAGCGCTGTCAGCGCGGTCACGGCGGGTGTGGCTGACCTGCGGCGCATCATTGAGGAAGCCAAGGAGCGCCGCGGGATGCACCAGCAGAAGACCATCCTCTTTATTGACGAGATTCATCGCTTTAATAAGTCCCAGCAGGACGCCATTCTGCCCTTTGTTGAAGACGGCACGATTACTCTCATCGGGGCCACCACGGAAAACCCGTCCTTTGAGGTTACTTCCCCTCTCCTCTCCCGCTCCCGGGTTTTCAGTCTCAACCCGCTGACTAAAGGTCAAATCCGGACCATAATCCAGAGAGCCGTGACGGACAAGAAAAAGGGGCTGGGTGACTTGAATGTGGAGCTGGATGAGGATGCTTTGAACCATCTCCTCACCATGGCCAAAGGGGATGCGCGTATCGCCCTGAACGCGCTGGAGATGGCGGCACTGACCACGCCGGCCGATGCTGAAGGTAAGCGCCATGTGCCGCTGGCAACCGTTGAGGATGCTATCCAGCACCCGGCGGTGCGTTACGATAAAAGCGGCGACCAGCACTATGACCTTATCTCTGCCTTGCACAAGTCAATGCGCGGCTCCGACCCGGATGCTGCTATCTACTGGCTGGGGCGGATGCTGGAGGCGGGGGAAGACCCGCTGTATATCGCACGTCGACTGGTACGTTTCGCTTCCGAGGATGTGGGCATGGCTGACCCGCAGGCATTGGTGGTGGCCATGGCGGCGCAACAGGCGGTGCACTTCATCGGTCTGCCGGAGGGCAACCTGGCTCTGGCGGAAGCCGCCGTGTATCTGGCGACAGCACCGAAGAGCAATTCCCTCTACAAGGCTTACGCTCGAGTCCAGGAGGAGATTAAACAGGGCTACGGCGAGCCGGTACCTTTGCACCTGCGCAATCCGGTGACGCCCTTGATGAAAGGGATGGGCTACGGCCAGGGATATAAGTATGCCCACGACTATCCAGGGCATTTCGTAGAGCAACAGAATCTGCCGGGCTCACTACAGGGAAAGCGCTTCTATTTGCCCAGCGACCAGGGCTTTGAGAAGCAGATTGCTGCTCGACTGAAGAACTGGCGGGAGGTCAGGAAGCCAGGCCAGCCAGAGAAAGGAGAGGACGAGTGAAGTCCGTCCCCACCGCTTTTTCCTGTGGCAGTATCACCCTCGAGGGTGAGTTGCATCTACCGGAAGGGAATGGGCCTTTTCCGGGTGTCGTGGTCTGCCACCCCCATCCCCTTTATGGGGGTAATATGCAGAACAATGTCGTCATGGCCATCTGTCAGGGATTGCTGTCGCATTCGGTGGCCGCCTTCCGCTTCAATTTTAGAGGGGTGGGCCGTAGTGGTGGTGTCTTTGGCGGTGGCATCACTGAGCGCGAGGATGTCAAAACAGCCCTGGCTTTCGTCCACGCCCGGCCAGAGATTAACACCGAGAAGATTGGTCTGACCGGGTATTCCTTCGGGGCCATGGTGGCTTTACCTGTAGCGCTGCAGGAAGGTGTGGTCAGGCTCCTGGCGCTCATCTCGCCGCCACTGGCTGATTCAGCCTGGGAGCAGTTGAAAGGCTATCTCAAGCCAAAGCTGCTGATGGCGGGCAGCGCCGATGCCTTCGTCCCAACCAGAGAATTCCAGCAGCATGCCCAAGATATGCCTGAGCCCAAGCAATACTTCGTGGTGTCCGGAGCCGACCATTTCTGGTGGGGATATGAAGGAGAGGTTGCCCAAAAGGTAGCCCAGTTCTTTGCCGCTGGTTTCAATGAAGACTAGGCAGAACTGGCAATAACTTGAGACTCAGGAAATCCAAGTAATGGCTGGCTTTTTTATTGAGTATCGGTTTCATGGGTATGCGAAGCGCTACCTGAGAGGCGGGCCAGCGACTGCCCTGAGCTATGCTTTAAGTGCGTATCTGCTGGTGAGGGGAATCCCATGGAAGTGAGTAACGTGCGTGGCAGAAGAGCCACATCTGACAACACGGTTACCAGCATGCAGGGAAAAATAAGAATCCGCCGTGGGCACATCGGGACAAGATGTCTCTTCTCTGCCCTCCTGGTCATAATGATGGCCGCCTCTCTTCTTATCGCGTGCTCAGGCCGTACCTCTTATTACACCACCTTTTCCAGAAGGGTGAAACAGCTCGACTTCACTTTTGAGTACCCGAGAGATTGGCGGTTGAGCCCTGTCGAACAATATTCGGACCTTGTCGCAGTCAATATTGTGGGCCCAGACACTTCCGACCGGGAGTCCCCAGTAAAGGTATTCATCTCTGTCTGGCTGGGGCTGGGTCCCAAGGCTGACCAAGAGGCGCAGGACCTGTTGTCGGGGGATATTTCACTGTTTAAGAAGTTTCCGAAAGAGTTTCCGAACTTCGAACTGGCCAGACAAGGGAGTATCACCTTGGATGGGTGTGGGGGCTACGAAGTTGAGTATACTCACGATGCTGTCTCAAGTTGGGACGTGCCACCTGAGTTACGCTTCTACGTCCCCACAAGGGTACTCAACATTGCCATCCCGCGCAATGGTATGGTCTACGAAATCTGGATTTCGGCCAGCCAGAACGAGTGGAATGCTCGTGAAAAAGACATCCAGCATATCCTGGATACCTTCAGATGGAAATGAGTGACGTGCGTGGCAGACAGGCCACCTTTGACGACACAGTTACTAAAATGCAGGGAAAAATAAGAATCTGCCGTGGGGATATGGGGACAAGATGCCTCTTCTCTGCCCTCGTTGTCATAATGATGGCCGCCTCTCTTCTTGTTGCGTGCTCAGGCCGTACCTCTTATTACGCCACCTTTTCCAGAAGGGTGAAGCATCTCGACTTCACTTTTGAGTACCCGAGAGAATGGTGGGTGACCCCGGTCGAACGATATTCGGAGGCTGTAGCAGTCACATTTCTGGGACCGGATACTTCTGACCGTGAAGCTTCAGTAACAGTGATGGTGTCTGTTTGGTTGGGTCTCGGCCCTGGTGCTGAAGAATATGCGCAAAGGATGGTCGATGATCAAGTGTCCTTGCATAAAGATGAGCGTAATTTCCTCCTGCTCAGCCAAGGCACCATTAACTTGGACGCTGCTAACGGCTATCAGGCTGAGTACAAAGCTGATTTCCTTAATATCGACTTGGCACCTAGTGCCAGGTTCTATATTCCTAGTAGAACGCTCAATATCGCCATCCCGCGTAATGGCACGGTCTATAACGTCTGGATTCATGCCAGCCAGAACGAATGGAACGCTCGTGAAAAAGACATCCAGCATATACTGGATACTTTCAGATGGAAATAGAGATAGATTTCAGAAGGTTTTTGCTCTAGAATGAGGTCAAACAACAGCGAGGAGGTATGCAGTGCTCAAGCCCAAGTCGCCTCAGGCCTCATTCCACGGCAACTATCATCTTAACCTATGTCCATCAACACCACCTCACGGGGACGGCAGCGGACGGAGACTGAACTCCTCGCTAGTTTACGCAATGAGCCCCACTCGGCCCAATTCATCATCAGCTTGTAACGCTACGTAGCCTA
>CAYGYD010000033.1:0-15841 GCA_964354005.1 uncultured Dehalococcoidales bacterium | reverse complement strand
GAGAGAGGTCGGCTGGTCACGGAAGATGGTGAGCCAATCGAGGTAGTTTACCCGGGGAGGATGAATGATGACCAGGGGGCTGATTTTCGGGATGCCGTCATTGCCACCCGGCGCGGGTTAATCACGGGAGATGTAGAAATCCATGTCAGGTCCAGTGACTGGCAGGCTCACCAGCACCACCGGGACCGGGTCTATAACCGGGTAATCCTGCATGTGGCAATGTGGCACAATACCAGGCTGGCGACCACTCTTCAGAGCGGGCAGGTGGTCCCAGTCCTAGCCCTGCATAAATATCTCAAAGGAGCGGTTAGTCAGTGGCCCGAGTCAGCCAGTTTCTCTGAGATTCAGACCACGCCCTGCCATCGATTAACCGAGCGTCTCATCACCGAGGACATCATCAAATTTATCGATGGTGCTGGAGAGGAAAGATTCCTGGCCAAGGCGGCCCTCTTTGAGAAAGAACTAACGCAAATAGAAGCCGGCCAGGTGCTTTACCAGGGAATAATGGGCGCGCTGGGTTACTCCAAGAATAAGCTTCCCTTTTTGGCACTATCGCGTCGGTTGCCACTTGAGACTTTAGAGCCCCTGGCCCGAAGGGAGATATCCGAGGAGGAGTGTCTGGCCCGGCTGCAGGCCCGGCTTTTGGGAATGGCAGGATTGTTACCTTCTCAGCGTCCGGATTTCCCTCTGGCGAGTAAACCAGATGACGAATGGTGTGACCGACTGGAAAGGATTTGGGAGTCACTGCCCCACCCGGAGGTCATGCCTTTTAATGCCTGGCACCTCTTCAAGGTCAGGCCGGTTAACTCTCCGGTTCGCCGTCTGGCGGCGATGAGTTATCTTATCTGGCGCTATCGGGACAAGGGAATGCTGGATAGCTGGCTTGGTCTATTGAGAGAGACACCGGTCACTCAAGGCCAGCGTCAATTAGAGGCGGGGTTGCTGGTCACGGCTCGTGGCTACTGGGCCAGCCGTTTTGATTTTGGCCCAGGTCGGCGGATAAGAAACCCAACCTTGCTCGGCCGGGGGCGCGCCGCCGAGATTATAGTCAATGTGCTCCTGCCTTTTGCCTCTGCCTGGGGGCAGTTCACCGATGAGACCGAGCTTGGTGAGCAAGCCTTCGCCCTCTACCTCTCCTATACTAGGCTGGCGGTTAATTCTATCGAGCGGCACATGATGGCTCAGTTCGGGTTAAGCCATCGTCTGGTTGACTCGGCCCGTCGCCAGCAGGGACTAATCCAGATTTACCAGAATCTCTGCATTCAGGGGAGATGCGGCCATTGTGCTTTAAGCCAGCTTAAGGCCGGGCACCACATCCAGGTCTAGTCCATCTATCTTGCCGGCCTGGAAACGGTAGTAGCCGCAGGCGGCAATCATGGCGGCGTTATCGGTGCACAATTGCAGGGGGGGAATCAGGACGGGCAGGGGTGAATTCTCCATCAGACGCTGGCGCAGGAGTGAATTGGAGGCCACCCCACCGGCCAGCAATATCTGCCGGACACGGTGTTCTCTGGCGGCGGCGATAGTCTTGGTGACCAGAACATCAACCACTGCTTGCTGAAAGCTGGCGGCAGCATCGGCTGGGCTGGTGATTTGACCGGCCGTGGCTAACCGCAGCAGGGCCGTCTTGAGACCGCTGAAGCTGAAGTCATCAGTGCCTTTGAGCCAGGCACGGGGTAGCGGGATGGCGGCGGTGCCATTTCGGGCGGTCCGGTCGATGGCAGGACCACCGGGATAGCCCAGCGCTAAGATGCGGGCAGCCTTATCAAAGGCCTCGCCGGCGGCGTCGTCCCGCGTCCGTCCCAGCAGGACATATTCGCCGTGTCCTTTCATGAGAACCAGGTCGCTGTGTCCGCCGGAGACGATGAGGCTAAGCAAGGGGAAAGCTGGGGTGCGACCGGAGCTATTTTCAATCAGCCAGTTGGCATAGATGTGACCCTCCAAGTGATTCACACCGGTAATCGGCAGTCTACGGGCCAGAGCGATAGCTTTAGCCACATTTACCCCGACAAGCAACGAGCCGGCGAGACCGGGGCCAACGGTCACCGCCACGCCGTCCAAGTCCGGCCAGGTAACATTGGCTTCAGTCATCGCCTGCTTGAGAATGGGGATGACGGCCAGAATGTGCTGGCGGGAAGCTACTTCCGGGACAACTCCGCCATAGCGGGCGTGTATTTCCACCTGCGAGGCGATTTGATTGGAAAGAATCTTGACCCCGTCTTCAACCACCGCGGCCGCAGTCTCATCACACGAGGTCTCAATACCGAGAATCTTCATATATCTGGATTATAACACAGGTGGCGACAATGGAATATCAGCCTTTTTGAGGTCACCCTGAACTGACGAGGCTGGCAATAGCTTATCTGCTCCCCGTGTCATAGAACGAGACCGGCCATATTACAGCCCTTTGGTAACCCGAGGAGTACGTTAGGTACAAATCTCGGTTTGTCGCCTATGTCCTTGGCGGACGGGAAAGGTTTTGTTTCGGCGCAACGGGCACCTGGCGCCCGATCATTGGATGGCAAAAAATAAGAGAAGCTGGTATGATGGCACCGAGAGATACCGAACACACACGCCAAGCGTGTTTGGGAGGTGAATTTATGATGAGTGAAAAGTCAGGTTTTCAAGCAATATCAATTGGATTGGACTTGGGGACAATGGAAATGACCCTCGACAAAAAGACTATCAACAATTGGGCTGGCCTTGTTCAATGGCCGGACAGAGAGTTGGTAGACAAACTGCCGGTTGTTCCGCCTGGGATGAGCATTGAGCAACACCCAAGAATGGAATTCGCGAAGTTTTCGGAGCTGCGTGCCGGCATCTGGGCTAAGAGTGAGCACGAATTCCTGAAGCCAATGAGGGTGGGGAGCAAGGTTTTCATTCACGGCAAGATTACCGATAAATTTGTCAAGAGAGGCCGGAATTACGTTGTTGCTGAGTATGAAACGCTTGATGAAGCGGGCGAAGTGCTGATGAAGAGCCGTGAAACTGGCATATACCTGGAATAGGGGGCTCTTTCTGCGCTCATATCCGGCCTTAGCTCGCTCCGTCTTGTGCACGGAAGGGGAGACACATCAATATTCGTCTAGCGGTGAGAGACAGCTCTATTATCTGATATTCACTGGCCACAAAGGGATATTTTGATGAGGCAGCAGCTTGGCTAGCATCGGTGGCAGGTTTTTCGGGCAAAAGTAACGCCAAAGGAGGGCGACGATGAGCGGCGTAAGAGAATCAGAAGCTCTGAAGATGAAGATGCACAGAAGAAAAACCCGTGAGGATTATCCGAGCGATTCCGGAATATCTACCTGGGACTTAGTTCGCCAAGCCCTGGAAACGGGCGAGAGCGATGAGGCGCTGGCCCTTATTGATGAAGGTCTAGCCGAGAACAGAATCGTGCATCACAATTTGGTCTCTGCCATCGGTTCTTACCTAAACCATATCTTTTCTAGCATACCGGAGGAGGATATCGAGAAGGTATTGCGACAGAGGTACTATCCAATCGCTAAAGACACGATATCATCGCAGACCAGTGTAGAGGAGACCCTGAGAAGGTTCGTCCGGTACCAAAGAGCCAACTTAAGCCAGGTTACTGTTGTCGAGGAACCCAATAGGTACGTTGTCGCCTACAATCCCTGCGGAAGCGGCGAGTGGCTAATGAGAACTATGCCGGCATTGAGGTTGAAGAAGGCGTATCCCTGGTCATGGAGCCGAAGCGGCGTTCCCTATTACTGCCTGCACTGCTGTATAGGTTGGGAGATTATTCCTACGGAGCTACGTGGCTACCCATTATATATCCACTTACCTCCGGAGAGGCTAGAGGCCCCGTGTATTCAGCTTCACTACAAAAAGGCGGAGTTAATTCCGGAGGAGTATTTCACGAGAATCGGTAAGACCAAGGCAATCAAGTAGTCAATGCTCAGTGAGGGTCACTTATCATGTAGTCGCTGTCGAATATCTAGGGGCGGGTTAGCTACAGTCCTTGGTCCTTGTATTGCCTGGCTAGCTCAGCATATCCTTCAGGTGCCGCTTCGGCCCATCTATGCAAGTGCTGCGGCGAGGCCTCACCTTTGATCTCTGCCGGAACGCCGGCAACGAACGACTTGTCTGGGACTTTCATCCCCTGGCTAACTAAACAGCCGGCACCAATAATACACAGGTTGCCGATTTCAGCGCCATGGAGGAGTGTAGCGTTCATGCCTACAAGAACATTGTTTCCTATTCTACGGCAGTTAATAATAGCACCATGGCCGACATGCACATTATCTCCAATAGAAACACTGCCATGCACAACAGAGTTGTCCTGGATATTGGTATTCTTACCAATTCGTATGCTACCACTGTCGCCCCTAATTACTGTTCCCGGCCATACACTAGAGTTTTCGCCAATCTCTACATCGCCAGCTACATAGGCAGCTTCACTGACGAAGGCTGACTCGGCTATGTTGGGTGTTTTGCCGTTGAAACTTCTAATCATTTTCCCTCCTTACCTCTATTTCATTAGCCAACACTCAGAGGCACTACCCTGCTTCTAGCGGCTCCCTTTTCGTCCCTTTCCCCCACCACTATTTGGGTGGAGGTCATTGGGGTCGAGGTGGGTGAGCCAGAAGGGCAAAGACTATGCTCACGAAAATAAAGGCAGCGGCTATGGCAAAAGGCAAAAAATATCTGCCGGTGATGTCGTAAAGGAATCCAGCGAGCGCTGGACTGCCGGCGCTGGCTAGTGTGGCAATGGGCGTTGTCCATCCAATAATCTTGGCGTAGTTAGTGCGCCCGAAGTAGGCACCGAAGAGATTGGGCATGAGCACGACCATCCCACCAAAGCCAATACCGGTTAGTATCGAATACAGGTAAACATAGGATATTCCCCGGGCATACATTAGAGAAAGTATGCCCAGTCCCATTGAAGCTAGGAATATGGCAGCGAGATACCTGCCTTCGAATCTCATACCTAGAGCTCCGCAAACCAGTCTGCCAATGATGCTCATTCCTATTGTCAGACCAAGAGCCGTAGCCGACATCATAGGGGAGAAGAGTAAATCCTGGAGATAGGCCACCTGATGCGTTGTCAGCATGTTCATCGTAAACCAAGTGGCCGAAAATATTGCCATCATCAGCCAGAGGGCTTTGGTGCGTAGGGCGTCTCCGACCTTCCAGTCCACCGCTGTCTGGTAGACTCGCCTCGATGTTATTACATTTATATCTGTTTGCCGGGTGGCTTTAGAGCCTCCATCTGGAACCTGGCCGACATCAGCGGGCCGACTTCTTATTAGTATTCCTCCCATAATTACTGTCAAAAGGAGATGTATACCGGCGAGGCAAACCCAGGCCCAGCGCCACCCCAGACCGGAGATGAGCCAACTGATTAGCGGCGGCAAGGCAAAACCACCAAGGCCACCAGAAGCAAAGAGCAGACCCATCGCTAATGACCTTCTTTGTATGAACCAATTGTTGACCACGGTGGTAGTCGGTATGAACTCACCAAAGGCAATACCTATCCCGGCCATGAGGCCAAAGAAGAAATAAACCTGCCAGATTTCTCTGACCTGAGACATACCAAGTAAACCCAGTATTGCAATTATATTGCTGAAAATAATGTTCTTTCTGGCACCAAACTTACTGACGGTAATGCCGGCGACCGGCCCCAGCATTCCGGCGACGATTATGAAGACGGTATAGGGTCCGGACAGAGCTGACCGACTCCAATTGAGTGTCTCGCCAATCTGCGGAAGGAATACTCCGTAGGCATAGGTTATATCTCCACACACGCCACAGTAGGCTAGCATTACTCCGATAAGCGTTGTCCACCCGTAGAATTGTGGCCGTTTCAATCTGGTCAGAATTGTCATCCGTATTCCAAAAGACTAATCTTTGAGAGGAAAGCCCTATCAAATACCCGTTGCGGATTCTAGAGGATGGGTTCAAGCATCTCCTCTGTACGAATACCACACTCAGGCCATTCTAACACAAATAGCCGCTGATTAAGAGTCAAGCTGAGGTCGGAACAGGAGGCAAGTCGAGAGACTACCGTACCATGCGGAAGTTGACTAGAGTATAGAGTCACTGGGTAAGTTGAGCCAATCTTTATTTTTACAGTTGAGGCTAAAATAAGGTAATATGTCAGAAGGTGAGACAAATGCCGTCATTCATAAGCTTCATTCCGACGCCCTACGAGCGTATTGATGCTTTCTTTGAATTGACACCAGTGTCCTCATCTGATGTCGTCTATGACCTCGGGTCAGGGGATGGCAGAGTGCTGTTTGCCGCACTGGAAAAAGGGGCTGGGAAGGCCGTGGGCGTGGAACTCAATCCTGAGCTCATTCGTACCGCCAGAGAGAGTGCCAGGAGCAAGGGTCTGGAAGGTAGGGCCACTTTCTTGGAGGCTGACCTGATGCAAGTAAACCTGGCAGACGCTTCAGTGGTACTGTGCTATCTATCTTCTACGGCATCGACCGCCTTAAAAGCAAAACTCGAGTCGGAGCTTAAGCCAGGGACCAGGGTCGTTATGGAATCGTTTCCCATCCCCGGATGGAAGCCTGTCCGAACTGTCAGCAGAGACTACAACATAGCGTGCTTTGAGTACTTAGAGTTCTATCTCTACGTTATGCCGCCCCAGAACGCTGAGTAGTTCCCGGGTCTGTTTCTGTCAAGCGGCAGCTATCTTACACAAGCACGACACAAGAAAACGTCTTTTTGTTCAAGGGAAGGGGGCACTTATTTTGGAAGGGGGTGTAAGCCCCCTTCAACCCCATTTCAAAGGTTGGTCATGCCTGTGGTGACGTTTGATAGTGGCGAAGCCCCTTAGCATCCCGCGCCTCAGAGTGTTAAGCTGAAATTATCGGCGGCGTCTAAGAGGGGCTAACGCCCCTCTTTTCAATCTCTTTCCCCCTCTCCTTTCAGGAGAGGGGGCAGGGGGTGAGGTGATTTGGAATAGGCAGTGTCACTAATCATATAGACCAGTACACGGTCTTGATATTCCTGCGTGACAGTCATAGACTGTGACTCGGGGGAGGACATTCCTGATGAAGTGCCGAAAGTGCCAGACCGACAACTCAGAAGATGCAAGGCCCTGCACGGGGTGAAATAAATAAGTAAAGGGGGTAGCTTATGATTCGCACGGTTGAGCAATACCTAGAGAGTTTGAGAGACAGAAGGGTGCTTTACAGCATGGGAGAAAGGGTGAGGGATGTTACCACGCACCCAGTCCTGAGAAGAACTATTCAGAGTGGAGCCATAGACTGGATCGTGCCTAACCTGCCTGAGACACGCCCACTATTCGTTACCAAAAATGAAGAAGGTGAAGAAGTCCATTTCCTCTGGACACCAAGTACAAGATAATGCAGAAATAGAGATGACCTGTGGACGTATTAATCTAGAAGTCGACACGAGTGTTCTGATTGTGATGTTAAGTTAGGCTGATAAAGTTCATTACTGGAAGGGAGGCTACTATGGTAGAAAAGGTAAGTACAGAGCAGAAAGCGGTCATAGTCGTAGATATGCAAAAAGACAATATGGGCAGGTTCTGTCAGGGAGTAATACCAAAAATTAGACTTCTCATACAAAAAGCAAGAGAGAAGGGAATCCCCGTCATTTTCGCTTGTGACAGCAGGTATCCAGGGGATTTTCTTTTCACACGACTAGGGCTTCGGCCCCACGCCATACGAGGGACCGAGGGTGCGAAGGTCATAGATGAATTAGACCCGAGACCGACGGATGTCATTGTTGAAAAGAGGATGCTCAGCGGATTCTTCCAGAGCGACCTCGATTTTACACTAAGGCAAATGGGTAGCAAGACGCTCTTCGTGACCGGCCAGGCTACTGGTGGTTGTGTCCTGAAAACGGTGATGGACGCATTTGAATTTGGGTACGAAGTAGTGGTTCCGGCGGATTGTTGCGCCTCACCATCCATCGAAGACCACGAGTGGGCACTGCAATACTTCAAGCGCCGGAATATGCTAAAGGCAACCGTGGAAGAAGTGATTGAAATGCTATAACATCACCTGAATAGAGCCCGACGGCGCTAGGTCGTACGAAAGTCTGGGAGGAAAAGGCATAGGCTACCCCTCACACAACCGGAGCGGATGTCATGTCACTGAAGAACCTCTTCCGCCACCAGTTGGGCGATTTCATCATCAGACATGTCAAGAAGCTCTTTGAGGATATATTCGTTGTGCTCGCCCAGGAGAGGAGCCGGGGAACGTGGTTTATTAGAGTACTCCGATAACCTAAAAACTGCTGTGCTAATGTGGTAGGTCCCCATTTCGCGGTGGTCCAGGGCAACAAATGCTTGACGGTGCTTAAGCTGAGGGTCACGGAAAAGGTCTTGGGCGTTCTCCACCAACCCGGCAGCTACCCCCGCCGGCTGCATAAGAGCCATTACTTCCTCAGCGGCATGATTTATTGTCCATCCCTCGACCAGCTTGTCAAGCTCATCTTCTTTTTCTTTTCTCGCAATAAGCGTGGCAAACTTCGGATCCTTGAACCAATTTGGATTGCCAATGACTCTGCCGAAGGCTTCCCACTCTTCATCGCTGGTTACCGCAATGACACACCATCTATCCGGTCCATAACACCTGTAGGCACCATGAGGTGCTGCATAGGGGTCCCGATTAGCCATTCGGGTTGCTACCCGGCCGTTTATGCTGTAATCCAGGAGTGCTGGTAATAAGAAATGAACACCGCTTTCAACATGTGAATGGTCAATGTACTGTCCCTTCCCAGTACGATCGCGATAGTCTAGAGCTACCAAGATGGAGATAAGTAAGTAATTCCAGCCAATGAAGTCGCTGTATGCTGAGTAAGGTCCTACCGGTTCTCCGTCGGGCCAGCCAGTCAGTTCAAACCAGCCAGTCATTGAGGCAGAAATCATCCCATATCCCCGGTGGCGCGCGTATCGTCCTGTCTGCCCCTCAAGGCTGCTGCTGGCCATGATGATATCAGGTTTTATTTTCCTTAAGACCTCGTAGCTCAGCCCCCACCTCTTCATAATACCAGGGGTGAAAGTCTCAATAACTATATCAGCCCATCTAACCAACCTTTTCGCCACGTCTACCGCCTTGGGCTTTCCCATATCCAGGCTGAGGCTAAGCTTACCCGCATTATGGGTGGCAAAGTAGCCGCTCCTGTTTATCCCCGGTATTCTACCGACATATGGGGCTGAGGTCCTGGTCGTTTCCGGGTGACTTGTTGACTCAACTCTTATCACCGTGGCTCCGTGGTCGGCCAGATATCTGGTGACCGTAGGGCCCAGCACTGTGGCACTAAAATCTAGAACCTTTACTCCGTCGAGCGGGCGTTTGTCTTCCACACCTGTCTCCATCAGATTATTCCGGCGCTTTTCATAGCAACAATCTCTGTTTTGGAAAATCCCAATTCCTTTTCATAAATCTCGCTATTATGCTCCCCAATGAGCGGGGCCCGCCCCTTTATTTTCCACGGGGTCTCGGTTAGTTTACAAGGGGCGCCAGGGTAGGTGATAATGGCACCCAGTTCCGGATGTTCTACCTCCTCCCAGTAGTCCCTGTCCTTCAACTGAGGGTTCCCCGCAGTGTCGGCAACCGTATTTACTGGCGCTAACATAATATTGCTCTTTATTGCCTCATCGAGAAGTTCAGCCTTGGTCTTTGTCTTGAAAAACCGGCCAAAGGCCTCACTGATTCTGTCAACCTCCTCTTGGCTACCAGTGTCAGCACTCCACTCCTCCCAATTGAATTCTTTGAGCCATTCCTCGGCCATCCCCTCTTTTTCCATCAGCTCGACTACCCTTCGCTGCCCCTTGGCCCCGATGAGTCCGCCAGCGAACATAAAAGTGATGTAGCCGTCCCTACACGGCCAAACGGTTCTCAAGAACTTTTCGCCGAAGTGGCGTAGCACGCCTGCCCTCCCAAGATTCACCTTAAGCAAATCCCAATAAGCGTAGGTATGGGTCAGCATCCACGTCGGACACTGCTGTGCCGAAGTATCAACATGCTGCCCTTTTCCGCTAATCTCCCGATAACGGAGGGCCAGAAGCAAACCAGCAGCAGTTATGGCGCTAGCGTGAAGGTAAGTCTGAGGAGGACAGCTTACTCTAAGGGGAGCACGTCCAGATTCTCCCGTCATCCACATGTAGCCGCTCATGGCCCAAGGGACAATATCAGGACCCTTCCACCGAGCGTAAGGGCCGTTCTGCCCAAAGGGGGTGATACTACCCATAATGAGGCGCCGGTTGCTCTGGCTGAGGACAGTATAGCCAATCCCCAGTTCATCTAGCCGTCCGGGGTCAAAGGACTCTATCAAGAAATCGGCTGTCTTGACCAACTTCTTGAGAATCTGCTGACCATCGGCAGTTTCCATATTTAAGGTAATGCTCTTCTTCCCGGTGTTGAAAGCGAACCAAAAAAGGCTTTTCTCTCGGTCAGGTATATCTTTATAGAAGGGGCCAATGTTTCGGGCGCGGTCACCCCCGGGGGGCTCAATCTTAATTACATCAGCGCCCAAATCAGCAAAGATCTTGCCACACAGGAGACCTCTCTCATTAGTGAGGTCCAACATTCGGTAAGGCGCCAAAGCCGCTTCCTTTTCCCTCATAGTAAGACCTGCTCGCACCGAAAGATTTCAAAACCCTCTGAAAGCCCTATGCGTGCCCCACTGCCCCACACAAGAAACATAGATGCAATTCCGAGTCTTGGGTATCAGGGAAGCATGCCATCGGCCAGAGGCTTGGCAACCGCCCTTGATAGTCCATACCCGTCTCTTTGAACGCAAGCCGTACCAGTCCAAACCGTCTCCCGAAAATAAGTCTAACTGAGAAGAATCAGGAGGTCAAGTAGTAGCCCTTGACAACCATTGGGAAATCTTATCGTTCAATAGCGGCTGGGGTTCTCTACTCTATTTAACAAAAGCCGTGCTGATATGATATGCTTGATTTCAATCAAGTGAAAAAATCGGCTAAGTTATTTGTTGCTATTGCTATCGCCATTGCAGTCTCGGCGGCAACAGGCTGTGCTTCGCGTGCAAATGAGCCATCGCCTCCGGCACAGCCATCTTCTACACCAACGTCGTCGCCGCCGACACCGTCATTGCCTCCACCAACGTCATCGCCGCCACCAACGTCATCGCCCCTGGTGCCCTCTATCCCAACAGAATATGGGGAACTTTATTATTCTTTGTCTGAGAAGCTGAATGATTTTGACAGCTATTTGGACTCGCACTGGGACGGGACTAAGAGAAGTATAATTTTCGGAGCCGAATTGCTATCAGCCAATTCCCACGTGGGCGAAAAGCTGCTCACTGAAGAATACTACCGGGGCATTCTGGTTTATCTGGACAGTTTGCAGTCAATGGGTATCAAGGGAGTAAAGATAGCCATTGACTATCCTTTACTGGTACCGGATTTCCCCAATTATGACGGCTACGTCAGATTCTACAAGAGGCTTGCCCAAGAATGTAGAGCGAGAAAACTGACGATGCTAGTAGCTACCGGCAACCTGTTTCTTAATTCAGCATTTACTGATTTGAAATACGACCTGTCAGGCCTTACCCTTGACAAATATCGCCAGGGCAAACGACAGATGGTGGAAACCGTAATAAGGGAAATGCATCCCGAATATTTAAGCATAGCCAATGAGCCCACCACTGAATACATGGTAGATGGGATAAAACAGACTCCATATCAATTCGCCGAGACCGCACGCTACATCCTGAAAGGCCTGGACCGCTCCGGGGTTCTGATTGGAGCTGGAACCGGTACCTGGGACGACATGGCTTATATCCGGGAGCTGGCACAAAATACTGACCTTGATTATATCGACATGCATATATATCCCATTGACTATCTTGAGCAAGCTATTACGGCGGCTGACATCGCCAAAGCATATAACAAGAGACTGGTTATTGCCGAGGCGTGGTTATACAAGATAAGTGACCGCGAGATGCGTAACCTTGACCTGTTGAATTTAGCAACACAGGCAACCATTTATGGCCGAGATGTTTACAGCTTCTGGCAACCCCTTGATTCCAGGTTTCTTGAAGTGCTGGCTAAACTGGCTAACTATGAGAACTATGAGTTTATTTCTCCCTTCTGGTCCACCTATTTCTTTGGTTATATCAATTATGATTCCTCGACTAAAGACCTGCCTTATACTGAACTCAGGCAACTAGACAATATTGCCGCTTCTCAGAACATGCTAAACCACAAATTGTCTGGCGCCGGCCTTACCTACCAGAAGCTTATAAGCGCAAATACCAGCCCTAAGTAAGAGCGCATGGCGAATAGGACTGCTCCACCCTAAAAGGTCGGACAGGGCGAAGAGATGAATGAAAAAGGGAATAGTCTGGTTAATATTAAGTTGTCTAATAGTGCTCAGTCTCGCGGTGGGCTCCTGTACCCCAACAGAAACACCAACTCCGACGTCAACCCCAACCCTTGCCGCCACACCTACGCCCACAGCGGTGCCAGCACCAATCCCTACCATCACGCCTACGACTGAGCCAACAACACAAGCGCCGCCAGAAGAAACCGCCGCCAAGTATCTGGTACTCATCTCCATTGATGCCTGCCGCCCTGACTATTTCCCCCTGGCCAGCATACCCAACATAAACAAGCTGATGAGCGAGGGGGCCAGTTACAGCCAGGCTTGGGTAGGGCAGCTCAGGAATAACACTCCCCCGGGTCATACTAGCATGGCAACCGGGTCTTTCCCAAAGAATGACGGGATATTGTGTTTTGCCTGGAGAGACCCGGTCGCTAACCTGGGAGGATGGCCTACCAGTTGGGAGAAGGTTACAGCAGGGGTAATGACCAGGCTAATTGCAGAGTCGGGAGCGACCAGTATTGGCACTCTATACAAGAAAGCCCATCCGCAGGCAAAAGTGGTGGCAATAAGCTGCGATAAGTACTACGCCGCGGCCGGCCTGGGCGCCGAAAGCGCCGACTATGTCCTGTTCAATATGGCCCAGACGCCCGGAGAATATTTGTCTCCCGCTGGAGTCACCGGCCACCTGGCCCCCGCCGACATTATGAATGACCCGGAACTACGCAGAACGAAAGTAAATTACTGGGATGGTGATACCTGGGCTATAGACCTGGCGCTAAAAGTCTTCGAGCGAGAAAAGCCTGAAATAATGCTAATAAACCTGCCTTACACTGATGAAGCTGGCCATGCCACCGGCGGCATCACTGCTCCGGAGTTCATGGGGCAGGTGGTCAGTAATGTTGACCGGCAGATTGGCCGCCTTATTGACGCCTACAAGAAGGCCGGCATTTATGACCGGACTTTGTTTGTTATCACGGCTGACCACGGCATGACCCCCACCAGCCGTACTATCAGCCAGGCTACCATCAACAGTACCATAGCGCAGTCAGGGACCTGGGGTACTGAGCAGAATGAATTCTACCTTGTTGACCCGACCAAATCAGCCGAGGTTGCTGAAAACATCGCCAGGGCTGGCATCCCGGGAATCCTCGGCGCTTATTACAGTCAGAAAAATAGTGACGGCAGTTATGTCTATCTGCCATCGCCAACGACAACTAAATACATCACCGGCGACTTGGATAAGTGCTACCGGTACTTGACCTCCACCTACGCTTCCCAGAAGAGCCCGGATGTTCTTCTGGTAATCGCTGAGAATTGGCGGCAGGATTACAAAATCTCTGGCATGACCTTCAAAGGTAGCCACGACACCGTCACCTGGCTTACCCAGCACATACCCCTGGTCATATCCGGCCCAGGCGTGAGAAAAGGCTTGGTACTGGATAGTCCAGCCCGGCTGGTTGATATTGCCCCGACCATTCTTACGCTTATGGGGATTGCGCCCGAACATATGGATGGAATTGTGCTAGCCGACGCTCTCTCATTACCCACGGCAGAGCAGAGCCAGGCTCAAAAGGAGGTAAACACGCAGATGGCTTCACTTGTGGCCGCGCTGAAGGCCCGTTCCGAAGCCGATTTAGCTGAACTGGCTACTAAATAAGAGTTCTATGGTTTGCCCCAGACTTGAGCAATACGGACCTAGCCCGCTGTTGAGCTGCGAGCAATCTACCGGCCACGCCGGCTAATAAAGCGAGCGAGAGCATGTTCTTCCTGTCATCACTCCTCCGTAAAGGAACCACATTTTAACCTGCTCTCCTGCTTCTGAATCCTTATCACTAGTCTTATTGTCAACTGTGCACTTTTACAAGCACAGGGTGCAGGGGATAGGGTTTGCGAAAGATAGGCCAAGATTGCTACAATAAGCTCCACAGAGAGGAGGGTAGTACGATGGAATTGGCTGACCTAGAAAAGTTAATCAAAAGCCGGCGCTCCATTCGCCGCTGGCAGGATAAGAAAGTCTCAGAAGAATTATTACTCAGGGCGATTGAACTGGCCACCTGGGCCCCCAATGGTGGCAATCAGCAAAACTGGCACTTCTATGTTATCGTGAATCGGAACACCATCAAGGCGATAGCTGACGCCGTGCAGGCCAGCGCCGACCGCATGGCTTCCTGGCCTGAGGCGGAGAAATTCGGCACCTTCGCCGCGGGCTGGCGAGAAAGGGCTGGTTTCTTCCGCAGTGCGCCGGCCGCCATCGTCGTGGGCGCCGCCCAGTACCAGTCAATCGTTGACCAGCTTCTGGAATCTAGAGAAAAGACTGACCCACAGGCGGCGCAAATGCGCCAGTGGCGCAATGTGGCTGATTCTCGCCTTCAGTCGGTCGCTTCCGCTACTGCCTATTTACTTCTGGTTTTGCACCAGATGGGGTTGGGCGCCGTCTGGATGACCGGCCCGATACAGGCTAAAGGCGATATAGAAAAGATTCTCAAGGTACCGCCCGGAATTGATATCGTCGCCTTCATCCCCGTCGGTTATCCGGATGAGAAACCGCCGCCGCGGGAGCGGAAACCAGTCAGCGAGGTCAGCGAGGTTATCCGGTAGCCACGTTCTAATAGGATGCCAACACTCTCTTCAGGAAGGAGGCCGATGAAAAAACGAGTCTTCTCTGGTATTCAGCCGACCGGCAATCTTCATATTGGCAACTATCTGGGGGCAATGAACCAGTGGGTAGCCATGCAGGCCGAGTTTGACTGTCTATTTTGCATTGTTGACTTGCACGCTATCACCGTGCCTCAAGAGCCCGGCATCCTGAAAGCCAAGACACGGGAGGTAACCGGTCTGCTCCTGGCGGCGGGCATCGACCCTAAACGGGCCATTGTTTTCATCCAATCCCACGTGACCGCTCATGCCGAACTGGCCTGGATACTCAACTGCTTCACCCCGATGGGCTGGATGCAGCGCATGACGCAGTTCAAAGAGAAATCGGAGGAACTGAAGGGGCAAGTCAGTGTTGGCCTTTTCGATTATCCCGCACTCATGGCGGCGGACATTCTCCTTTATGAGACCGATATCGTACCGGTAGGTGAAGACCAGAAACAGCATGTAGAATTGGCGCGGGATGTCGCCCAACGGTTCAATTCCATCTATGGCCCCACCTTCAAACTGCCGGAGCCGGTAATCCCGGAAGTTGGCGCCAGAATCATGGGGCTGGACGACCCCACCAAAAAGATGAGCAAGAGCGAGGCAGACCCGGGTCACGCCATCAACCTGCTAGATTCGCCCGATGCCATCCGGTCAAAAATCATGCGGGCGACTACCGACTCACTGCGCGAGATTCAGTTTGATGAAAACCGGCCGGGCATCAATAACCTGCTGGTCATCTACCAGGTCCTTACCGGCCGGCCTGAAGACGAAATAGAAGCCCGATTTGCCGGTAAAGGCTATGCCGCCCTCAAGAAAGAGCTGGGCGAAGTCGTTGTTGAGGCATTACGCCCCCTGCAGTCCCGCTACCGGGAAATAATGGCTGAACCACGCTATCTGGAGACACTGCT
>CAYGYD010000032.1:0-15866 GCA_964354005.1 uncultured Dehalococcoidales bacterium | reverse complement strand
GTTTTGCGATTTTAGCTTAATAGGTCGAATTGTTATCTCATTGCACTTTCTAGCGGTTTGTTTAGTCTCTGTCACCCGGTAAGTTGGGACACTCCCAACCTTACACCATTGAGGGCTCACCGAAAAGATGCTACAATTTGTCTAACAAAACGAGTTGAGTGAGCTTCGGTTCCTCTAAGGTTCGTCAGCGCTGAGGAAGTCGCTGGGAAAATAAAGTCGGGATTGAGAGATACCCTGGAGGAAGAGGGGGTACGGAGATGGTACGTTTTGTTCACCTGTTTAACTATGCAACCGGGGTTTCAGTTAAGGACGGCGAAGACTGGTATCTAGGCAAACACGTATCTCAGGCAAGAAAGTTGCCTGGTATCACACGTTATCGTTCCTGGCGGCAAATCGATGTCGGGATTCCCTATCCGAGTCCCGGGGCGCCGACTCCCTTTGACCAGTTCGTGCGTAGGAGTGAACTATGCTTTGAGAACCTAGCCGCCGCCCGAAAAGCGGTAATGGCGAATCCGTCGCTCTGGGCACCCGCTAAGGAAGGCGTGCCCGGATTCAGAGAGTTTGAGTGTATGTTTCTTGATGAGGAACCCGAGTTCAACCTGCTGCAGGACGCTCCACCACAGCAGTACAAGTATATGACACTACCACTATGGTGGCCCAGGGGCAGACCTCAGGTTGATGAGGCAGAGGATATCTTCATCGATAGCTATTGCATCGCCTATGCGCCGGTTATTTCGGTGGCCGATGGTGAAGACTGGTACCTCGGGCATCATACTCGCGAGGGCAAGCAGCTTCCCGGCATGAAACACTACAGGACCTGGCGGACAATCCGTGTCCCCGAGGAATCCAGCTCGCCCTTACGTCCAAACAAGTGGTTTCGCTTGACCGAGCTTGGTATGAGCCCCAACGCATATAAGGCGACGATGGTTAATGAGGACACGCGCATTCGGTTTATGCCATCACCGTTGGGGAGGGTGTTGGGAGGCTGGCTCAATATTTCGATAAAACTGGATGTTGTGGATGACCTTATGTAAGTTCAGGGCGGCGAGGTGATTTCAAGCTGTCTGCGAGAGAATAATTGAAACCGGGGGGTAGCGGATAATATGGTTGAAGCTGGCGACAAGACACCTAGACGAATTCCAGTCATGAGCAAAGTCCTCAAGCTAACGGGGGACGGGAGCGAGGGAGTCCTCCTTGGAGTAATGTGCCAGAATTGCGGCGAGTATATCTTGGGCATGCCCTCCTTCTGTCCCAAATGCATGTCTTCAGATTTGAAAGCGGTAGAGCTGGGCAAGCACGGCATCCTACGCACCTTTACCGTAATCTGGGCACCCCCGCCCGGATGGCAAGGGCCGGTGCCCTATATCCTGGGTGCGGTTGAGCTCCCCGAGGGACCTGATATTCTCTCCGAAGTGGTGGACTGTCCTAGAGAGGCCCTGAAGGTTGGTATGTCAATGGAGTTGACGGTGAGGGTCGGAGGGAAGGACAGAGAAGGTAACGAAATAATGGTGTACAAGTGGCGACCCTCCACTCAGTAGCGGCAGGGCTAGACGGCCAAGAATCCGCGCGGCTATAGGACTGAAAATTGACATGATATATACTCACGGAGGAGGAGAATAGTGACAAAAAATACGAGGAACGTAGTCGTTGCTGGAGTGGGCCTCCATCCCTTTGGAAGATTTCCGGAAAAATCGGTCCAGGACCTGGCCAGGGTGGCAGTGCTGGAAGCCCTGAAGGATGCCGGAATAGCCTACGGTCATATCCAGGCGGCCTACTTCGGGCACGTCTACTATCAGGGCATGTCCCTGGGTGAAGCCGTCCTCCGCGAGCTGGGCCTGACTGGTATTCCCATCTTTAATATCGAAAATGCCTGCTCGTCCAGCTCGACGGCGTTTGAGCTAGCCTTCTGGGCGGTAGCTACCGGCATCTATGATATGGTGCTCGCTTTCGGTGCGGAGAAGGTTCCGCGCGGGCCAGTCTCGGTCACCGCTGAAGACAGTCCGCAGCGACTCCTGGGCACAGACCATATGATGGCTAGTTACGCTCTGCGGGCCCGTCGTTACATGGAAGAATTCGGGGCACCGGTAGAGGCCTTTGCTCACGTCGCCGAGAAGGCACACCGAAACGCTGCCCTCAACCCCTATGCCCAGTACCGGAGACTCTTCACAATGGAAGAGATACTTAACTCTCGAATGATTGCTGAGCCACTGACTCTGTACCAGTGTTGCCCAACGAGTGATGGAGCATCCGCCGCGATACTCTGCGCAAGGGACGTGGCTGGCAGATATGGTATCGACGAGAAGCGACTTATCAGCGTGGCCGGGCTAAGCATTAAGACATCCGCCTATGAGGACAGGAAAGGGGAACACCTGATTACACTCCGTACTGCCAAGGAAGCCTACGAGATGGCCGGGGTTGGACCAGAGGATGTGGACGTGGTGCAAGTTCATGACGCGGCGACCAATGCTGGCATTTTCCAGTTAGAAGGTCTCAGCTTGGTCGAGAGGGGGAGAGGATGGATACTGGAACTTGAGGGGCAAACGGAGATTAAGGGCAGAGTCCCGACGAATACCGATGGTGGACTGCAGGCCATGGGCCACCCACTGGGAGCGACGGGTATCAGGATGATTCACGAACTGGTAACGCAGCTAAGGGGTGAAGCCGGAGCCCGACAGGTCAAGGACCCGAAGATCGGCATCGCCGAGAATAGCGGTGCCGGTGAAGTCTGCACTGTCATCATCCTGAAGAAATAGTAGCCTTAACCTTTAGTCAGCGAAGGCCTCCCGCCTTAACTGATTGGGCAAGCGGGAGTCAAAGGAAAGGAGAGCTGTGGAAGTCATCAGCTCAGGAATTGGTGGGCTTTTTCGGCCTCCTGACCCTGATAAACACCGGGCCTACATGCGGGAACACAGGTCACGTGCCCTGGTGAATAAACTCGTGACTGAGCAGGAGGCGGTGAGCAAGTTCGTCAGCGATGGCGACTACATTTGCTATGACTGCAACTATTTCATGCGTGGCCCGAGTTCGCTGGTCCGCGAGATAATCCGGCAAAAGAAAAAAGGCCTCGGCGTTGGCGCGCGGTTCACCTACATGGAGGTAATCCTGCTCGCCGGAGGCGACTGCCTTAGTCAGGTGGATGTGGGATATATGGGCGTAGGCTGGGCGTTAACCCGGCTCCTGGAAAAAGGCGTCAGGTTGACTGAGTGGAGCAATTCGGCACTAACCATGAGACAACTGGCCGGCTCACTGGGCATTCCTTTCATCCCAATCCGGTTTCTCGGTGGGACGGATGCCTTTCATCACTCGGCGGCCAAAGTAGTGAAGGACCCTTATACTGGCAAAGAGACAGTGCTCGTACCAGCTCTAAACCCGGATGTGGGCCTGATTCACGTTCACCAGTGCGATATCTATGGCAACGCCCGTATCTTCGGGACCAGTGTATCACCGGTGGAAACGGCGGCCGCTTCCAAGAAGGTTATTATCTCCACGGAGGAGCTCATTGATACGGAATACATAAGACGAGAACCCAAGAAGACGACTATTCCCTACTATCTCGTGGACGCAGTCGTGGAGGCTCCCTTTGGCGCTCATCCGGGTGAAGTACAGGGTCTGTACATTAGCGATACACCGGCTATTATGGAAGCACTGCAGGCGGGCGTGGAGCAGACCGGGGCGGCCCTTAGCCGATACCTGGAAAAATACGTGTACAGTTTGGCTAGTCACCAGGAGTACATTGAAAAGAGGGTTGGACTAGAGCGTTTGATGTCGCTAAAGCAGCAGGCAACAATCAAGGAGGGCTACTACCTATGACCCGTGCAACAGCCTTTACCGAGGCCGAAGCTACTATCTGCGTTACAGCGCGCATGGTCAGAGAAGATGCGGACAAGAGCTACTGGGTGGGAGGAGGTGGGACACCACTGGCCTCCACAACACTCGCCCAGAGGCTTTACGCTCCAAATCTAACCGTGGTTCTCGAGGATGGAGTAATTGCCCCGCAGCCTCAGATACCGCTTGAGCCCCTCATGGTGTTCGTCAGTGCGAAGGCAAACTACCGGGCGGTAGCCTGGACAAGCATGAACACCGTATGCAGCCATGCCGCGCTCGGCCTTTTCGATTACGGAATCCTGCTCACCCTCCAGACCGACCCCTACGGGAACATTAACTCTTCGCTCCTGGGCGGTAACTTCCAGCGCCCAGAGCGGCGTTTCGGGGGCGCGGGTGGTGCCAATGAAATCGCTTCGATGTGCTGGCGAACGATTATACATACGACACTCGAGAAGAGGAAGTTCGCAAAGAAGATGGACTTCATTACTTCACCCGGCTACCTTGATGGCTCACCCGGAGCCCGGGAGAGAGCTGGTCTGCCGGCTGGTAGCGGCCCTTACCGGGTGGTGACGCCGGAAGCCGTGTTTGGCTTCGATGAGGAGACAAGATACATGAAGCTGATGGCTATCGCCGAGTGGGTCGAAGTGAAGGATGTGCTGGAAAAGATGGACTTCGAGCCAATGCTCGCTAGTAAGATAGAGCGGCTTGAGCCGCCAACAGAAGAAGAACTCGAAGTTTTGCGTGTCTACATTGACCCCAGAGGTGGAACTATTGGTGAGGGGAAGTGGGTCAATCTCTAGTGCATCGCATCTGTGTGACATTTTGCAGAATCTACGCCAGGGGCGTAAACTGGAAATAGGAGAAAAAGGACTATGGCTATGACTTGGGAAAAAGATTTGAAACCCATATTTCGCCCGGACCCGGGAACCGTGCATATGGGGAAGATGAAAGTGGACCCGGAAAAGTGTACCGGCTGCGGGTTGTGCATCGAGAACTGCCTTTTCCGCACCTGGGAGATGGGCGAGGATAAGGTCCCGCGCTACCGGGAGAACTGGGCATGCTTTAGCTGCTATAACTGCATGGTGGTCTGCCCGAGGGATGCCATCTCCATAGAAGAGCCTTACCACGTGGACTCAGGTTTCTGGAAGACCTTTCCCAAACCCCTGCCAGCTAGGCTACCCCTTGAGCCGCGCAATGTAGGTGGCAAGCCAGATGAATGGACTCCTGTCGAGAAGGTCATCTTCAACCGACGCAGCGTGCGCAACTTCTCGGATAAACCTGTCCCCGAGCCTCTAATCAGGAGAGTGCTGGAGGCAGGCCGCTTCGCCCCCACCAGTGGCAACTGCCAGCCCTGGCAGTTTGTCGTCGTCACCGATAAGGCGCTAATTGAGGAACTGAATGCGACCGCTTACACCATAATCAAGGGGATATATGATAGGTACATGGATGAGGACGGGGTCAAAGAAGTGGCCAAGCTTTACGAGGCGGCCCCAAATCCCGGTGGCTGGGACCCCCGAATCATTCTGGGCGGCATCGGAAAGAGCGTGGTGGCTCGCGTCAACCCCGTTCTCCTTGGAGCACCAGCCGTGATTCTACTCGCCGCTGATACCCGGTCAATCGGTGGCCCCCACATTCAGGTGGGCATCTGTGGCCAGAACATGATTCTTACGGCTAACTCCCTGGGGCTCAAAGCAACCTGGGTCGGCTTCGTGGCTTATTGCAGTATGGTGCCCTCGCTGATGCGAAAGCTGGGAATTGAGATGCCCTTCACCGTCATCTCTTCCATAGTGCTTGGGTATCCCAGGTTCCGGCAGGAGGGTATCGTACCCCGCGAATTCCGCCCAGTCATCTGGCATCGCGAGGGCAGGGGTCGCGAGATTGAAGAGAAACCGCCTATCCCGGAGGTAAAGAGAGAACGTCGGCGGACCAGGTAGAGCTGAGCCATTATCGCCGAAGCTGGTGCAGACTTTGCGCAACACCAGGACGATAATCTGCTCAGAAGATTACTTGTAACTATCCTGGCGCTTCGGCCCGGGACTGCAAATAGGCTTCTTGAGACAGCCCCACGCTTTGAAAGGATGAGATAATGATCAAGCACGTTTTCGTTGGGTTCCTGAATGGGATAAACGAAATAGAGGCGGAAAGATGGTATTTCCGGTTCCATTCTAAGGAAGTAGTGCGTTTCTTTGGGCCTTGGCTGCGTCGGTATGAGAGCTACCGAGCCTATGAACCTCCACCTGAGGCCAGACGTTTCGGTGCAGTAGGCGGTCGTATGACTGAGCTATGGTATGCGAGCGTGGAGGATTTCATAGAGGCAAAGCCTAATAGTAGGCCATATACATTCGCACCTTGGTTCGCTACCGCTCCGCCTCACGCTATCACCGCTGGTGTAACCATGGTACCAGCCATGCCCACCGAGGACTTTCTGGGCAAAGAACCGACGCCGGAGGAAAGGCATATTCTGCGCTGGTACTGTCTGATTAAGTACCCAGATGGTGTCTCCCTTGAGGAGGGAGAGCGATGGTACCTCAATGTTCATTCACAAGAGGTAAAGCATCAGACGGGTCTACTCAGATACGTAAGCCACCGAACCATCGCAGACCCGCCAATCAACACTCCTTGGCACCGTTTGGTCGAGCTGTGGTACGAGGATTTTGCCGCTTGGCGCAAAGCAGTTATTGATTCCCCGCCACATTACACTCCACCTCCCTGGGGTAAACAGGAGCCCTTTGTCGACATGGTGTGCAACTTTCTGAGATACAAACCGGATGTCGACTTTCTGAAGGACAACCCGCTAATTCCCTAGCGCCTGATTCCTGAATAGTGTGGACCTAGACTTGGCGAGCATAACGAATATGTTTTCGGGAAAATATTGGGGATGAGTCGGGAGGAGATAACTAAGCTTGAAAAGTCGGGTATCATTGTTACCGTACCCTCGCCAGAACAGCAAGGTAGTATGTAGCCAGCGGGCGTGGTTTGAGAGAAGCCGATTTGAAATGACGTGTCGAATAGTCTGTAGTATGTGAACAGCTAGAGGAGGGTGAGACCTTTACTTAAGGAGGTGAATGCAATGGATAGACAGACGGCACTGGAGGAGCTGAAAAGGCGGCGGGAAATAGCCCTCCAGATGGGCGGCCCGGAGAAAATTGCCCGGCACCGCCAGCGTGGTCACATCACCGCGCGAGAAAGGATTGAGAAACTGGTTGACCCAGGCACTTTTATCGAGACCGGCATGCTTAGCCTGTTTCAGTTACCCGGCAGCGAGCAGTTATACCCTGCCAGCAAGCTTTATGGCTATGGGAAAATTGACGGCCGGGTTGTTTCCATTCAGTCCGATGACTCGACAGTGCTAGCCGGGACGGGCGGTGCGGCCGGAAGGCGAATGAGGCCTAGTGGATTTACGCCGCCGGCGCGGGGTTGCCCCAGCATCCGCTTCGGAGAAAGCGGCGGCGTGCACCTGCAGAGCGTTCAGGGCTCCATCGGCGTGCTGGCGGTGACGATGCCTATTCGGGCACTGATGTCTCCGCGGAAAGTACCTCGTGTTATAGGCATTATGGGTAATTGTTTCGGTGACCCAACCTGGCAGGCGACCCAGTGCGAGTTTGTTGTCCAGGTCAAGGGCACGTGTATGGCAGTCTCCGGGCCGAGAGTGCTGGGTGTGGCACTCGAAGAGCAGACCACACCCGAAGAACTCGGAGGCTGGAAGGTACACGCTGAGGTCACGGGTCAGGTAGATGCTTTCGCCGAAAATGATGAACATTGCGCCCGGCTTATTAGGGAGTTTATCAGCTATATGCCATCAAACTGCGAAGAGGAGCCCCCCAGTATGCCCACAACAGACCCATCTCACAGAAGCGTCGACAGCCTGTTGACGCTCATCCCCAATGAACTCAACCAGCCATTTGATATGGAACAGGTCATCAAAGCCATTGTTGACGATGGCTGGTATTTCATACTCAAGCCCTATTTTGCGCGAGCCCTCATTGTCTGTCTCGCCCGATTGGATGGAAAGACCGTGGGCATCATGGCCAATCAACCGCTCTACAACGGTGGCGCTTTGGGACCCGATGAGTGTGATAAAGGCACCGATTTCATTGTGATGTGTGATTCTTTCAACATCCCTCTTATTTTCCTCGTTGACACCCCTGGTTATATGGGAGGGAAAACGGTTGAACAGAATAGACTCCCCACCAAGTCTATGCACTGGTTGCAGGCACTATCCATGGTCACGGTTCCCAAGGTATCGGTTGTCATCCGTAAAGCCTACGGCATGGCGGCAAGCAATATGTGCGTGCCCAATTCCAGCTCTGACTTCAGCGCCGCCCTGACTACCGCCGATATCCGGCCCATGTCACCGGAAGCGGCAATAGCCACCCTCGACAAGAGCCGAATCGAGTCGGCCCAGGATACACCGACTGAAAGAGATAAAGCCCTCAAGGAGCTGGAATCCCAGGGTGGTCCGTTCCAAGCGGCAATGGCTGGCTCACTCGATGATATCATTGAGCCGCATGATACCAGGAGGTACCTTATTGAACGCCTGAATGTTCTGCGTGGCCAGAGAGACAATTTCATCAGCCGGCACTTACTCCAGATATGGCCGACAGGTTTCTAGATGACTCCATCTTTTACCGGCAATAGGCGTTGGGAATTGATTGACAGGGGGAACAGTAAATGGAAAAACAAGTGAGAATCGATGAGCTCAAGAAGTTAAAAGAGAATAACCTTCAGATGGTAGGGCCAGAGAGAATTGCGAAACAGCATCAACTGGGCCGCCTAACTGCCAGAGAAAGGGTAGACAAGCTTTTCGACCCGGGGACTTTCAAGGAGACAGGTCTGCTCATGCAGAGTCTGACTCCCGACCAAGAAGGGAAGATAACTCATATCAATGAAGTCGGCGGCTTCGGCCAGATAAATGGCCGAATCGCTATCGTTCATGCTGATGACGCTACCTCGCTTACCGCAGGGGTACGCCCAGCAACCCAGCAGCCGAGGGGCCTAAATCCTCGTCTCTATCCGGAGCTCTGTCATCCCGTTATACGCCTCGCTGATGGTGGTGATGCCCGATCTTTAACAACATTGCCAGGTGGAGGTAGCACCACCAATCCAACCCGCGCCTTCACCGGTCTTCGCCGGGTACCACATATTACAGCGATTATGGGTGATTGTATCGGTGCCCCGGCTATGGAGGCTATTGCATCGGATTTTGTTGTGATGGTCAAAGGCACCAAGCTCGGGCTTTTCGACCCGCGGATGCTGGCGCTACCACTGGAAGAAGATATACCAGCTGAGGAAATCGGTGGCTGGAAAATACATGCTGAGGTCACTGGACAGGTGGATGCCGTCGCTGACAATGATGAGCACTGCCTTCAGTTTATCAGAGAGTTTCTGAGCTATCTACCGTCGAATTGCGCGGAGGAACCACCCTATGTTCCGACCACTGACCCCCCTGACCGAAAAACCGATAGATTGATGACCATTATTCCTGATAAGTCCATCCGGACCTATGACCAGCATCAGGTTATTAGGGCAATTGTCGATGATGGTAAGTATTTCGCTGTCAGGCCTAATTTTGGCCGGACCCTAATTACCTGTCTGGCCAGGATGAATGGCCGAACGGTGGGTATCATTGCTAACCAAACACTGTATAATGCTGGTGCGGCTGGAACCGATGAGTGTGATAAGGCCTCTGACTTTATTGTTCTGTGCGACACTTTCAACATACCATTGATTTTCCTCGCCGATACGCCAGGAATGCTCGTCGGCAAGCCGGCGGAACAGAAGAGGATACCGACCAAGATTATGACATGGATGGAAGCCATGGCTTTCAGCACTGTCCCCAAAATATGCATTATTATACGCAAAGCCTACGGCATGGCCATTTCCAATATGTGCGGGCCAAACTGCGGGCCTGATTTTATTGCTGCCTTGACCACGGCTGAAATCAGCTTTATGTCGCCGGAGGCGGCGGCCAATGTTGTCTATCTCCGCAGAATTGAAGCATCAGCTAATCCTGAGGAAGAGAGAGCCAGGCTCGTCAGGCAAATGGAATATGATAGCGCTCCCTTCCCAGCCGCCGCGGTCGGTCTGCTGGATGATGTCATCGACCCGCGTGATACCAGAAAGTATATCATTGACTGCTTGGAAACCCTGCGGAAGTGTAAAGGCAACTTCATCGGTGAGGCTAAACTGCAAGCTTGGCCCACAGGTTTATAGCCCATGGCGACCGGAGTCTTCGGAAGGAGAGCAACGACTGGAAGACCGTTCTGTGGCATGCCCTACCGGTATTCCCAGAGACAGGTTCCCCCGCCTGGCACTACCAAGCCGGGGGAACCCTGTACTCTTACTCTTATCTGTAGCTAATTATGTTACTGCTTGAACCGAGGCCTCTTCTATTTTCCCGCCTTCG
This sequence comes from uncultured Dehalococcoidales bacterium, assembly GCA_964354005.1. GTDB lineage: Bacteria > Chloroflexota > Dehalococcoidia > Dehalococcoidales > UBA2162 > CAVSBN01. The sequence continues at coordinate 5,635 of CAYGYD010000032.1, read as the reverse complement.
CCTTGAGAGATTGGTCAATCCAGGCGTACTGGGGTGGTACATATGCTGGCATGGAACTCGATTCGCCGGAGTATCCCTTCAGCCACGGCTGCCAGACTTGGTATCCGAATTGCAGAGGCAGCTGTATGTCAAAACACTGTTCGAAGGCGTACAGGCCCAGGGCCTTGAGGGCGGCGTTCCTCTGGTTGAGGTCAACTATGCCCTGTATACGGACGAATTCATCATCCAGGTACTTATCCGCGACCTGCCCGTAGTTATACAGACCGCCAGTCTTGTAGGCCGACATGGCAAAGGTCCAGGGGGCGGCATTGGACCAGTGGCAAATGACCGGCGTGTCCTGTAAATGGCCGTAGAGCATGTTGTAGAAGGAACCGGACTCAACCACCTTTATATCAACATTCACGCCTATCTTGGCCCACTGGTCTTTAACGATGGCACTCAGGTCAGTAATATCTGAGAATCCCCCCGGTATCTGGAGGGTCTGCTTCATGCCATTGGGGAAGCCAGCGTCAGACAGGAGTTGCTTGGCCTTAGTCGCGTCGTAGGTAATGATTTCCTTGGCGGCAGCGGACAGCTGGTTCACCGGGGTATACACATCCGGGTCGTTTGACCTCACCGGCCACTCAAGGAGAGCGGCATTACCCTTATAGTACTGGTCAATAATGGCCTGCCGGTCTATGCCCATAGCCAGTGCCTTGCGCACCCTTATGTCATTGAATGGCGCCCGGTCGTCCCGGAACATTATCACATAGGCGTAGTTCGCCGCGATGCGCCGGTAGTTCAGTTCGGGGTTGGTCTTCTGCATCTGCTGGGCATCATCCCAGGTCATTGCGTTCTGGTCGATTTTGCCGGTTCGCAGTCCGGCGAGCATCGTAGCCTTATCGGCGACCAGGAGCATGATGACCTTGTCCAGATACGGTAGCTTGTTCCCTGGATAGAGCGGGTCGGTTTGCCAGTAGTCAGGGTTCTTTTGAAAAGTGATGGCGCTGTCGGCGACATAGTCTTGTAGATAAAATGGGCCAGTGCCGACTGCGGCGTGCCAGTCTTCCAGTTTCCCCCCGACCATTTCGCTCGGCAGTATGTAGACGCCTATGTACAGCGTCACCAGGTTGAAAACGTCTGGCTTCGGTAGAGTGTACTTCACGGTATACTTATCCACGGCTTCGCACTTCACCTGGTCGGCTGCGTTGGGTTTATAAAAATAACTGCGCGGGTTGTTCTGCATCCACTGGAAGGTGGCGACCACGTCATTAGCCACGAGCTCCCGGCCGCTCACCGGTGCCTTGTTCTGGAATTTGATTCCCTGTTTCAGGTGGACTATCACGGTGCTGGCATCGGGCTTTTCCCAGCTTTGGGCAAGATACCCGGTGAAGGATGCCTCAGGATAATACTGGGAGTCGTAGGCGAATTCTTTGGTGCCCGATGGTCCCTTTGACCAGTCAATGGATGCCATTGGACTATAGACTGGCGCAACCTGAAAAGTACGGCCGGAGGCGGCGGCTGGTGGGTCAAAGCTGCTCGGCTGACTGGCCACGACACACAAAGTCATTGTCCCGCCGTATTGCGGCCCCGTAGGCGGAGTGGTGGTTGGTGGTGTCGTCGTTGGCGGCGTTGTCGTTGGTGGTGTTGTCGTTGGCGGCGTTGTCGTCGCTGCGGGCCCACATGATGCCAGTACCAGCGCGACTACCGCAAGGCAACTCAAGACTAACCATGTAACCTTACGCTTCATTTCCTCTCGTCTCCTTTTGTTTTCGCCTATTCGGATTTAGCCCTCGGTAATTTCATGTACTCTAGCACATCATACCCCCTCCTTACCATGGATTTTCTGAGTTTCGGGAACCCCTAAGAGGTCTGTCTTACTTAGTTCTTCTTTGCACCTTTCTTCCGTAGCGACCTATGCCGCCGCGGAGCCGCGGGTCCAGGATGTCCCTCAGCGCATCACCCAGCACATTTATGCCAAACACGGTTAGGGTTAGTGCAATTCCGGGCCACAGAGCCATCCAGGGTGCCTGGAGCATATAGTTACGTCCCTCGACACTAAGCATACCGCCCCAGCTAGGCGCTGGTGGCGGTACACCGAAGCCAAGGAAGCTGAGTGTAGCCTCGGTGAGAATGGCACCGCCGGTATTCAGTGTGAATAGAACGATTATGGGCGCGGCTACATTGGGTAGCACATGGCGGACAATTGTCCTCAGGCGTGAGGAGCCCACCGCTTCGGCCGCCTGCATATACATGTTTTCTTTAATGCCGATAACTGCGCTTCTGACTATCCTGGAACCGCCGATGCCCCAGCCAATTCCCAGGGTGAGTATTACCTGTACCAGTCCAGCCCCGGCTAGCGACATCACGCTCAAGTAAATGACCAGCCCAGGAAATGCTAGCCAGGCATCAACAAATCGCTGCACGGTCAGGTCGAACTTACCGCCAATAAATCCGCACAGAGTACCGATGACCGTAGCACCTACAATAGAGAGGAAAGCCGCACCAAAACCTACTGCCAGAGAGATGCGAGCACCGTAGATGACGCGAGTCAACATATCTCTACCGAGGTTATCTGTGCCCAAAAGGTATTTCGCCGAAGGGGACAAGAGCCTGTCAGCCATGTTAAGTTCGTCCCGGCCATAAGGAGCGATAAAGGGAGCGAGAATCGCGGTTAAGATGATGACCAGCACAATGGCCGCACCCAGGGTACCGAGGGGTTTCTCCCTGACCAGCCTGACGAAGACATCAGCCAATAGCGAGCGTCTCTTTGGCTCGGCAACAAGCTCTGGTGCAGTTACGGCAACATTACCCATTTTCTACTCGTAGCGAATCCTGGGGTCCAAGAAGGCGTATGTCAAATCGGTAATTAACACGGAAAACATGACAAAGGTGGCCACCACCAGATTTACCCCGGAGACTATGGTGTAGTCCCTCTGATTGATGGCCTGTATCAGAAGGCGCCCCATCCCGGGCAGGTTAAACAACTGCTCAATAACAACTGTGCCACCCACGATTATAGGCAGGTACAGTCCTATGAAAGTCACCACCGGGATGAGGGCATTTTTCAGCCCGTGTCTCGCAATTACTGCTCTCTCTTTGAGTCCTTTGGCCCACGCTGTCCTGATATAATCCTGTCTGAGCACCTCCAGCATCATCGTGCGCGTCATCCTCATCGTAACGCCGGAGAGTTCCAGGCCGAGAATAGCGGCGGGTAAAATGAACATTCTCAGATTGCCAAGCGGGTTCTGAGTGAAAGGAATTAGCTGCATCGGGGGTGACCAATCCCACCAGACTGAGGGATAAACGATTACGAGTGTCCCTATCCAGAAGGCAGGAATGGCAACAAGCAGGATAGCTAGACTGCGCCCGGTATAGTCACCGGCGGTGTCCTGCCGTATCGCCGAGTATACTCCTATCGGTATAGCTATCAATTGCGATATTATCAAGCCCATAAGGCCGAGTTCAATGGTGACCGGCAGCCTGGTTCCTATTTCCTCGAGGACACTGGAACTTCGCCACATGGACTTGCCAAGGTTGCCCTGCAAAAGCCCCTCAAACGAGCGGTTGCCCTCGTCGTCGACATACGGCAATACTCCTATCCAGCGGCCATACTGGATATAAATTGGGACATCTAAACCGAGCATGTGCCGAATAACCTGGGCGTTGATTTCTGATTCCGTGCCTTTCTCCTGGTCAGCCCCGTGTTCCAAGACCATGAATTCGACTACACTACCAGGGACAAAGCGGACCAGGGAGAAGATTATTAGAGTTACCAGGATCAGTGTGGGGATGAATAAGAGTACTCTTCGGATTATGTAGCTCTGCATCTACTTATCCTCAATACTGGCCCTGACTGCTTGTTTTCTCTGATTGGCACCCGCGTTGACCATATCAAGGATATTTTTGGTCACGACTCTTATGTAATCCTCAAGCGCAAAGTACTGTGAGAGATACCAATGTCTCAGACCCCAGTCGTGCCCCAGCATCAATATGCAATGGCCGACGAACTTGGGGTACTCAACTCGGAATTCTCCCGTATCAATGCCTCGGCTCAGTATCTTCTCGAAAATATCAGCAATCTTGACCTGCGATTGTAATAACATATGACGGTCTTCGCGGTCGAAATTATGTATCTCGCGGTTGAAGAAAGTGTTCAATTTTCGATACTGGTCACACCCTCGAATATATTCTGACATACACCTACATAGAGTTTCTGTTGCACCGGCTTCGGGTAGGTTTTCGACAAAGTGGGATAAAGAGTCGCTAGTTAGGACTTGATTCCGGCAAATCAAATGGAGAATGTCATCCTTCGAACCGACATAGCGGTAGATAGCGCCAGGGCTCAAACCGCAGGCTTCAGATAGCTCGCGCATGTTTGTTCCTTTGAAGCCTTTTTCGTAGAAAATCTCAATGGCAACGTTGGCTATCTGTTCCCTTCGCCTACGAATCAAGTCGCTGTCTCTGGAATACGTGCGCACAACACGAACCAATCAAATATCTCCTTCGTGTACTTAAGGCACGTTGAAAGAATGAAAGTTTATTCACTAAAAATTTTACTACTACACGGCTCTCCTGTCAACAAAAGGTCGGACCGAACTAGGTCTGTTGTCAATTAGCAAAAGTGGGACACTTTGCAACCGAACACTTTGGTATGGTCACGAGGGGCGAAGAAGCTCACTCTAGCCTCAATGGTGGGCGGTAGAGGATTCGAACCACTGACCCCCTGCGTGTAAAGCAGGTGCTCTAACCAGCTGAGCTAACCGCCCATATATGGCGCGCTTGGCGGGTCTCGAACCCACGACCTCAGCCTCCGCAGGGCTGCGCTCTATCCAACTGAGCTACAAGCGCTCCCTCTCGCCGCTAGTTACGAGAAAAGTGCCGAAGGAGAGATTTGAACTCTCACGTCCCTGCGGACACTACGCCCTGAACGTAGCGCGTCTGCCATTCCGCCACTTCGGCCTGACAGGTACCTCAGAATGTTACTGAGGCTTAATATCTTAGCACTTCCGGCCACTTAAATCTAGCCTATCCCGGAGAATTCGTCAACTCTCATCCGACTGGAATTGCTCTTTTCAACCTCACCCCCCTCTCCTTGGGAAGGAGAGGGGGAAATATCAAAAGAGGGACGCCAGCCCCTCTTAGACGCCCCAACAATCATAGGGAGAATCAGAGAGAGGGCTTCGCTCTTCTCTGACACCCGCTTAATTGACGCGGTTGGGGATACCGTTTTAGAATATAATCTGATAGCTCCAGAAAAGAGGCGGCCAATTGTTCGAAAAGACGATACTGAATAACGGGCTACGATTACTGACGGTCAACATGCCGCATACCCGTTCTGTATCTATCAGCTTCTTCATTGGTGTTGGTTCCCGGTACGAGGCAGAAACCCACGCCGGTATCTCTCACTTCATTGAGCATCTTTGCTTCAAGGGAACCAGCCGGCGTACCAGCGCTGCCGAGATTTCCGCCGCTATTGAAGGGGTCGGCGGCGTTCTTAACGGCGGTACGGATAAGGAAATAACCATCTACTGGTGCAAGGTGGCCCAGCCCCATTTCTTGCTCGCCCTGGATGTGCTGGTGGACATGCTGGTCAACTCACGGTTTGACCCGCCCGACATTGAGCGCGAGCGCCAGGTCATCATTGAAGAGATAC
>CAYGYD010000031.1:11816-15887 GCA_964354005.1 uncultured Dehalococcoidales bacterium | reverse complement strand
CCGGCGAGCTTCTTGAGAACCTTTGAGCCTTTCGGGCGGTATAGTATAATGATTAAAGGGACTGTCTGGTATTTTAATCGGATTGGAGGACTCATGGCTGATATAAAGAGCGCTCGCGAGATAGCCATGGAAAAGATTGAAAAATTGGGCGAGGCGACCGAAGAGGAGCGCCTGAAATGGAAGTATGCCCCCGAGGGGGAGCAATTGGCCGCCAAATATCTCAAGGACGAGCGCAATCTGGTGGCTGAGCTGAGCCAGTACCCGGAAAAAGCCAGGAAGTATGTCAGGCAGGGTGCCGCCGAGGTACTCATCCGGAATATTGGTCTGCCCCGGAATGATTACGCCAAGAGCATGAATAAAAAGGTAATGGAGGGCTTGCGCCTCCTGAAGAACAACAAGGCTGACCTGGAGAATATGTTCAGTCGGCTCAGGCAGCTTTTCAACCACTATAATGAGCAGGGTGAACAGCAGAGAAAGCAGGCTTTCCAGGCGCTGAAGACTGATTTTGAAAGCAAAGTCCAGCAAGCGGTCCAGCAGCAACTGGGCTCAATGGCAGGTATGAAAATCGATGTAGAGAAACTGCCGCAGTTTCATCAGGAATGGCGCCGGGTCTTGACCCAGCTAGATTCACAGTACCTTAACCTGCTCAATGAATACAAGCACGGGCTATCCGAGTTAAGCTGAACCGGGCCCGTTTGCCGGAAGGCGGGGGGCTTGAAGCGTAACGGTATGGAGATTAACGACGAAAAAATTAGATATGCCGTGAGGCAGACCGAGATATTGCGGGCGCCGCAGCAGAGCCTGTACACCTTCGGCATGACCAATATCAACTACTACCTGCTCACCCAGCCGGTCTATTCTGAGCTGGTCAGCCCCGATAATATCGGGACCACCGAGACCGTGATTCGGGAGGGGCGGGTGGTGGCCGAAAGGCCCAGGATTGTCACCCCGTACTACCTGTCTCGGCTCGAAGGATTCAGTCTGGAAGCCAGAAGATATTTTGAGGCTCTGATGAGAGAGCACGGCCAGCATATCCCGGGACTATTTTATACCTACAAGAATGAACCCAAAGAGTTGAATATTGTCTCGGATAGTCTACTTTCGGTGGTGGACAAGCTGAATGCCGAGATTGATAAGCGGGGCGATAAGCTGGCCGCCATCATCAAGGGGGAGGACGAGCTCTGGGATGTCTCGCTGTTGAAGTTTATCTTTGAACTGACCAGGCGCTCCCTCGACGATAATATCAGTCAACTGGGCAACCGGGGACTCTTGAACATGGATGCGAAAGGCGTTCCGGCTGATGCCCGGCTCAGGATTGAAGAGCTTTTCCGACAGGTCGCGCGGGGAGAACGCGAGCCCCGCGAACTGAAAGAAGAGCTCGACCGCTGGGGTCTGTTTGACGAGTACGAAGACAGATTTTTTGCCCTCTTTGGGAAGTGACCGGCTGAAGTGAGGAGGGACGGCTGAAGACCTCCATGAAGATTTCAGTAATTGAAGCCAGAGACCTGTCTGAGGCGTGGTTTCTCTGTCTGGGGAAGACCCTCGCCGAAGGTTACGAGTACAAGGTGGAGCGGGGCAGCTACGCCGGCCAGCGCCGCAAAGAGCTTGAGTTTGTTCTTGTCCAGGTCAAATACCCCGGCACCCGCCCGCTGGTCCCCGATGTGCCGCCGGGAGTACCACCCCCCACCTCCATGGAGTATATTGAAAGCTATCTGCCTTACCTGATGACGGCCCATCGCGCCGAAAGCGAACAGTACACTTACGGGCAGTACCTGGAGAAGCAGATTGCGGAAGTCATCCGGATGTACCGGGAAGACGGCTTTGGCACCAACCAGGCCTTTATGGCGGTGGGCGATGCGCAGTCAATCTCCCTGGCCGACCCACCCTGCCTCCGGATGATAGACACCCGCATCCGCAACGGGAGCCTCAATTTTATTGTCTATTTCCGTTCCTGGGACCTGTGGGCGGGCTTCCCGTCCAATCTCGCCGCCATTCAGCTACTAAAAGAATACATGGCCAGTGAGATTGGTGTGCAGGATGGTGAGCTTATGGCCATGAGCAAAGGCCTGCACCTCTACGAGTATTCCTGGGACCTGGCCCGCGCCACCCTGAGAAAAGCCTGAGCCTCAGCCAACGGGATACAAAGCGTGCCGTCCAAGAGGAGCGAAGCCCCTTTCAACCCCCTTGAATGGTGTGGAGATACGAGACCAGATACCACCACCCTCTATTCGCTTTCCCGTGTCACCGAACAAGATTGCTATATTGAAACCCCTCACCCTTGATCCCGCTCCCCTTAATAAGGGGAGCGGGAAGCTAATTTATAGGGGGGACTTCGTCCCCCCTAACCCCCTTGCGGCGAAGCTAGGGCATTTAAGAGGGCCGTCAACTCTTCTCTGGTTCTCTTTATCATCGCTGGAGCGTTCAAGAGAGGCTTCGCCCCTCTTCTCTTTTCTTCTCCCTCTCCTTCTAAGGAGAGGGAGATTAAGGGGGTGAGGTTATCGCCGGACAATCTGATTGCAGGAAAAGCGCAAGGGTGATAAGATGACAGACATGTCCGAGACTGTTCTTAGCCACTTCAGGAGGTAATGGTACATGCTGACAGTAATGGAGGCCATCCGCAAAAGACGGAGTATCCGGAAATTTAAGCCCGACCCCATACCCGATGAAATGATTGACCAGATACTGGAGGCCGGGCGACTGGCCCCCTCAGCCAGCAATCGCCAGCCCTGGCGCTTCCAGGTAATCAAAGACCCGGCACTCAAGGAACGCATTTTCAACGAGGCCACCTTTGCCCAGAGGCATATCCTTGAAGCACCGGTGGTCATTGTCTGCGGCTCAGAACTGCTCACCTTTGTCAAAGGTCACAAGCTGGCACCGCCGGGTTCCGAATACTTCGGCGCCAACAGCGAGGACTGGGAGGAACTCAGGCAGTTTATCCCCGATGCCAACATGAATACGGCCATCGCGGTGGAGCACATGATACTCACGGCGACCGCCCTGGGACTGGGTAGCTGCTGGGTGCAGAGAATCCGCTATGGCCAGCTCGCCAAAGTACTGGGCTGGCCCAGACACCTGGTGGCTCTGGCCATGATACCCATCGGCTATACCGATGAAGAACCGCCACCCCGACCCCGCCAAGCCATGGAGGACATCGTCCTGCGCGAGGGGCAAATACCTCAATAAGCGACTACACCAAGGGTAAGAGAGATTCTGTACCGGCTCCGTGCCCACAGATAAGAAGTTTACCGGGCAGAGGCTGGATGGTACGGGGCTTTACCATTACGGGGCAAGGTATTATGATGCCAGTATCGGGAGGTTTATCAGCGCGGATACCATTGTTCCTAATCCTGCCAATCCGCAGAGCTTTAACAGGTACAGCTATTGCTTGAACAACCCTCTCAGGTATGTTGACTCGACTGGTCATCAATATGACCCGTATATTGACACTGACCCTGCGTCACTTTCACAAGGCACGCTTACCTGGAGTAGCCAAGACGGGTGGTCAATCTTAATCAATGGAGCATGGTCACCAGTAGGCGATGCTCTTCTTCATGCAATGCTCAGCGCCTACGTGGACAGTCCAGTACATACCTGGGCAGAATTCTTGGACTGTATGGGACTCTTGGGAAGCCCCGCTCATGATTGGGGAGGGGCGACGGGAATGTTAGTTGATGCTCTTTTGCAGGGAGAGAATACAAGGGCAGGCATATTAGCAGGCGTATTGAGTGGCGGTACAGCTCGCCTCAGCCCGGGAGGTAGTGTTTTAATCTATGAGAATATAGACCCGCATAGTCTTATTGGAAGGTTTATGATTGACATTCTTGACACATTTGCATTTACGCTAGGACACGTGATTTTATCAAGGCTACCACAAATTCCTCAAGACATTGTAAAGCACGAATTGGGTCATGTGGTGCAATACGATATACTCAAAGGTGCTTTCCTCCCCGTGTATGGTTACTTCTCATCTCAGGCTTTTACACATGGTGGTTTTTTAGATTATTTAAGTGTGACAAAAAATCTGATGCATTATTTCAACCCCTTGGAGACGTTCTTGCTTCCTTCTTGGCA
>CAYGYD010000031.1:0-11716 GCA_964354005.1 uncultured Dehalococcoidales bacterium | reverse complement strand
AAAATCTGATGCATTATTTCAACCCCTTGGAGACGTTCTTGCTTCCTTCTTGGCAGTGGTGGTTAAAATAAACAGATATGTGAAGATAAGGAGGTAGAGGATATAAAGATGAGAATACGGCACCCGACCTTAATTAGTCTGGTTGTGCTTTTGCTTTTAGCCACTGCCTTTTCCGGCTCGGCATGTCGCGACGTACTAGGCGGTTTTCCTGTAATTGAAAACCAGCACAACGAGGATGTGCAAATCTATGTGACACATGTGCGCACAGATGGCACTCTGGACACACGAGTAGATTATGGAGTTGTTCCAGCCCAAACCACCAAGGAGTTAGCGCCAATCGGTTTTTTGGGAAGCAGATGGGTTAATCGTATTGAAGCGGCCGACCCATCCGGGAATATCGTATTCTCGCATGACTACACTATGGATGATTTAGAAAAACTACAACCTAAACTACCTCCCAGGGGGAGAATGCCCCGATGGAAAATTACTATACCTGCGTAACTATCTCTCACCTATTTGGCTAGCGATTATCCCAACTTCCTGCTAGCTGGAGACTTTATGGTCAACTTTCTTCACACAACAGCATTTACATTGGGACACGTGATTTTGACGCTGGATGCGAAAATCCCCGGTAACGTTCTAAGGCACGAACTGGGGCATGTGGTCCAATACGATGTACTTGGGCGTGGTTTTCTCCCGGTGTATGGTTGGTGTACACTGAACTCTATGTTGAATAGTCTTATTGTTAATGCTTGGCTTTACAGCATAGGTGTCGGTTTCTTTGGTGTGCACATAAGCGATCCGACGCATACTCTTAACCCAATGGAGAACTGGTGGTGGGGGCTTCCTTCTTGGCAATGGTGGTTAAGATGAGCGGATACATGAAGATGAGGAGGTTTGATGTATGAGGGTGAAGAAACGGCTAAGCTTACCTAGCCTAGTTCTGCTGCTGCTGCTCTTTGCCACTGCCCTTTTCAGTTCAGCGTGCGAACCGGGAGGAGAGCCCATAATTGAAAACCAGCACAACCAGGAGGTAACCATTTATGTGGTATCGGTGTACGAGGGTGGATACCCCTCAGGGCAGGTTAGGAATTATGGGGTTGTTCCCGCCCAAACCACAAAGAAATTAGCGTCCATTACCTTTGTTCGGCGTAACTGGGTGTATCGAATTAAGGCGGTGGACCCATCGGGAAACGTTGTATTTTCGCATGACTACAACATGGATGACTTAGAAAAAATAAAGTGGAGAATTACCATACCGCCGTAACTGTGCTGCGTGCAGCCTTCCATACTGCTACAGTAGCCTAAAACCAGTTCGTGAGGTGCCGGATGTCAAGACAAAGAAACCTCAAGCCCCATTCTACGGCCGCTCCTTTTATGACAAAATCGTCTCCACAGGACCACCTGCTCCGCAAAATCAACCATGTGGTTGATTTTTCTTTTGTCCATGAACCGTTAAGGTGCTACCCGCTCAGGTGATGTGCCCACCGACAGGAAGTTCACCTGACCGCGCGATGGACCAATATTAAGCGCTATCCAGAAAGCGGGAGAGGGGGATAAAGGGGGTGAGATTAAGAAACAGCCTCTCAAAGTGGCCTTTTCTCCCGGCTGGCGGGTATAATTAGAGTAGGCGACCATGGCGATTATTTTGACCCTCCTTCTACTAATTGGCTATCTCGTTGGCAGCTTTATCACCGGTCCCAGCTTTGAGACCCGACTTGACTCCATAGTCAAGCCGTATGTCTTCAGTCTGGTTGGCTGGGAACTGAGAGTTATTCCTCAGGAAATAAGGCTCTCACTCTTCAACCAGTCGGGGAAAATTGACGATGAAATCGGGCTGGTCACGGAGTATTTTCAGTCCATTGAGGAAATCAAGGCCTTGCAGACCAAGATAGATGCCGCCAGAGCCGGGCAGGGAAAATATGACCCGGCATCGCTGGAGGCAGAGCTAAACAGGTTACAGGCACGCAAATCGACTTTAGAGAGTGCGGCCGAGAGGATAATCGAGAGGCAGATAAGAGACACCCTTACCGAGCAGGGCATTTTCAGTCCGCTGGCCAAATTGAAAATCAATTTCCCACCGGTCAGTTTCAAACTGGCGAAACCGCCGCACATCCTGATAATTTCACCCCGCGACCGGATTGAGTCCGTAAGGCAGATTACGCTGGAACCTGACCTGAGCCTGGAGGAGATTGACAATATTGAAACCGCGGTGGATAAGCTGGATGTTTCCTCACTGGTGGTTGGGATTGGTGGGCTGGGCGCTACCTACCCAACCTTTGTCGCCAATGATATGAATCTAAGGGCCACCATTGATGCCGCAGCGGAGGAATGGGTACACCAGTATCTGGCCTTCAAACCGCTGGGTTTTCTGTATGTGCTGGACTTGGCTCACCTCCGCCAGAACTATGAAATCGCTACCATGAACGAGACCTTAGCCGGCATGGTCAGTAAGGAGATTGGCGACCTGATATACCAGAAACACTATGCCCAGCCGGAAGAGGATGGGATGGGGACAGAGAAGCCGACACATGAAACGGAGTTTGATTTCAATCATGAGATGAGAGAAATCAGAAAGCAGGTTGACCTTTACCTGACCCAGGGAGAGGTTGAGCGCGCGGAGAAGTTCATGGAGGAGAAACGGCAGTATCTGGCCAGCCAGGGCTATTACCTCAGAAAGCTGAATCAAGCCTATTTCGCCTTTTACGGCACCTACGCTGACAGCCCAACCTCAATTGACCCCATCGGGCAGGAATTGAAGGAGTTGCGGGGTCAGAGCGCCTCGCTCAAGGACTTCCTGAACAGAGCGGCCGCCATGACCAGTCGCCAGGCACTGCGTGCGAGTATCGACTGAATTCCAGAACGGATAACCTGACACCCGCAGTTCCTTTCTCAACCAGCGTAAAGAAGTGCCGCCGTTAAAGAATAGCCCCGGCCTAATCTTGTTATGCCTGAAATCAGAATGCTATAATAGCTAGACGAGGTGAAGGTGGACAAGGTTACCATTGAAACTCTGGGCGCAGCCGCGGCACGCGTTCGCGAGAATGTGGAGCGGGTTATCGTGGGCAAAAGCGACGTCGTGGAACTGGTGCTGGTGGCCGTATTCTGCGAGGGCCATGTACTGATAGAGGATGTCCCCGGAATTGGCAAGACGATGTTAGCCCGTACCGTAGCCCGGTCACTAGGCTGTAGTTTTCGCCGTATCCAGTGTACTCCGGACCTGCTCCCCTCGGATATTACCGGCACCTACATCTATAACCAGAAGAACGGCGACTTCGAATTCCGTCCCGGCCCGGTCTTCGCCCAGGTGGTGCTGGCCGACGAAATCAATCGGGCCACACCCCGAACTCAGTCAGCCTTGCTGGAAGCGATGGAGGAGCGGCAGGTTACGGCTGAAGGCGAAACCAAGCTCCTGCCCCGCCCGTTTATTGTGTTAGCCACCCAGAATCCGATTGAACTTGAAGGCACCTTCCCCTTGCCGGAAGCTCAAATAGACCGCTTCCTCCTCAAGGTCAAGATTGGCTACCCATCCAGAGAGGACGACCACACCATTCTTCAGCGATTTCGAAAGGCAAATCCTATTGAGGAACTCTCTCCCGTCATAGCCGGGCCGGAGCTGATGGAACTGCAGCGAGTTCGCCAGGATGTCCTGGTTGATGCCGATGTGGAAAAATATGTCATTGAGTTGGTGCATGCCACCCGCCAGCATCTGCAGGTCGAGCTGGGCGGCAGCCCGCGCGCCATGCTGGCGCTCTACCGCACCAGTCAGGCTCTGGCCGGTATTCGGGGCCGAACTTATGTGCTGCCGGACGATGTCAAGTACCTGGCCCCCTTTGTCCTGGAGCACCGTATCATTCCCAAGATGCAAAGCCACCTTCGCGGGCAGAAGGCGGGCGACATTATCAAAGAGGTGCTTGAGTCCGTGAAGGTGCCCGTAGAAGAGATTGAGACACTTGAGACAGAGGCTTGACCTTGGGTGGCGGATGGCTCTTCCTGGCCTCGGTCTTGCTCTTGGTTGCCGTTATTCTGCGTCAGGCGCCCCTTCTGCTGATAGCCATCCTCTTATTCTTAATCTATGGTGCCGTCCAGCTTTGGGCGAAGTACGCCCTGGAGAGGGTCGAGTACTCGCGCCGGTTAAGCACGGCACGCGCCTTTTTCGGTGAAGAGGTAACACTGGAAATCAGTGTGGCCAACCGCAAGCTTTTGCCTCTTCCCTGGATACACATTGAAGAGGAACTGGATGAAGAGCTTACCCTGCTCGCCGGCAACACCTCAGCCTCGCACAAGCCGAAAAGAGTGCTGCTACATAACCTGCTTTCCCTCGGCTGGTATCACCGGGTAACGCGTGTCTATCCGATTCGTTGCCTGCGGCGGGGCTACTTCAGTTTTGGGCCAACCAAGATACAGGTTGGCGACTTTTTCCAGTTTCGCCTGCGGGAAAAGGAGGTTGGTAATCCAACTTATCTAGCTGTTTACCCCAGGGTAGTGCCGCTGGCTGAACTGGGCATTCCTTCCCGCGACCCTTTCGGTGAGCTCCGTCTGCGCCGTCACCTGTTCCAGGACCCGGTTCGGGTGGTCACCACGCGGGACTATGCTTACGGCGACCCGATGAAGCGCATACACTGGAAGGCGACGGCCCGGGTGCAGCGACTTCAGAGCAAAGTGTTCGAGCACACCACATCAATGGACCTGGCTATCTTCCTTGATGTGCGCACGGTCAGGCCGCCGCTCTGGGGTGAAGTGACGCAACTGCTGGAAACGGCGGTAATGGCTACGGCATCCATCGCCAAATATGCCTCAGACGAAGGATATCGGGTAGGTCTCTACGTCAACCAGCCTTACCGCAACAGTGACCAAATGATGCGATTGCCACCATCCAGTCACCCTGACCAGCTTCCGCATATCCTTGAGGCTTTGGCACAAGTCATCTCGCCGGAGCTAGTACCCATTGACCGACTGGTTCAGGGAGAAGGCGGTGGTCTGCCCTGGGCCAGTACCCTGGTGGTCGTGACCGCTGTCCCCACCCCGGCTCTGTTAGCCACCATGACGGCCTTTCGGCGGATGGGCCGGCCCATGGCCCTGGTACTCGTGGGAGGTGAAAGGCCGGAGTTCAGTGCCAATGGACTTCCTCTGTACCAGGTCCCGGCTGAGGTGCCCTGGGAAAAGACGGAGTCCGTACAGGTCAATACACGGGGAGGCGGGTAGTGCGCTCTGATTATCAGGAATTGGCGTAATTGCGGAGAAATCGTTGAAGCTAAATAGGCTGCTGAGATTAGAAACGCTTGTCGCCCCGGCCGTGGTGCTGATGGAGACACTGTGCGCCTATCCGTGGGTGGTGTGGGTAGGCAGCCTGACCTTCCTGCATTGGGAGAAAGCTCCCTTAAGTCTGCTCTCCTCCCTGGTCATCCTGGGGACCACGGCGTATGTGGCGAATACGACCCTGGCGAAAAAGTGGCCCCTAAACAAGGCCCGCCTGGCCACTCTGGGAACAGCCCTTGTCTTGGTTCTGTTGCTGACCCGACTGGAGCACGGGGGCGGTTACGCGCTGTGGGATATTGGCTGGGCCAGGTTCGCCAGAGAAAATTTGTCTCGGCTACTGGGAGCCCTAGGCTTTGGTTTCTACCTGTTGTGGCGTGGCATTGTCAGTGGCCGTGAGCGCCTTGAAGTCAGCTACCTCTACCACAATTTCGCTCTCGGTGTTGGCGGGCTCATCCTTCTGACTATTATCTGGGCGGCCACCTCGCGCCTCGTCACGAAACCGTTGACTTTCACCACACTCGGTCCCTATGTGCTGGGTTACTTCTTCGTCGCCCTCATGGCCTTGGGCCTCAGCAACCTGAAAACCCTGCGGAAGCGCGTGTCCGGCACCGGGAATATCTCAGACCTCCTCACCCGACGCTGGGTTCTGCTTCTTTTGTCGATAGTGCTGGTCATCGTCCTGGTGGGCACACTCATCGCCAGCACCCTGTCAGTTAATGTCATGACTCTGATATTACCGGCTCTAAGTGTACTGCGCGACTGGCTGGCTGCTGCCTTTCTCTATGTCGTCTTATATCCTATCGGCTATCTAGTAGCCGGTCTGTTCTACGTTGTTCGCTTCTTGCTACAGTTTCTTAGAGGAAACCAACCCTGGGAGAACCCTGAAGCGCCGGACTTCGGTGATTTACCGGAGATTATCCGAGGTGAACCCAACCACCTGCCTCCGGAATTAATGCTAGCTCTCAAGTGGACACTGCTGGCGCTCGTGGTGGGTGTGATTATTTTCTTTCTAGCCAAGGCCCTCTTCCGATACTGGGAAGGCGCGGAGAAGAAGGGCATTGAGGAGATTCACGAGTCTCTCTGGAGCTGGGAAACATTTAGAGCCGATGTGAGGTCGTTCTTCAGAAATCTTCTGGCCAAGCTCCGGAAAACGACCGTCCGGTCATCACGCCCGGTGCCACCGGCGGCGGTAACGCTAGAAGATGCCAACCAGCCACTGGATATCCGGGAACTGTACCGGGGTCTACTTTGGGAGGGAAAGCAGGCTGGGCTGGCCAAGAAAAGCGCCGACACACCCTACGAATACCAGGGCACTCTGGGAAAAGTGGTCCCCGGCGAGCGGGCGTCTCTGGCCGCTTTGACCGAGGCGTATGTCCGGGTTCGCTACGGCCACACTGTCATCGGTGGCGAACATGCCGTAGGCCTCGTCCGACAGTGGCTGCGTCTGCGGTCGGCATTCCGCAGCCTCAACCACGCCTGAAGGCATGGTATAATGCAATTAGTGCGAAAAAATTTGTTCTTGTGTCTAACACTGGCCTGTTTTGTTGGCCTGGTAGCTATCTTTGTCGTCGATGGCTACATGGGCATCTATGACACCATCTATATCACCTACGGCGAGCAGGTGCAGAAAGTCGAGCCTGATTATTGGCTGGGGCAGGGCCGCCTGGCGCCGCCAAGCGAGCAAGTCTGATTGAGCGGTGAGCCCGCCAGAGAAGCATGATTCGTCCGGCTATTATTTTGGTGACTTTCGCAAAATGGGTAGGGAACTGAAATATTTTGTCTTCAAGACAGACATGGGCTGGGTGGGAATACTGGCCTCGGCTAGAGGGCTACTCGCCACTACTCTGCCCCAGCCCACCGCACCGGTAGCGCGCCAGTTATTGGAGAGGATAAATGAGGCGACCAGGTCGCCCGACGCCTTTCCTGATTTGGTTGAACGCCTTAAAGAATACTATGGCGGTCGTAAGGTTGCCTTTCCGGACAAGCTTGACCTGACGCGGGCCACTTCTTTTCAGCACGCTGTGTGGACTGCCGCTCAGAGCATACCCTATGGTGAGACACGGAGTTATCGCTGGGTTGCCGAGCGGATTGGTAAACCACAAGCCGCCCGGGCGGTGGGGCAGGCTCTGGGCCGGAACCCCCTGGCTATTATTGTGCCATGCCACCGGGTAGTGGCCAGTGATGGTGGGCTCGGTGGCTTCGGCGGGGGACTTAAGATGAAAAGGTATCTTCTTTGGCGGGAAGCTTCAAATATCAGATAAAGCTATAATCATAGTTGTTGCTGCCACCACCGCTGGTGTTAATAAACACATGGTGAATCTTTTAGAATAACTCGCTCCGCTATCAAACACTCTTCTTATTTTCAGATTCAAAAAATTCAATTGGTATTTTTCAATTAGTCCTGCATCAGCAAAACTAAAGTAGTTATTGCCACCGATGATGATATGGTCTAACACCCTAATCTGAAGAATATTCCCACAATAGACCATGTCTCTGGTGAGCTGCCTATCGCTCTTGCTGGGCGCTGGGTCACCGGAAGGGTGATTATGGACAAAAATTACGGCGGCGGTATCATGCTTAAGGGCATTTTCTGTAATCTCGCGGGGACGGATGGGAATACTCTCCAGTGTGCCTTCAAAGAGGTCAACCACGTCAATAATCTGGTTTCGGCTGTCTAGATAAAGAGCCTTAAATACCTCTTTCTTGAGGTCTCGCATTGAGTAGTAGAGATAGTCAAAAACTTCTCTGGAGGACTTATAAAAAGGTTGTTCAACAATCTGCTTTTTGAGAATCTCGCTGGGTAAGTCGTGTAGCAGTTTAACACACAGCATGCACTGGCGAGAGATGCCGATACTCTCCAGTCCCTCATAAGAAGCGGTCAGGAATCCTCTTAGGTCTTTGAATTGCCTGATACTCTCCTTAGCCAGCTTGTGACTTTCCCCACGCGGCAAGGTCAGGCTTAGGATCAGTTCAATGGTCTCACCGTCGGTGAAACCCTCAAGGCCCGCCGTGGTAAACTTTGCCTGGAGAGGCGCTAGATGCTTCGCTCTAGCCATTGCCGACCCCCAACCTGCCCTTGGCTCGTGCAGGATGACCTATCTGCACCTACACCTAACTAACCAATCTGAACGCTTCTTACTAATAGCACATTCTAGGCCTTCTGTCAATATCTGGCACAATTCCTGCCAGTTGGAGCAAACGATTTCGTGCCTCCGTCTACGGGGGCCAGTTGAGCTGGGAGTCAAGCTTAGCTCGGTAAAGCTGGCGTTTAGCCTCGGACACCCCCCTCATTTTCAGGTTTATGAAGTCCAGCGAGTATTCTTCAATTAGCCCCTGACCGGCAAAGCTGAAATAGCAGTTATCCCCGATGATGATATGGTCGAAGACCTTGATGTGCATGATACTACCGGCGTAGACCAAATCCCGGGTCAGCTCCCGGTCGCTCTTGCTGGGTTCGGGATTGCCTGAAGGGTGGTTATGGACAAAGATAAGCGCCACGGCATTGTTTTTGAGGGCACGGGCGATGACCTCCCGCGGAGAGACGGCGCTGCTATTCACTGTTCCCTCAAATAAGTCTTCAGTTTGAATAATCTGGTTCTGGCCGTTAAGGAAAAGGACTTTAAGAACCTCCTTTTTGAGGTCGCGCAGGGAGTGGTAGAGGTAGTCGAAAATCTCCTGCGCCGACTGGTAAATAGGCTTATCAGTAATCTTTTCCTTGAGAAACTCGCGGGCGACTTCCTGTACCAGCTTGATGCCAAAGGAATTGTGCGGGCCAATGCCCGGTATCCGCTGCAACTCTTCCGGCGGGGCTTCCAGCACTCCCCTGAGCGTCTTGAACCGTTTGATGGCTTCCTTGGCCACTTGTTTACAGTCCTTGCGCGGCGTGCCCAGGCTCAGGAGCAACTCAATAATCTCGTAGTCGTGGAAGCCCGCTAGCCCGGACTTAATAAACTTCTCCCGCAGTCTTTTCCGGTGGCCGAAGACCGTCTCTTTTGATGGCACCTCTGGGTTTTCTTTATTTCTTGACAAAGTTGTAAACCCCCTGAAACCCATCCCACTAAAGACACCTACCCGGGCTGTAAATCCACCCTTATCCCCCCATCCCCCACCAGCTCCGCCAGCCTCTGGTGAAGTGCTGGGCAATACCCAGTTGTGACATTAGTCAACTTGAGGCTAGTCACCTTTCCGTCAATGGTGAGGGAGAGGGTGACTTCATCCTCGCCGGGGAATTCTCTCAGGGCGGCAATGACAGCATGCAGACGGGCGATATCGTTTTCCCTATCGCTGGTCTGGGAGATACTGATGACTAATCGGTGACGGGTGATGGGGGTGGGTTCGGTTATGGTTCTCTCGGCGGCGGGTATCGCCTCTCCAGACTCAGCCACAGTAGCTGCTTCCCCTTCCTCCGCTACGGGCTGGTAGCGTCGAGCGCTATCGCAATTCAACTGCACTTCATCCTCTCTTAGCCTGACCTTACCCTCGACCAGCAGTATATTACCTTCCTGCCATAGCTCGCGGTCGCTGTCATATACTCTCGGCCAGACCATGACCTCGACACTGCCGCTGAGGTCCTGCAATATCGCTTTGACGAAGAGCTTGCGCTCGCGGGTGAACAACTGCACCACGCTGGCTACTTCACCAATGACCGCCACGCTCTGGCCATCCATCTGCGCATCTATCTCACCAGGCAGAGTTATCCCCGGGTCTTTCCTGGTGGAAGTGAAGGGCTGCTTGGAGAAAGGCACCCCCAGAAGCTCCTTCTCCCACTGTGCCTTCTCCCGGGTGTTTACCTCGATAGCCTTGAATTCAAGGTCGGGTAAGGGAGTAGCCACCTTCTCGCCCCAGAGGTCGAACATGGTCGCCTGCCCCGTTTCCTTCAGGCGCAGTTCCCTCTGCGCCAAAGACAGGATGTCACTGACATTATGAAGCAGAGTACCGCGGTCGCCCAGGCAGTCCAGCGCCCCGGCCTTAATCAGGCTTTCCATGACCCGCCGGTTGACATTGCGCAGGTCAACTCGGTGGCACAGGTCCTCAATGGACTTAAACCCGCCACCCCGAAGGCGCTCGGTGATAATCGGCTCAATGGCTCCCAGACCTACATTCTTAATCGCGGCCAGTCCAAAGCGGATAGCGGAAGCCCCACTGTCAACCTGCTCTATGGCGAAATTAGCCTGGCTATGATTGATATCCGGCAGCGATACGGCAATGCCCAGGCGTCGGCACTCCGCCACAGCGCTGGCTACTTTCTCCGGCTGGCCCACATGGGACATCAGAAGCGCCGTCATATACTCCGCCGGGTAGTTGGCCTTAAGGTAGGCCGTCTGATAGGCCACCAGGGCATAGCTGAAGGCGTGGGCCTTGTTAAAAGCATAGCCGGCAAAAGGCTCAATGAGGGTAAAAACTTCTTCCGCCAGCTTAGCCGAAAAACCGTTCTTCTCAGCGCCAGCCAGAAAATTGCGCCGCTCCTTCTTCATGACTTCGGGGATTTTCTTGCCCATAGCCTTGCGGAAGATGTCAGCTTGACCCAGGCTGTAGCCGGCCAGTGCCTGGACAATGAAGAGCACCTGTTCCTGATAAACAATTACCCCGTAGGTCTCCTTCAAGATGCTCTCCAGCGCCGGGTGCAGGTAACGGATTGGCTCCAGGCCGTGCTTGGCCTTGATGAAGGTGGGGATGTGCTCCATTGGCCCGGGACGATAGAGGGCAACCATGGCGGCAATATCGCCGAAGGTAGAAGGCTTTAGTTCTTTAATGTAGCGGCGCATCCCCGCACCCTCTAACTGAAACACACCGGCCGTCTCTCCTGAGGACAAAAGCTCAAAGCTCGGGCGGTCATCCATCGGGATACGGTACAGGTCAATATCAAGGCCACGGTTCTGCCGAACAATCTCTTTGGCTTTACGCAGGATGGTCAAGTTGGCCAGACCGAGGAAGTCCATCTTGAGCAGCCCAATCTGGGCAATATCTTCCATGGTGAACTGGGTCATCACGGTGGCCTCACCGTTAGCCCTGGCCACTCTCTGCAAAGGCACATACCGGGTCAGCGGCTCTTTTGATATGACTACGCCGGCGGCGTGCGTGCTGGCGTGGCGAACCATACCCTCAACTTTCCGGGCGGTATCAATCAGGTTACGGATGGCCTCATCCTGATGGTAAATCGTCCGGAGCTCGCTGTTCTCCTCCAGGGCTCTCATTAGCGTCATGCCCGGGGCAAAGGGCACCAGCCGGGCCACGCGGTCGACATCTCCGTAGGACATACCCAGCGCCCGGCCGACATCCCTGATAGCGGCTCTAGCCCCCAGTGTCCCGAAGGTAATAATCTGGGCGACATGGTCCTGTCCGTACTTCTGGGAGACATAGGCAATGACCTCATCACGGCGTTCATCCTCAAAGTCCAGGTCGATATCCGGCATCTCCTTGCGTTCCACATTGAGGAAACGCTCGAAGACCAATCTAT
>CAYGYD010000030.1:0-16112 GCA_964354005.1 uncultured Dehalococcoidales bacterium | reverse complement strand
TGGGCAAGATGGAAGTTGACCTGGAGAACCGGGCGGACGCTGACGACATACTGGAGCTCGTGAGATATGCCAATGTTGCGGCACAAAAGCCTCTGGTGGAAGACGAACTGCTCTTTATCTCTAAATACCCGGAGATTGCCCGAGAACTGCTGACCTTAGCGCCGCTCGCTTAGAAAAGGCTCATTTCTTCAGGCACTTTTCTTAAGGTGGGCGATAATGGCATCGGCCATTTCTGCCGTGCCCACTGCCGTGGGGTCATCCCGGTCTGGCTTTAGGTCGTAGGTGACAGCTTTGCCTTCGGCCAGAACTCTGGTCACGGCTTTTTCCAGCCTCTCGGCGGCTTCCTTCTCATTGATGTAGCGGAGCATCATAATTCCGGATAGAATGGTAGCCAGCGGATTGACCTTGTTCAAGCCGGTGTACTTGGGGGCACTGCCGTGGGTGGGTTCAAAAACGGCCAGGCCCTGGCCAATATTGGCCCCCGGCGCCACCCCCAGCCCGCCCACCAGCCCGGCGCACAAATCGGAAACAATATCCCCGTAAAGGTTGGGCAGGACCAGCACATCAAACTGGTGCGGTCGCTGGACTAGCTGGGCGCAGAGGTCGTCAATAATCCGGTCTTCAAACTCAATATCCGGGTAGGACTCAGCCACCTTACGGGCAACCTCAAGAAAGAGGCCATCGGTGAACTTCAGGATGTTGGCCTTGTGGACAGCAGTCACCTTTTTGCGACTGTTGATGCGGGCATAATCAAAGGCGAACCGGACAATCCTTTTCGTGCCACTTTCGGAGATTAGCTTGATAGCGATACCCGAGTCGGAGGATACCTTTTCTTCGGTTTTCTGCCCAATGAAGTCCAGGATTTCTATTGCCTCCTCCGTACCCTGGGCGAATTCAATACCGACATACAGGTCCTCGGTGTTTTCCCGGACGACGATAATGTCCACATTCTGGTATCTCGCCGGGATGCCCGGGTAACTGCGGCAGGGTCGGAGACAGGCGTAGAGGTCGAGCGCTTTGCGCAGGGCGACATTGACACTCCGGAAGCCCGTGCCTACGGGTGTGGTGGTCGGCCCCTTGAGCGCGACCTTGTTTTTTCTGATTGACTCAAGGAGGCGCTCTGGTAGAAGACTACCCTCTTTCTCCAGAGCGGTGGCACCGGCGTTAATTACCTCCCATTTGAATTGAACACCGGTGGCTTCCAGGCAGCGCCGGGCGGCTTCAATCACCTCCGGCCCCACCCCATCACCGGGAATTAGCGTAACGGTATGCTTCACCGGATTACCTCCGATTGTGGTTGAAGTCTATTTTTGGGCCACTTCCAGAACGAAGTCCTTGTGTTTCTGGATATACGGGATAAGCCCGCCCTCATTCAGAATGCGGAGCATGATTTCCGGCATCGGGCTGAAGCTAAGCTTAGTCCTGTTGGTCAGGTCGCGAATTGTGCCGGTTTTGAGGTCCACCTCTAACTCATCGCCGTCTTTGATGTTATCCGTGTCACAGATAAGCACGGGCAGGCCGATATTAATAGCATTACGGTAGAAGATACGGGCCACCGACTTGGCCAGAACGGCGCTTACCCCGGCCATCTTAATAACCAATGGGGCGTGTTCCCGGCTCGACCCCAGCCCGAAGTTCTTGCCGGCGACGACAAAGTCACCTTTCTGCACCCGTTGGGCGAAGGTGGGGTCGGCGTCTTCCAGTACATGCTTGGCCAGTTCCGGCAGATTGCTCCGCAGGTGCAGCAGTCGGCCCGGGACAATATAGTCGGTGGAGATGCTATCGCCGAATTTGAAAGCTCTGCCTTTTAGCATTTATAAAAACTCCCTCGGGTCGGTAATCTCGCCGCGGATAGCCGTGGCCGCCGCCGTGGCCGGGCTGGCCAGATAGACAAAAGCTTCGGGATTGCCCATCCGGCCCTTGAAGTTGCGGTTAGCCGTAGAAAGGCATGCCTCGCCATTGCCCAGCACACCCTGATGTACCCCCAGACAGGCGGCGCAGCCGGGCGGCACGATGGTGGCCCCGGCTTCAACCAGAGTACTGATGTATCCCGCGGCCAGAGCATCCAGCAGGACTCTTCTTGAGGCTGGCGCCACGACGAGTCGGGTCTGGGGGTGACGCTTCTTACCCTGCAGAATGCTCGCGGCGATACGGATGTCATCCAGGCGCCCGTTGGTGCAGGTACCGATAAAGACTTGGTCGATATGCGTTCCCTTAAGCTCTCTCGCCAGGGCAGTATTATCCACCGAGTGCGGCTTGGCCACCGTCGGCTCCAGCCGGGTGGCATCTATCTCAAGGGTCTCCTCGTAGACGGCATCCGGGTCTGGAGCCAGCGGGACAAACCGTTTACTGCGTCCCTGATTTTTCAGGTAGCTCTCCGTGGTGCTATCGGAAGGGAAAAGTCCCACCTTGGCCCCGGCCTCGACGGCCATATTGGACACTGTGAGACGCTCTGACATTGGCAGGGTCGCAATAGCTTCACCCCCGAACTCCAGCGACTGGTAGGTGGCACCATCAGCGCCAAGCCGACCAATAATATGCAGGATGAGGTCTTTGCCGTAGACGCCTTGGGTGAAGTGGCCATTGACGGTGATTCTGATTGTTTCCGGCACACGCAGCCAGGTCTTGCCCAGGGCCATGGCCACGGCAATATCGGTAGAGCCCATCCCGGTGGCAAAGGCGGCCAGCGCCCCGGCAGTAACGGTGTGGGAGTCCGCCCCAACAATAATATCCCCCGGGCTGGCCCACCATTCCGCCACTAACTGATGGCAAACGCCATCGCCAATATCGCTTAAGATGGCACCTTTTTCTTCGCTAAATTTCCTCATAAAGATGTGGTCGTTGGATAGTTCCCGGGCGTGACTGGGTACAGAATGGTCGATGAAGACAACAGTCCTTTTAGGGTTGTGCAGGGTCTGGCTCCCCATTTCATTAAATTGCCTTAGTGTCAGGGGTCCGGTGGTATCCTGCACGAAGACCAGGTCGACATTGACGACCACGATACTGCCGGCCCGGGCTTCAATATTTGATTTGGCGCTGAGGATTTTCTCAGCCATGGTCTTTCCCACAGCTTCTAACTATATCAGAATTCTGGCGGTTTTGTCACATAAAAGTAACTACATTACTTGTTACAGGAGTTAACGGGGCACCCATCTTTCTTAATAATCTTCTGTGTGGGGGGCGTTTAAGAGGGGCTTTCGCCCCTCTTTTTAATTTTTCCCCTCTCCTTCTAGGAGAGGGGGCAGGGGGTGAGGTAAAAAAATCATCTATTTTCGTTGACTTACCTGTCCACCATTGCTAATATTGAACTGGAAAGGGGAGAAACAATGGTAGAGCAGATGGCACGACTGCCTCTATTTCCGCCGGGTAGTGAAGTAAATCAGCAAGGTCGTCTGGTCATTGGCGGCTGTGATACGGTTGAAGTGGCGGGCAAGTTCGGCACACCCCTCTATCTTTTTGACGAGCTTACCTTGCGCCGCCATTGCGCTGAGCTGAAGACTGAGTTCGGCCGGCGGTATGCCGATAGCACCGTTATCTATGCCTGTAAAGCCTTTATCAATAAGGCACTGTTGCTCCTCATCATGGAGGAGGGGCTGGGGCTGGACATTGTCTCCGGCGGGGAGTTGGGTATTGCTCACTCGGTGGGCTATCCTTTGGGCAATGTCTATTTCCACGGTAACAATAAGTCGGCCGAGGAACTCAGCCTGGCTCTGGAGTGGAATGTGGGGCGTATCGTGGTTGATAATTTCCACGAGCTTAATCTGCTGGGCAGGATAGCCAGGGAGAGGCGAACTAAGGTCAACTTTCTACTGCGGCTGACGCCCGGGGTTGACCCCCACACCCATCGCTATACAATTACTGGCAATGTTGACAGCAAGTTTGGGTTCCCGCTGGACCGCGGCCAGGAAGCCATCTCTCTGGCCCAGTCCATGCCTGACTTGAATCTGGTTGGCCTGAATTTTCACATTGGTTCGCTCATCTACGAGGTCGAGCCCTACCAGCAGGCGATTGAGTTTATTCTCAATTTTGCCGCCGAAATGAAGAAGAAGCTGGGATTTGCACTTAAGGAGCTGGATGTTGGCGGTGGGTTTGCTGTTCAGTATACCCTGGATAATCCCGCACCGCCTATCTCGGTTTATGCCGAGGCGATAACTTCAAAGATTATCAATCAGTGTCAGAGACTGGGGCTCACCTTGCCGAGACTCATTATTGAACCGGGCCGGTTTATCGTGGCTCAGGCTGGGGTGGCACTGTATACCATTGGCTCAATGAAGGAGATTCCCAATGTCAGGACTTATATTTGCGTAGATGGCGGCATGGCCGATAATATCCGTCCGGCCCTCTATCAGGCGAGGCTGGAGGCAGTGGTGGCCAACAAAATGAGGACCAGTATGGCTGGCAAATTTGCCATTGCTGGCAAGTTCTGCGAATCCGGCGATATACTGATTCGAGACCTTGAGCTACCCGCCGTCTCCAGCGGCGATATTATAGCGGTGGCCGGGTGTGGCGCTTACTCTATACCCGAGGCGATGAACTATAACGCCTCATTTAAGCCAGCCGTTGTTCTGGTCAAGGAGGGAAAGGCACGCCTTATCCGGCGTCGCGAAACCCTGGAAGACCTGACCAGGTGTGATATAGTTTAGGGGCCAATTTAACCTCACCCCCTTTGTCCCCTCTCCTTGGAAAGGAGAGGGGGAAGAAATAGGAAAGAGGGGCTTAGCCCCTCTTAAACACCTGAGAGATTGTTGAATAAGGTGGGATTAAAAGGGGAGAGGGAAAAAGGTTGAGGGGTTGTTAAACAATCTCAGACTTAAGTGTGGTGACTGTTAAGATGTGGCAGATAATCGGGCAGACGAGGGCTTTATCTCTGCTCAAGCGCGGTCTTGAAGCTGGCTCTCTGGCCCATGCTTATCTTTTTGTTGGGCCAGCCCATGTGGGAAAGATGGTGCTGGCAGTCAATCTGGCCCAGGCACTGAACTGTGAGGCGGCTGAACCGCCCTGTGGGGAGTGTCTGTCCTGCCAGAAAATAGCTTCCGGTAAGCACGCTGATATCCAGACCATTGGCTTGAGCCAGGGCAATTCAGCCGAGGCCAGGTTACGGGCGGAAATCGGCATTGATGAAATCAGGCAGTTGCAGCACTCGGCCAGCCTGCCGCCTTTTGAAGGCCGGTACAAAGTCTTCATTATTGATGGAGCGGAATTACTCTCACCCGAAGCCGCCAATTGCTTGCTCAAGACGCTGGAAGAACCGGTGGGTAAGGTGCTCTTTGTTTTGCTGACGACTAACGAACAACTTCTGCCGGCGACGGTGATTTCCCGTTGCCAGCGGGTGGAATTGCTGCCCTTGGCCGCGGCTGAGATAGAGTCGGCGCTGAAGAAGAGCTGGGGGGTTGAGCCGCAGAAGGCCAGGCTGCTCAGTCGACTTTCCCACGGGTGTCTGGGCTGGGCAGTGCGCGCCCAGGACGATGGTTTGCTGAGTCAGCGGGCTGACCGTTTGGATGAGCTGATTGATATCATGCATGCTGATTATGAAGGGCGTTTTGCCGGTGCGGCACGACTGGCCACCGAGTTTGGTCAGAATCGGGAGCTGGTTCAGGAGAAATTGGCGTTGTGGCTTGACTGGTGGCGCGACCTGATGCTGGTCAAGGTTGGCTCCACCGACCTTATAACTAATGTTGACCGGGTCGCTGCGCTGACCGAGATGGCTAAGGCCTATAGCCTGGCCCAAATCAGGGATGTTGTTGAAAACATCCGGGTGGCGGGTGCTCAACTCAGGCTGAATGCTAACCCGCGACTGGTGCTGGAGGTGCTGATGTTGAATCTACCCGAGGCAGGGAGGAAACGCATGAAGAATGCCAATGTCAAATTCGAGAATACTGCGGAAAGGCGTCCCTAAGTCCTTTTCGCTATTACTTTGGGGTGAATTATGGCGGATATTGTCGGTGTTCGATTCAAAAAGGCGAGCAAGATATACTACTTTGACCCGGCGGGCCTCAATCTGGAGGTGAACGACCGTGTGGTCGTTGAGACGGCTCGTGGTCTGGAGCTGGGGCAGGTGGTCATCGCACCCAAGCAGGTTTTGGCCAGCGATGTGCCACAGCCGTTGAAGCCGGTGGTTCGCAAGGCTGAGCCGGAAGATATCAAGCGGACTCAGGAACTTGAGGCTAAGGAAAGTGAGGCTCTCGTCGAAGGTATGAAGCTGGTTCAAAAGCTGAACCTGCCCATGAAGCTACTTAAGGCCGAATACAACCTTGACGGTAGCCGGGTTACTATCCACTTCAGCGCTGAGGAGCGGGTTGATTTTCGGGAGCTGGTGCGCGAGCTGGCGAGCCATCTTAAAGTGCGGACGGAGCTACGCCAGGTGGGGCCGCGGGATGAGGCCAAGCTGATTGGCGGGTACGGTCGGTGCGGTCGCCCGCTGTGTTGTGCCAATTTCTTGTGCGAACTCGCGCCCGTGTCCATCAAAATGGCCAAAGAGCAAGGCTTGCCCCTCAACCCGATGAAAATCTCGGGTATTTGTGGTCGCTTGATGTGCTGTCTCGTCTACGAGAGCGAGCAGTACCATATCATGAAGGAGAAGTTGCCCAAAGAAGGCCAGCGGGTGACCACGACCACGGGGGCTGGTAAGGTGATTGGCGCAAACGCGCTGCTGGAAACAGTCATGGTCCAGCTTGATGAGAGCCAGGCAACTGTTGAGTTGCCTTTGAATGAAGTGGTTATTGAGGAAGAATCGGTCGAAGCCGATAGGCAAAAAGAAGCCAAGAGCTAGGGGCTTTGCCTCTTTACATCCCTCTTTCCTGAAGAAAGCGGGCTAAAGGGGCCCCCACCCCGATGAAATCGGTGGGGTAAGACTAAGGGGGCGGGGTTGAAAGCTAAACCTGAGACACCCTCTTTTGTTGAGGAAAGGCGATTTCGGGCGCAGGGCTATCGGTATATTGCCGGCATTGACGAAGTCGGCCGGGGTGCCCTGGCCGGGCCGGTGGTGGCGGCTGCGGTCATGCTGCCTCCTCGTCTAAAAGCGCCCTGGGTTAGTCTGGTCCGGGATAGCAAGCAGTTAACCCCCCAAAAGCGTGAACTCCTTTATGACCATATTCATAAAATAGCCATGGCCATCGGCATTGGCTCAGTTGATTGCCAGACAGTAGATAGGCTGGGGATAGTCCGGGCAACGGAGATGGCCATGAAGCAGGCAATTGACCAGTTATCACCGCCGGCTGAGTTTCTTCTCATTGACTTCATGTCTCTGTCTGAGGTTAGACTGCCGCAAAAGGGGGTAGTCGACGGAGATAGCCGGTGCTTCTCTATTGCCTGCGCCTCGATAATTGCCAAGGTGACCCGCGACCGTCTGATGTCGGAGTTTGATGGAGTCTATCCCGGTTATCTTCTGGCCCAGCACAAGGGATATGGCACCGCGGGGCACCTGGCCTGCCTGCGTCGACTTGGCCCCTCCCCTATCCACCGCCGCACCTTTCAACCAGTCAGGGATATAATAGTAGGTCATTTAGTAACCTATCCCCCCGCCTGCCGAAGCCTCGTGCGGCGGGCAGGCCTGACCCCCTTCCCTTAAAAAGGGAAGGGGGAGAATTTATTTGAAGAGGGTCTAACGCCCCTCTTAGACTCTCCAGGGAGGGGGCAGCGAGAGGCTTTGCCTCTCTATCCCGTAGGGAGTTAAAGGGGGACGAAGTCCCTCTTACAAACCCTTCTCCCTCTCCTTCCTAAGGAGAGGGAGAGCAAAGGGGTGAGGTTCGTAAGGCGACAAAGCATGACCTCACCAAAAAGAGAAATGAAGCGTAGAGATACTGGTATTCTGGGCGAAAAAGTTGCCAGGGACTTTGTCAAGAAGCGGGGCTTCCGCATACTGGAGACCAATTACCGTTGTCCCGAAGGTGAGATTGATATCGTGGCCCGGCAGAGGGACTGTCTGGTCTTTATTGAGGTGAGAACCAAGACCAGTCGGGAGTTCGGCAGTCCGGAAGAGTCAATTACACTGGCTAAGAAAGCCAGGATGCGGGCCACCGCCGCGCACTATCGGCAGGCACACCAGAATCTGCCGCCATCGTGGCGACTTGATGTTGTGGCCGTTGAGCTTGACCCGAAGGGAAAGCCCGGGCGCGTTGAACTCATTGAGAATGCCGTGGGCGAAGAGTGAGCGATTTGCCGCTCTCCTTTTCCGGGGCGTTTAAGAGGGGCGAAGCCCCTCTTTCATAACTGTTTCCCCCTTCCCTTATCAAGGGAAGGGGTCAGGGGGATAGGTCGCTGAGCATGTCAATCGGACTAGCTTTACGCATGAAGCTGGCTGTGCTAGAATTAACCCGTGCCAATCTACGAATTTCTCTGTCACCAGTGTAATATCAAATTTAGCGTTCTGGTGAGAAGCTGGGCTGAACCGGCTAATACCCGGTGTCCGGGCTGCGGCGGCGGCGACTTGGAGCGGGTTATGTCCACCTTTGCCTACCATCGGTCAGTGAAAGACATCCGCGAAGAAGCCGGTGAGCCGACTTTGCTCCCCAGGCCCGACTTTTATAAAGACCCCCGTAATGTCGGTCGCTGGACGGAGAAGAGGTTCAAAGAAATGGGTTTGGATATGCCGACCGAAATCAAGGAAGAGATTCAGGCGGCGAGAGAGGGCGAACTGCCCGATTCTCTGAAAGAGATGCTCTAAAAGTGGTGCCACCGGAAGCAATATCACGACAGACCTTACGTATTATTGATGCCAATCTGAACCGCATTGGAGAGGGACTCCGTGTTCTGGAGGACATCGCCCGCCTGCTGCTCAATGAGGCCGCGCTGACCCAGCAACTGAAAACCATGCGCCACGAGTTAATCCGGGGTGATTCTGCTTTCCAACAGCAATTACTTGATTCTCGTGACTCAGCGGCGGATGTGGGCCGGGATACCGAAGTCCCCGGCGAGGGGAAGGAGAGAGACCTCTCGTTGGTGCTGGTAGCCAATTCCCGGCGGGTGCAGGAATCGTTGCGAGTCCTGGAAGAACTGGCTAAAGTCCCGGGTCTTTCCCACAAATTGGATTCGGAGAAGTTCAAACAGGCTCGGTTCAACCTTTATACCCTTGAGCTGGCACTGATGTCCAAAATGCTCCGCCAGGACAAAACAAAGCGTCTCTCCGGGCTCTATGTCATTATTGACACCCAGGCTTTGAAAGGGCGCCGTCATGTTGAAGTTGCCCGCCAGGTAATCCGCGGTGGCGCTAAAGTAATACAACTCCGAGACAAGACCCTGAGCCAGAAGGAACTCCTGCCGATAGCCCACCAGGTCAAGAACCTGTGCACTGAGCCGGGTGTGCTCTTCATCATGAACGATTACATTGATTTAGCCCTTGAGACTGAGGCTGATGGAGTGCATCTTGGACAGGGAGACCTGCCGGTTTCGGTGGCTCGTAAACTGCTGCCCATTGATAAGATTGTGGGCTGTTCCACGACCACCGTGGAGATGGCACTCGCGGCGCAATCGGAGGGAGCCGACTATATTGCTGTGGGCTCAATGTATCCCACTTCCTCCAAAGAAACGGCGAAGGTGGTTGGCCTGGAAAGGCTCCGCCAGGTCCGGCAGGCGGTATCGGTGCCGCTGGTCGCCATCGGCGGTATTACCAAAGATAATGCGGCGGAAGTCATCGCCGCCGGGGCCAATGCGGTGGCGGTAATCAGCGCGGTCCTGGCGGCTGATTCCCCCGAAACCGCCGCCGGCGAAATAGTAAGAAGAATCGAGGCGCAGAAGTGAGTGGACTAAGTAATCTGGATTCCATTGCCGAGCAGATTCGTTTGAGCCTATCCGCCAAGGACGCGGCCCGAGAAAAGGCGTTACCTCTCTGCCGGGAAGTTATTCGCTATTCCAGCCAGGCCATCCGTGCCGTTCATCGTCAGGAATTTGACCGGGGCAAGGAATCATTGCAATCAGCCCGCAGTCTCCTGGATGAAGCGGCGCAGGCGCTGGCGGACAGCCCGGAGTTTGTCAGCGCTGGTTTTCTTCGGGATGCTGAGAAGGAATATGCCGAGGGGAGCATCCTGCTGGCGCTGGTCACCGGAAAACAAATACCCAGCCCCGGGGAACTGCGTGTCGACTCGGCCGCCTACCTGAATGGCCTGGGGGAGGCGGTGGGTGAAGTGCGGCGCTACCTTCTGGACAGCATGAGGCAGGGTGACCTCTCCCGCGGCGAGGAATTACTGTCAGACATGGATGACATTTACAATGTCCTGGTGACGATGGACTTCCCCGATGCTATCACTGGTGGGCTGCGCCGTACTACTGATGTGGTGCGCGGCGTCTTGGAAAAGACGCGGAGCGACCTGACTCTGGCCATGCGCCAGGAAGAGCTGGAAAAGAGGATAGGTAAGCTGGAAAAGAATCTCCGGTAACCTGGTCATCGCGCCAGTCTATTATTCCCCCAGGAAGGGGTTCCACTTACGCTCGGTGCCAATGGTGGTCTCCGGACCGTGGCCGGGATAGACTCGGGTGTTATCCGGCAACACCATCAGCTTGGTGTGGATGCTATCCATCAATTGACGGGTACTGCCACCGGGCATGTCCGTACGACCGATACCAAAATTGAACAGTGTATCACCGGTGAACACTACCCCCTCACCGAGAAGGCAGATACCGCCGGGCGTGTGCCCGGGTGTATGCAGTATCAGCAGACGGAGGCCGGTGATTTCCAGACTATCGCCACCCTTGAGCAGGCGGTCGGGGGGCGGCGTTACATGCAGGGAAAGTCGGTAGAGAACGCCCATCGGTGACCTCGATTGCAGAGCGCGGGCATCAGCCGAATGGACCGCCAGTTCAGCCTTGGTGACTTCTTTAACCTCCTTTACCGCGCCAGTGTGGTCGAAGTGAGAGTGGGTTAACGCGATAATCTTCACCGTGAGTCCCAAATCCTTGACTCTCTCCAGAATCCGGTCTGCCTCGGCACCGGGGTCAATGATTATTCCCTCGTGGCTGGTTTCCGCCCCGACGATATAACAGTTAGACGCAAAGGGTCTGACTTCAATCCTCTCAATAATCACTTTATTTTCCTTCCTGCCTATTGGCTATGCTGAATTGAATTTGGTTTCTTTGTAATACAGATTCACATTTTATCATCAAAGCCTGGCCAGCCACAAGGATATGTGTTAGTCCAGTAAATTAGTGACCCCTCTTTTTCCCGACAAGAAACATTGGCTGACCTCACCCCCTGCCCCCTCTCTTAGAAGGAGAGGGGGGGATAATTGAAAAGAGGGGGGAAGCCCCCTCTTAAAAACTTCTCCCCTTCGCCGGCTAGAGGTCTTGCCTCAAATGTCATTCTGAGGAACGGAGTGACGAAGAATCTGTGGGTGGGGCTGGCGGTGCACACATAGTCCCCACCACACCCAGACCCTTCGCTATGCTCAGGGTGACATGGATGCAGTTCTTTTAGGGCAAAGCCCCTGCTAGGGGAAGGGGGGATTGAGGGGATGGGGTGAGCTACCGGCTAAGACTGACCAACATGGCACTGGGATGTGTCACCAATCTATCTGAGCTAGCTCAGGATAGGGCCATGAATTTGCCGGTTGTCTCACCTTCTTGACAAGGCTGGATTCGGATTGTTACACTATTCTTAGAGCTAATAGGTCTTCACTTTCACTGGTCTCCTATTATTTTCTGTAGGGGGATTCTTGGCAAAAGAGGCATCCTTGAATAGTCTTCCATCGTCACAACCCTCTAGAAAAGGCCTAGTTCAGATTTTCACTGGTGATGGGAAGGGCAAGACAACCGCTGCCCTTGGGGTGGTGATTCGAGCTTCAGGCCATGGGCTGAGAGTATTCATTGCCGTCTTTATGAAGGGGGACTATCCCTATGGTGAGTGGGAGGCTCTGGCTAAGTTCCCCAATGTCAGAATAGCGCAGTTCGGATTTCGGACTTTCACTAACCCGGCAAATGTGAAACCAGAAGAAAAAGAACAGGCACGGCGGGCCCTGGCGGCAGCCCGCGAGGCCATGCTTGGCGGGAACTATGACCTGGTGGTTCTGGACGAGGTCAATATTGCCACCGCCTGGAAGCTGGTGGAACTCGATGAAGTCGTCAAGCTTATCCAGGATAAACCACCCGGTGTGGAACTTATCCTGACTGGTCGCCAGGCGGATAAGAAGCTGATTGAGCTGGCTGATTTGGTCACTGAGTGCCTTAAAATTAAGCATCCCTATGACCGGGGCATTAAGGCGCGAGTTGGCATTGAGTACTAACTAACTCTAAGGAGGTGCGATGAGAGTCACATTGAGTTTAATCAAGGCCGATGTTGGCGGCTATGTGGGGCACTCTGACTGCCATCCTGACGTGCTGGCCAAGGCTGACGGTTGCCTGGCCAAGGCTAAGCAGGAGGGGTTGCTGATTGATTACCATGTCACCAAGTGCGGCGATGACCTGGAGCTGATTATGACCCATGAGCAGGGTGAGGATAACGAAAAAATCCATAGACTGGCATGGGACTGCTTTGTTGACTGCACCAAGGTGGCCAAGAGGCTTAAACTGCACGGCGCCGGGCAGGATTTGCTCCGGGATTCTTTTGCCGGCAATGTGCGGGGCATGGGACCGGGGGTGGCCGAAATGGAATTCGAGGAGCGCGAGGCGGAGACAATAATCATTTTCATGGCGGATAAGACCTCCGCCGGTGCCTGGAATATGCCACTCTACAAGATGTTCGCTGACCCGTTCAATACCATTGGATTGGTCATTGCCAACAACATGCATTGCGGCTTTGCCTTTGAGGTGCATGATGTCAAGGAGCACATGAAGATATTCTTCAATTCTCCGGAAGATATCTATGATATGCTGGTCTTCATCGGGGCGCCCGCGCGTTTTGCCATCAAGGCAATATACCACCGGGAAACCAACGAGATTGCCGCCGTATCTTCCACAGAGCGATTATCCCTGATGGTCGACCGGTATGTTGGTAAAGACGACCCGGTGTGTGTGGTGCGCTGCCAGGGCGATTTCCCGGCGGTGGGCGAAGTGCTGGAACCATTCGCCTCGCCGATACTTGTTCAGGGCTGGATGCGTGGTTCGCATATGGGCCCGCTCATGCCCGTCTCGGTGGCGGACAGCACTCCATCCCGTTTTGATGGACCGCCTCGGGTAGTGGCGTTGGGTTTCCAGCTTTCTCACGGCAAGCTGGTTGGCCCGCGTGATATGTTTGCTGACAAGGCTTTTGACCTGGCCCGCCAGGAAGCCAATGAGATGGCTGATTTGATGCGTCGGCACGGCCCCTTTGAGCCGCACCGTTTGCCTCTGGAAGAGATGGAATACACCACCATGCCCCAGGTCAAAAAGAAGCTGGAAAAAAGGTTTGTCCGTCTTGAATGAGCCAATCACCACAAATCATTCTGGAAGCGGCGCAGTGGTACTTAATAATAGCTTTAGTGGGAGGGAAAAAAGATGCCAACTTACATTATGCTCACTACCTTAACTGACGAAGGCCGCAAGACAATCAAGCAGAACCCCGGTCGAATCAAAGAGGTCAATAAGGAAGTCGAGGCCATGGGCGTCAAAATCGTCGCCCAGTATGCCGTGCTCGGGCCCTATGATTTCATCAATGTTCTGGACGCTAAGGATAACAAGGTGATAACCAAGGTAGCCATTGAGCTGGGTGCGAGAGGGACACTGCAGACGCTGACTATGGCCGCCCTGACTCTGGATGACTTCATCGCCAGCATTAAGTAGAATCGCCCGTTCCGGGAGTACCATTGCGCCGCAAACTACTGTTAGCCACCAACAACCGGGGCAAGATAGACGAGTACCGTCACCTCTTGAAGGACATTCCTTTTGAGCTGGTTACCCTGGCTAATGAGGGCATTACTACCGTCGTTGATGAGGTGGGCGAAAGCCTGGGAGAAAACGCCCGGTTGAAGGCTACCGTTCTGGCGGCCCAGAGTGGTCTGCTGGCGATGGCCGATGATTCCGGGCTGGAGGTGGATGCCTTGGGCGGTGAGCCCGGCCGATTGTCAGCCCGGTATGCCGGCGAAGGCGCTTCTGATAAAGATAGAATAAATTATCTCCTGTCACGACTCAAGGATATACCCTGGGGAAAACGGACCGCCTGTTTCCGGTGTGTTATCGCCGTCGCTACCCCTCCTGGTGAAGTGGCACTCTGTTCCGGTGAGTGCCGTGGCCTGATAACCTTCGAGCCAAAAGGCGGTCAGGGCTTTGGCTACGACCCTATCTTCTATCTACCTGAGCTGGGCCAGACGATGGCGGAATTGCCTATGGAGGTCAAGAATCGAATCAGCCACCGCGGACAGGCGGCCATAAAAGTGAACCAGGTGCTCAGTCGACAGCCCTTTTCCACTTTTCTGGAAAAAACTGCCGAAAATTAGACCAAAAATACCATTTTTTGTCTTGAATAAAATCACCGGTTTGTTATATACTACGCCTTACCTAGCACTATCAGGGGGTGAACCATGAAGTTATCATGCCTTCAGGAGAACCTAAGTCGTGGGCTGAGTATCGTTGGGAGGGCCGTAGCCACCCGAACCACCCTGCCCATAACCAATAATGTCCTTCTGGCTACTGACCAGTCCCGTCTCAAGCTGGTAGCGACCAATCTGGAGATGGCGATTAGCTACTGGCTCGGCGCCAAGGTAGAAGAGGAAGGCGCCATTACCGTGCCCGCCCGACTCCTCACCGAGTTTGTTAGTTCCTTAGCTAGCGAGAGGATTGACATTAACCTTGCCCCCAAGACCAAGGTACTGGGCTTGAAGTGTGCCCGCTTTGAGGCCAGAATCAGCGGTGTCGATGCCAAGGATTTCCCCCCGATACCCAGTATCGGGGAGGGTATTACCACCAAGGTTGAGGTGGGAGTCCTGCGCCAGGCCATCAGTCAGGTGGTTTTCGCCGCGGCCACCGAAGAGTCGCGTCCGGTGTTGACCGGCGTGGATGCCCGATTTGAAGAGAGTCTTCTGACGCTGGCGGCGGCCGATGGCTTCCGGTTGGCGGTATTTAAGATGCCCCTGGCGGCTCCGGTGAGCCAGAAAGCTGAAGTCATTATCCCCGCCCGCACCCTGGCTGAGCTTAATCGTCTGATTGGTGATGCCGAGGAGACAGTTGACATAACGCTAAACCCCGGTAAGAGCCAGATTATGTTCCGTCTGAAGGATATTGAGTTTGTTTCTCAACTGGTGCAGGGTACTTTCCCGCAGTATACCCAGCTTATTCCGCAGACCTTTAGTACCCGCGCTGTGGTGGATGTGGCCGAATTCCTGCGGGCCACCAAGACAGCGTCAATCTTCGCCCGTGATGGCAGCGGCATCGTCCGCCTGGTGGTTGCCACCGGCGCCGATGTCACGCCGGGCAAGATGACTGTCTCCGCCCGTTCGGAAGAGCTGGGCGAGGATGTCGGTGAGATTGATGCCGTGGTGGAGGGTGGGGAGGCCAAGATTGCCTTTAATGGCAAGTATCTCACCGATGTGCTCAGCGTGCTGCGCGAGTCAAGAGTGGCTCTGGAGGCCACCAGCCCCTCCAGCCCCGGCGTCCTCCGCCCCGTGGGCGTGGACAACTATGTCCATGTCGTCATGCCGATGTTTGTGCAGTGGTAACCTCTGGGATATTAACAAAGAGAATAAGGGGGAGCAGGACTGCTCCCCCTTTTAGTTAGCAGAAGATACCCACGCAGGATAGACTCCTACGGATTTAGGCTCGTCGCTTTCTTTTTTTGGTCGTCAGTGCTTACCCTGCAATAGATAGCGGCTTTCATCACTTCATCCCCCTAATATCGGTAATATGTACTTTGAAGGCTAATTTTTGCCCTTTTTCTAGAAACGGTTTCCCACCTGCTGTTACCATCTGAATTCTATATTTTTGTTCTTCTATGACCGCATTGGCAGAAAGAATATCTGTAACGCTTGAACCTGCCTCATTAATTAAAGCATCGTATTCTAATGGATTATCGGTTACAACTACGCTAAGTTCCAAAATTGCTTCAATACGGACCAAAGGTATTAGAAAATTATCAGCGACTAAATAAAGGGGTATCTGGGGAAAAAGTCGAATTTGTTTCTTTACAGGTTCGGTGTTAGGTGTTAGTCCATCCCATAAAGAATTGAGGTGGACCCCGTCATTAGGACAGGATAGAGGCTATATTAAGGTTGGGTTCC
>CAYGYD010000029.1:0-16941 GCA_964354005.1 uncultured Dehalococcoidales bacterium | reverse complement strand
AGAACCTGCGTAGCATCTACTATATCGCCCTCAAGGACATGAAGACCTATTACCTGAAGCCGCCGGCGATTAGCTGGGGTATTGTCTTCCCAGTAGCCTGGATACTGGCCTTCTATCTGAGGAATCCACGGAACTTTGAAGAGCTTGTCCCCGGGCTCATCGCCATGACCGTCCTCTTCAGCACCACAGCCATGGAGGTAGTGGTCATCAACTTTGAGCTCAGGATAGGGTCTCTGGAAAGACTGCTCCTGGCACCAGTAAGTCTATCCGGTGTGCTTTTTGGCAAGATTCTGGGCGGCACTATTTTTGGCCTTATGATAACGGCGGTGATAACCCTCGTATCTGTCATCTCCCTGAGGCTTTTCAGCGTCAATATCATCTACCTTCTTCTGATTGTACTGCCGTCACTCCTGGTGTTTTCCTCCCTTGGTGCCTTACTGTGTGTCCTGGTCAAGGAGGTGTTTGAGGCGCAGACTCTAGCCAACCTCCCTCGCTTCCTCATGGTCTTTCTATGCGGTGTCTTCACTCCTATTTCATTATTACCCCCGGTGCTTAAGCAAGTTGCCTACATATTGCCCCTTACCTACACCGTAGATGGCATAAGGCAATCCTTTAGTGGAGCCGGTGACATTGCTATCGCTATTGATATTGTGGTTCTCATTGCACTAATACCGGTATTGATTTTGCCGGCGACGAGGTTGCTGGCAAGAAGATTTGCCTAGCCGAGTCTGGGAGGGAATCATGCCAGTAACAGAAGCAAAAGCAAAGCCGAAGTCCAACCTTGATTTCAGCCTTATGTCTTTAACCTACAAGTTCCGAGATTTCCTCTTGCCCCGCATGAACATCTTGAAGGAAGCGGGCATAGAAGCAGGATTCCATGTGCTGGACTATGGGTGTGGACCGGGAAGTTACATTGTGCCTCTCGCAGAACTGGTGGGCAAATCTGGCAAGATTTACGCCCTTGATGTCCATCCTCTGGCTATTCAGGCGGTTCAAAGGCTGGCTTCCAGAAACCGACTGGAAAACATACAGACAATCCTTTCCGACCGTAAGACCGAACTGCCACCTAATAGCGTAGATTTGGTTCTACTGTACGATATTATTCACGATTTGGATAGTGCCAGCGGAGTACTCGCAGAGTTGCATCGAATATTGAAGCCAAAAGGCGTTTTATCGCTGAGTGACCATCACCTGAAGGAAGGGGAGATAATATCTCAGGTAACAAGTGGAGGGTTGTTTAAGCTATCAGCGAAGGGTAAAAGAACATATAGTTTTTTGAGAGAAGAACGGTGATACATACGAAGGGAGGAAATCTATGCCAACACAAGAAGAAGTAATGAAAAATCTGGAAACGGTTCTAGTGCCAGGAGCCATGCGCAGCCTGGCGAAGATGAACCTGATCCGTAACATCAGTGTTGCTGATGGTAAAATTGACATCACTCTAGCCTCGGCTGCCTTAGCCGAAGGGACACAGGAGTGGCTCAAGGACAAGATTAAAGATGCAACCGGCAAGTTAGCTGGGGTGAATGAGGTAAATGTCCGCCTTGTTGACGGCAATCCCAAGGACCTGAACGAGGTAGGCCATGTCTTCGCCATCATGAGTGGCAAGGGAGGA
Source organism: uncultured Dehalococcoidales bacterium (assembly GCA_964354005.1). Taxonomy (GTDB): domain Bacteria; phylum Chloroflexota; class Dehalococcoidia; order Dehalococcoidales; family UBA2162; genus CAVSBN01. The sequence goes on along the minus strand of CAYGYD010000029.1, from coordinate 15,326 downwards.
GTAGGCAAGTCGCTTGTTGCCAGTCTGACTGCGGTGGCGCTGAAGCGTCAGGGGTACGAGGTGGGTATCCTGGATGCCGACATCACCGGCCCCAGCATACCTAAGATGTTTGGCATCACTGCTAGACCTGCCGGCAGTGACAGCGGGATTCTGCCGGTGTCGTCCAAATCGGGGATTGAGGTGATGTCTATTAACCTGCTTCTGCCCAGTGAGGACGACGCCGTTATCTGGCGCGGTCCGCTCATCGGCAAGGCAATTACCCAGTTCTGGGAAGAGGTACTCTGGGGCAAACTTGACTATCTCATTGTTGACCTGCCGCCGGGTACGGCCGATGCCCCACTTACCGTAATGCAAACCCTGCCGGTATCAGGGATAATCATCGTCTTCACTCCTCAGGACCTGACCGCCATGGTTGTTCGTAAAGCGGTGAACATGGCTCGCCAGATGGGTAAGCCTATCCTCGGTGTCGTGGAGAATATGAGCTATCTGTATGTACCTGAGATAGATAAGAAGATTGAGCTTTTCGGCAGGAGCCGGGGCGAGGAGATGGCTAGAGCCGCTGACGCTCCGCTCCTGGGTCAACTACCGATAGACCCGGAGCTGGCTAAACTGTGCGACGAGGGCAATATTGAGCGTTACGATGCTGAGATATATAGTGCCTTTGTCCACAATCTTACTGAGACACTCCAAGGAGACAGGCGTGATTGAGGTTACCGGAGAGCCGATTTCCCCGGAGCGGATAATTAACAAGGTTAGAAATACGCGCATCGGTTGTGTGGTCACTTATGTCGGGGTGATTCGTGACCACTCTCAGGGCAAGCCGGTGCTCTCTGTGGAATATCAGGATTTACGGGGAGACGCCGAAAAGCGACTACGGGAAATTGCTCAAGAAGCGATGCAAAGGTGGCAAATAGAAAACATTGCCATATGCCACAGGGTAGGCAAGCTGAAGGTCGGCGAGATTAACCTGGTTGTGGCCGTAGCCTCAGCCCACCGCAGTGAAGGATTTGCCGCCTGTCAGTACGCTGTTGACCAGTTCAAGCAGAGATTACCGACCCAGAAAACAGAAACCTACCTCGAGACAGCGCCCAGGTAGAGGTTAGAGGTATAGACATTACCCAAGTTAGTGAGTAGCACCAACTGTCGGGAGTATTAATGGAAATCAAAGTGACCACATTGAGTGAGAACACAGCCAACTATGGCTTCTTAGCTGAGTGGGGGCTAAGCATTCTCGTTGAGGTGGATGGGATGAGGATTCTCATGGACACTGGGCTGAGCTTTTCGGCGGTCCACAATGCTCAGCTAATGGGAGTAGACCTGACCACCATTGACCGGATAGTCCTAAGCCATGGTAGGTCCTCCGTAACATGTGCCCTCATGATTTCACATGGCAACTACTCTCGCGATAATAGGCCGTTCCTTATTGACAGTCAACGTGCGTGAAGTGAGGGCACTTCTCTGGTTCAGAATATGGGATAATAAATAGATGGAATGGTCAATTCCTCCAGGCAGGGCGGACCTGGTTTTGTATGTCATCCCCACATTTGTATGTCATCCCGACATAGGGAGCAGGTCGACGTCCGCCATTACTGAAGTTGGATGATTTGTGCTTCAGCTTTTCCTGAGTGCACACTGAGAAGAGCTACGGTGCCCAGCCTGCATTTGTAGAGGGGATAGGTTGGGCTCCCGGGGTTTACCAAAAGAATACCGTCACGATTACTCACGCTGGGCCAGTGAGTATGCCCAGAGACAATGATGTCAGGGGGTTTCCCTTGCCCGTCTGGGCACCATTCCCCATCATGCCACAGCCAGATGGTGACACCCTCAATGGTAAGGGTATGTTTCTCTCTAACGCGTCGGTCAGCCCTCACTTCGGCGTATTCACTATCGCCCTTTGCCGCCAGTACTGGAGCAATACACCCCAGTTCATCCAGCACCGAAGCCACAAATATGTCACCAGCGTGCAGGATAAGGTCTACACCGCAAAAGGCGGCCTTCACCTGATGAGGAAGTGCCATTGCCGCATCAGGGATATGGGTATCTGACAGCAATCCAATAAGCATTGTTTTGCACTATCCTAAGTAAACTCTACGGTCCTGTCAACCGTCTTTTTTGTCTAGAAGGTCTAGACTATTGGTGAACAGGGCACGGACATAGCCAAGGTATTCAGTTTCCTGTAGGTTTGTTGGTTGAATAGGTCAGAAAAGCCGAGTAAAATAGTCTCCATAGGTTCAGCATGTAGATGGTAGAATTAGTCAGCTATCTGCGGGGAGGGAGGTGTATGATGTGAGCCAGCCTCATCGTACTCTAACAATCATCTAACGATTCCAATTCCGGGAGGAGCAGAAATGGAGAGACAAAGGACTATCTACAGTGTAGACAAGAGGGGAGTAGCCAAGCTCATTCTCAATCGGCCGGAGAAGCTGAATGCCTTTGACACTAGAATGCAGGCCGAAATAGCCGCCACTCTCGACGAGGTCAATGCTGACCCAGGTATCAAGATACTCATCATTACGGGCAAAGGGCGGTATTTCGCCGCCGGGCTAGATGTTAAGGAGGCGCAGGAAAGGATGCCGGAGGCAGGGGAACAGAAGCTTGTGTGGCCAAGACCCGCCGGCGCCGGTGACATACGTGCCGCTCAAGTCAAGAAGATAAGCATCGCGGCTCTAAACGGTCCAGCGGTAGGTATGAGCTGCGACCTGGCGCTGGCCTGTGATTTTAGAATAATGGCGGAGTCGGCCACTCTCTGGGAAGCCTATGCCAGGTTAATGCCGCCCAGTGCCGGAACATGGTTTTTGCCCCGTATGATAGGTCTGCAAAGAGCTATGGAGATGCTGCTTCTGGGTGAACCTATTGATGCCAAGAAAGCGTTGGAATGGGGGCTGGTCTACCGGGTTGTTCCCGATGACCAGCTCGAGGCGGCTACCGAGGAACTGGTTCAGAAGGTTCTCAAGTACTCACCGGCCGTCATGCAGTTTGCCAAATCCTCAATTTTGGGTGGTCTAAATAAAAACCTTGTAGATGCGATGGACTACATCAGCTGGACCAGATATGCGGCTGAGAATCTTGGCATCTCCAAAGAGGCTGCCCGGGCTATCGCTGAAAAGAGACAGCCTAAATATCCAGCATAACTGAAGTAGTTATTGTAGAAACAATAACAGGCAATGTCACTAAATGCAGCATAGGAGGTTCATCTGTTCCAGTAATCTCCAAAGCTTACCGGCGCTGCTAGTTCATTCTACTATTACTCAAACCTGAAAATACGAAGGGCATTCTCCCTGAGGTACTTGGGTCGGACGTGGTCCCGCAACGGCAACTGCGATACGTCATCTAGTGACCTTTGAAAAGTGAGCAATGGGTATTCTGTAGCCCATATGATCTTATCCTGGGCTCGGGTATTTAGATGCTGAATGAACTGAGGCGGGAAGTACCTCGGTCTGTAGGCGTTGGTCATCGCGTAACAATTGGGATACTTGATTACGTTGTGAACGGCGATTTCTGTGCTTGCCGGGTCGACAGCCCCATGCGTCTGGATTACCGTTAATTCAGGGAACAGGTAACAGAGTTCGTCCACAAATAGTGGGTCTTGGTTGCGTGCAATGCCAGCGGGACCGGGATAGCCAACGTTAATATGTACTTTGAGGCCATTTTCTATCGCCAGCGCATAGAAAGGAAACAGTCGGTTGTCAGTGCAGGGTACGCCAAGACGCCAGCCACCAACCCTGATTACCTGGAGACTAACCTCATTCATAAGGCTCTTTACGCGCCGAATCTCTGGCATTATTCCTTGCTCAATTGGGTTTATCGGTGAACCTACAACGAACTTACCGGGATACTTCTTGAGAGCTTCTGCTATCCACTCCTTGTCTCTTTCGACCTGGATGCTGAGTAAACCCCTCTCGACGTCAGCCTTGTCCATCTCAGCAACAAGCTCTTCCTGTGTCATATCATGCTGTCGGACCGCTGCACCCGGGAATAACTCCAGTAGTCCACCGCGACCGCCTGCCTTCTCAACGTCTATCGCTTGCTCTGCTGTCAATCCGGCTCTGCCCCTGCGGATTGCCCTGGGGATTGTTATCAGACCGTCCACTGCTTTGATTTGTTCGGCCATTTGTTTACCCTCCTTGTCTTTGGTGGAATATTTGTTTTTCTTGGTCAAATTTTTCGTGTCCCCTGTATCATCAGGAAGAATAGACCATTCCTTGCTGTGATGTCAAAAGTCTGACAGTCATGGTGATGGCTTACGACCAATAGCCCGGCACTCACCCATTCCTGTGTCTGCCGAAAAGGAAAGCTCATCACCCCCAGCGCCAGCAATGGAGATGATTTTGCCTCCCGCCTACCCAACCCGAACTCTTTACTAGATAATCGAAGAAATATCTGACTCCCCAATGCTTGTACTGGTTGATTTCACTCACGATACTGATATAATCCATATTCCTGCCTTCTATCTTAATAACACCCTCAGACCTCCAGCCTAAAATGGGTCTTGACCCTAGTTTTTGCTCTATCGTACCACGGCTAGCCCATGATGCCTGAACCCCTATCTTCCGGGGGTGGCTAATTAGTTGTTCTCCCCTTCGGGAGGCTACTTTCCTTCTCCTCGTCCAGACGTATATCAAATAAGAGGCGACGGCAGCCACCGCTATCTCGCCAATGATGGTTGGCCATTCCATATTTACTTCCCCCTCCACACAGCATATTTCAAAACGCGTGCTCTATCTCGGTCGCTACATTTGTTTGCCCCAATTGTAGCACTCCATACCTATTCTTCCTATACAGTGGGCCCAGCACCTCCTGTACCTTGAGGCTTGTCTCAACAACCGTGCCGCTTCCCCAAAGGCATATACGGACATCGCCCGCCTGGCAGCCATCTCACCGTAGCTGACCGCCTTTGCCTAATGGGATAAATCGGTGCCTTACCACGACCTCCACGCTAGACAGTCTGGTTGGAGTCTCCGAATTGCCCTTATAGGTTATTGAGGTAACGAAATAGTATCTTGTGCCGTGGCTTTATTGGGTTCCAGAATCGAAGTTAGCTTCATTGTTGACGTAATTTCCGGCCTAGTGCTGAAGCCGATAAAATGTCGCGCTGGGATTTCTTCTGTGGCCCACACATATGATAGTATGATGAGGGATAACCAAATCGATGATTAGACGCCATTCTTTTATCCTTACCCTTGCAGGCATATTCCTCCTGCTCTCAGGAATTATGTACTTTATTCACTACCTTGTCTTTCGTGACGTACACCATATCTTCATATACTTGGTCGGTGATCTGGCATTCCTACCTCTTGAAGTCTTGCTCGTGGTCGTGCTGCTCGAGCGCATCTTGACCCATCGAGAGACCCAAGCAAAATTGCAGAAGCTGAACATGGTGATTGGTGCTTTCTTTAGTGAAGTCGGCAACTACCTTCTCCAAGACCTTCTTACGCAGTTCAGCAACAAAGAGGAGATTTCGCGGCATCTAAACGTCACCCTAGATTGGACAAGGAAGGATTTCCAAAAAGCTGCCGATTTCGCATATCATCTTCCGGTTGATGTTGACTGTCGTAGCCTAGACCTTAGCCGCCTTAAGGAGTTCTTGTCCCGAAGGAGAGAGTTTATCTTGACGTTACTGGAGAATCCCAGCCTGCTGGAGAATGACCGGTTTACCGATCTGCTTTGGGCAGTCACTCATCTTGATGAGGAGCTTGAGGCAAGGCCATCTCTCAGTAACCTGCCCGACAAAGACTTGGGTCACATAGCCGGCGATATCAGAAGGATGTACGACCACCTGGCCAGTGAATGGTTAGACTATGTGGAGCACTTGAAATCAAACTATCCCTACCTTTTCTCCCTGATCTTGAGGACCCATCCATTCCAAGAACACCCGTCTCCCCTAGTCAGCTAGCCTAACAGAACTATTCATTGAAGATGACCACGTCACCTCACTACTAGCTGCAAGACCACCCCAACGTCTACATCGAGCTCGGCGGAGTTTCGCCAAAGTACTTTGCCGCTCTCGGGTCGGGGTGGGAGCCACTGATGCGCTATGGCAACACTCTTCTACAGGACCAAGTACTATTCGCTACAGATAGTATGCTGCCACCCAAGCCTTGTGTTGACGAGATATGGCCCTCCCACTCAAGGACGAGGTAAAGGAGAAATGACTGGGCAGGAACGCAGCTAGACTGCTCGAATTGGGGCCGAAGAAGAAGCGGTAGACCTGGAAACAGAGTCTTCCTGGGCAGGCACAATTTCGGTGTGATTATAGTGCGCACATAATAATGCGGAAATAGACAAAGGGCAGGCTAAGCCGTTTTGCACGGCAAGCGGTCGGCTACGTGTTGACGAAGTGAGGCCTGAAGCTTGGGCCTGCCGGGGGAAACCAGGGCGCTCGGGTTCGGGTGGCCTGAGCTTATGTCGGTGGTGTTGTCCCCTCCCGTGACGGGAGTGCTGGCGGTAATCGGGCATAGCGGCAGGGCCAAGCAAAATTGAAGTCACAAAGGCTTGGATTGTGTGGTGCCGGAGCCACCGCTTATTGCGGAACGAGTCCGGGCAGCCGTGGTAAGACCGAAATCCATAGACAGAAGCAGTATGGTTGAATCTGGAGACAGGAGAATTTTGTGTCCGGTTTTACTCCAGCGAACACGGGTGGATTAGCACCGCGACGCCGGTCCAAAGACCACTCTGCCGTTGATTTTTGCCCCAGTTATCACTGTAATCGTGGTGTTTCAGTCATTTTCGGAGAAATCGACTGCTGGGAAATGCGATAACCCACCCCCTTCCGCCTGGCGGTGGCTTCTCTCGGTTTCCTCTTTCGCTCAGCCAGTAGTGCCTCCGGATTACCCCGTAATAGTCCACCGGGCTCAGGCAGTTCAATGCAGAGTGTAGCCGAGCTGGGTGAAACTCTAACCATGTTCTAACCGAATTATTACCGAAACGCAACCGAAGAAGTGCTATCTTTAGTCTCAAGGTCAGGGCGAATATGAATATATCCAGAGAGAGTTCTGATATTCCAATCTCTGCCGACCACGAGATACGGGTCCAGGTAGGCGACATTTGCTGCTCCCTAGTCTGCCCTGATGAAGTCGTGCTGGCAAGACTACAGAAATTGTACCGTGATTTCGCATCATGTCAGCCAGCCGATGTCAGTTACAAAGTTCAAGTTGTTGAGCATCTGAATTCGGCCGAGATTCAAGCAGCCCTACCTCAAGCGGAATTCATTCACGAGGGTGACCGTTTCAGGACAACGAACCTAACACTTATTGGTGAACATAACCTTGCTGCCGGCACTATCAGTGTGACGCTGGAGAGACTGTTATTAAACCCGGACTTTGAACTCAACCAGTTAAACCTGGCGGCCTGTCTTGCTTACTACACGGGCTGCAAGCTGAAGCACAATGGTAGACCTCCGGCAATGCTAATTCACGGGTGCGGCATTCTTCGTCATGAGTGGGCATTGCTGTTCGCTGGTCCCTCTGGTACCGGCAAAACCACTATTGCCCGGCTTTGTGGTGACCAGTACGGTCAGGTGCTCAATGATGAAGCAGTGCTCCTTTACCGACCACAAGATAATGGTAGGCTCATGATGGAGGGTGTTCCGATCATCGGCGGGTTTGGCAAGCGACTGAACGCAGCTGCGCCCCTCGCCTGCGTACTTCTGCTAAAGCAGAGCAAAAGAACGGCTGTCCGCCGCCTCAATAGGACAGAGGCTTATATACGCTTTATGCGCCAAGTAATAACCCCGGCCTACGTGGGACAGACAAACAGGAGAGCCATTTATTCGTTGATAACCGAGTTCACTGATGAAGTGACCAGAGCAATACCTTTCTATGAGCTCGAATTCACTCTGGAGAAAGAGCCATTGTGGCAGGCGGTGGCGGAAGCGCAAGAATCGCTAGAAAAGGGGGCAATCCGGGATGGGACAGCACATAACGAGAGCTGAAGATATCATCTGGCGGCAAATCGGGGATGAGATAGTGGTGATTAAGGATGATGGATTGTCGGCACACGTGCTCAATAAGACTGCCGCCTTTGTCTGGGAAATGTGTAATGGCGACTACCAACCCCTGGAAATTGCCGCTCGCGTTTTCGAGCGCTTTGATGTGACTTTGGAAGAGGCAAATGCTGACGTTAATGAGCTTCTGGCTACGTTAGAGGAGAAAGGCCTGTTAACGTTAGCAGAGGAGGCCGTACGTCCGTGAGTGCCCAGTCAGCCAAGATTGAGCGTCCTCTGCTCCACGAAATCATGGCAAAATGCGCCCGGCTGAATATCCCGATGCAGGTCATACTGGAGCTCACTTATCGCTGCAATCTTCATTGTGCTCACTGCTATGTTGACATCTCTGAAACCGACGAGCTATCTCTCGCGGAGTGGCGGGAGGTACTGAACCAGCTAAAGGCGGCGGGGGCCACCTACCTGCTATTCACTGGCGGGGAGGCACTCCTTAGGGATGATTTCTTGGATATCGCAATCTATGCCCGCCGTAGTGGTTTCTTACTCGGCCTGCTGAGTAATTGTACATTGCTCACCCCGGACAGTGCCCGTTCCATTGTCAAGCTAAGACCCTTCTTGCTCGGGACAAGCATCTATGGAGCTACAGAGGCCAGTCATGAGTCAGTGACAAATGTGCGCGGTTCTTTTGGGAGGACACTGGAAGGTGTAAAACTGCTCGTTGCCGCGGGGCTGATACCGCTAGTACAGGTACCTGTAATGAAGAGTAATGTGAACGAGTTGCCGCAAATAAAGGCATTGCTAGAAAGCTTGGGCGCTAGGGTCAGCTTCGGCACCACAATGGTACCATCCAAGACCGGCGCTGATTTCCCCTTCCGTTACGAGCCAGCTATTGAACAACTGCTGAACTGTGGCTGGCATCCAGATATTCGTGACCAAGCAGGAGACGCTGGGCTACAGCTTTGCAAAGCCGGTAAAGCTATTTGTTCCGTTTCACCACGAGGGGATGTTTTCCCTTGCATTCTATTTCCAATGAGACTGGGGAATCTGAGAGAGTTAAGTTTTGACTCCATCTGGCGCCTTGAGCCGTGTGCTGAGCTACGGTACCTCAGGTCGATGAGGCGCTCTGACCTGTTTGCCTGCAACATGTGCAAGCTGAATGCGTACTGCGACAGATGCACTGGCAGTGCCTATCTTGAGTCGGGTCGTATGGACGGCCCGAGTTCAAGTGCTTGCCGGCAGGCGCACGTGCGTTGGCGGCTAAGTCAGGCAGCGGAGGTGGACTATGCCAAAAGAGCCTTACCTGAAACCAGAAGTTAAATCGGAGAAGGTAGAGCCAGGAGCTCTGGCTGGGTCTGGCAGTCCCGGAGGTGGTCCACTACCCTATCTGAAGCCGGTATTCGGTATCTGCTGTCCCGGTTAAAGGCTCTCTGGCTCTAAGTGAACCCTGACCTAGGCTAGAAGAGTAACTCTGCTGAGCGTAAGTTTAGCCGCTGAGACCGCCAGTACCGTAGCTCAGCACACGGCCCAAGGCTACGAATATGTAAAGAGTGGTGCGGCCCATCAACCGAGCAGAAGCGAACGAATTCTGGGTGCAGTTTTGCATCGAGAAAGGCAGTTGCTGGTTACCTGTCTTAACAGAGAGCATGTCGCCGCTGATTCGCCCGGGGGACAAAGTACTGGTTTCGAGAACGGCACCAGAACGAGTTAGTTTTGGGGACATCATTGTCTTCAGATGTGATGGCGACCTGGTCGTGCACCGGGTTCTTAAGAAGCAGTGGACTGCGGAGGGGCTTCGCTTTGCTGAGAAGGGCGATGGCGGATACAGTTACGGTTGGGTTAGCGGCGACAAAATAATCGGTCGTGTTGTACGAGTGAGAAGAGGGAGTATGACGCTCGACCTTAGCCTGCCGCCCAGCCGCTTCACTAATCTCGTCCTGTCAGCGTGGGTCTGCTGGACAGGTGCCGGCATAAGTTACCTGAGGTTCTCAAGTAGTACCACAAAGACTAAGAAAGCCCTGTCAAGATTACTGATCCTATCTTCAAGAATCTTGGCCAGGGGATGCTTCATAGTCTGGTATCCGTTAGGACTCCTTGGTAGAGGTCGTGACTAAAACTGAATGATGAACCTGCCTCTCTCGGGGGCAATTTGTAGAGAAGATAGTATGACAGTGGCTGTTGAAACTTACGGTTTGAGCAAGAGATTTCCTCGTTCCAGCGGTTACCTGGAACTATTGCCCGGGTTCATCCGAAAGACGCAGTGGATAAAGGCGGTCGACGGCGTCAGTCTCAGCATCGAGGATGGCGAATTATTGGGGCTGCTGGGACCAAATGGCGCCGGGAAGACAACACTGATGAAGATGTTGTGTACTCTGATACTGCCAACTTCGGGGAGAGCCAGTTGCTACGGGTACGATGTGGTGAAGGATGAGCAGCATGTTAAAGAGATAGTGGGGTTTATTGGTGCCGAAGAGAGAAGCTTCTACTGGCGTCTCACCGGTCGAGAGAATCTTGAGTTCTATGCTTCTCTATATCACATGCCAAAGAGGCGGCAGCGCATCGACGAGCTACTGACACTTGTTGGATTGACAGAACAAGCTAACCGCCGATTTCACACCTATTCTACCGGCATGCGTCAGCGCCTGGCAATTGCTCGCGGCTTGCTGAATAACCCAAGGCTACTGTTCATCGATGAACCCACCAAAGGCTTGGACTCGCTCGCTGCTCAGGGTATAAGACAGTTTCTACGGGAAGAGGTGGCTCAGGCAGGTCGGACAGTTGTGCTAGCCACTCATAATATAACTGAGGCACAGCAGCTTTGCCACCGACTAGCCATTCTCAACTCTGGGCGAGTTATCGCCGTGGGTTCAATAGCTGAGCTGAGGAGAATATTCCAGAGACATGATAGATGCCAGCTTCAGGTGCGAAACTTCAGCGACGGATTGCCAGCCAAGCTTGGTGTTATTCCCGGTGTTGCTTCCTGTGGTCAGCCTTATCAGCACAACGGTTCAACCACTATGGAGATGATACTGTCAGACCGCAGGTTGGCTTTGCCGGAGGTGATGAGGTCTATCGTTGATGAGGGGGGCGACGTCTGTGATTGCAGCATCACCGAGGCTACCTTAGAGGAGATTCTCAGGGCCGCCCTAGAAGCCAACGAGGGGGCGAGCTAGATGGCGACTGCCTGGGCTTTTCTCAGAAGGGATGTTTCGTTGGCACTTAGCTACCGGCTCTCCTTTTTGCTGCAATTCCTGGGTATCTTCCTGACTGTGGCGGCGTTCCATTTTCTATCTAAACTCGTCGGAAGTTCCGTGACTGGCTACCTTGAAGGCTACGGCGGTGACTACTTCTCCTTCGTCCTTCTGGGTCTCGCTCTTTCGAGCTACATGGTACTTGGCTTACAGAGTTTTGCCGAGAGAATCCGTGAAGGGCAGATGATGGGAACCCTCGAGATAATGCTGCTCAGCCCTACCCGGTTAAGCAGCATCCTGGTGGCTTCATCGCTGTGGGACTACGCCTTCGGTTCACTGCGGGTCTTTGTCATTGTCCTTCTAGGCAGCGTTGTATTTGGGGCCAGTTTTTCCCAGGCTGACCCACTGGCCACCGTAGTTGTCGTTATATTATCCGTGGCGAGCTTCGCTGTCATCGGCATGCTATCGGCTGCATTCGTCATAATACTGAAAAAGGGCGACCCGATTACTTGGGCGATGGGCGGGCTATCAACCCTGCTCTCCGGGGTCTTTTATCCGGTGGCAGTATTGCCAGACTGGTTGCAGAGGGTCTCGGCATTGCTGCCTCTGACTTACGCCCTAAATGCCGTGAGGCATACTGTGCTGCAGGGCTATTCACTTTATGAAGTGAGGTTTGATGTCCTGGCCTTGCTCGCTTTCTTAGCAGTGCTGTCACCATTGGCCTTACTGGCCTTTAGGTTAGCTGTTAGGAGAGCCAAGACCGTGGGCAGTCTAGCTCAATACTGACGTCGGGAGGAAGTGCCTCTATTAGAACACTTCCTCGTCGACAAAGGATGCCGGCAGATAGCTATGTCCGGACGAAGAAGAGCCGAAAAGATATTAGTTCTTTGCACTACAGCCAGCCTCCCCCCTACCAGCAGAGAGCGGCTGGCTCAGATTCTGGCTCAGCCCATTGATTGGGCATATCTAATTGAGCTAGCTGGATTCCATGGCATAGTCCCCCTGGTCGCCCATAATCTGGTTTCAAGTGACTTCTCCACCCAGGTTCCACAGCTTTATCTGGAGAAGCTGAAGCAGAGCTACAATCACACGGTGTACATCAATCTCACTATATCTCATGAACTGTCCACTGTCCTTTCTGTCTTCAACCAACACGGGATACCGTCTATACCTCTAAAAGGTACTGTTCTGGCTGAAGTCCTCTATGGAAACTTCGCTCTCCGCAGCATCGCTGACACGGACATTCTGGTGCACGCCGCTGATATGCCCCTGGCCCGGTCCCTACTCGCCCAGCTTGGTTATCAACAGAGCGTTCCAGAGGAGCCGAGGCAACATCCCTTCCACGATGAGCCTTATGTGAAACAGAGAAATGTGCCTGTTTTTCTAGAACTTCACTGGGCGCTGGATGACAGTCGATTGGCTGCTATTCCTGAGGAGGACATATGGGGTCGAGTTCAGCCCTTGCAGTTACATGGAGTCTCTACCTTGATGCTGTCGCCGGAGGATAACCTGCTCTTTCTGGCTAATCATCTCTCCAAGAACGATTTCAATTTGCTCAAATTGCTGGGTGACATAGCCCAGCTGCTCAAGAAGTATGAAGGTCAACTGGATTGGGACCACATCGTAAAATCGGCTCACTCCTGGGAGATAGAGGTTCCGGTTTACCGCGCGTTGAGACAAGCTAGAGACCTTCTCGGTGCCCCAGTGCCAGTATCACGAGTTAAAGCACTCAGACCCGGCGTCTGGCATTACTGGCTGATTGAGATACTGGTGGGTAGGGAGACTCTGGTCTCACCGGTCAGATGGGGAAAACTGAGAGGTGAGACTTCAACTCTGGCTCGTAGCCTGATGGTGAGAGGATTGCGTCGGAAGCTCATAGTGCTCTCCAAGTATCGTGGGTTAAACAAAAAGGGAGCCTGGCTCAGGACAACCTTTTGGGCAGTAGTTGTATTTGTCGCCGCCTTATGGCGCTATGGTGCCAGAGCTATCACCGCGAGTTTCTAGCTGTTGCCCACATTCCCTGTAGTTAGCCATGTTCGTAGCTGCTGTCTTCGTAGCTGTCATCCCCCATGTTATGTCCCTAACAGTGTAAGTGTAGATATTTGATTTCTGCCCGGGTGTTGAACTCGTCGAGTCCAGCACCGGCTAGCCAGGGCGCTTCGTTTAGCCCCAGGAGAAGCTTCTGGACACCCACTTCAACCATATTCAGCTTTCAAAGTGCCTTTCTGTTTTTAGCTTCGTTGCGCGCCAGAAGTGAATTTCTTGCCCGTCATTGCACCATAGGATGGAATGTGTGATTTTGAGTTAAAAAAGGGCTCTCCCTGGCAATGCACTGGGAGAGCCTCCCTTGAGGTCGAGACCCGACCCGTTCTTTAGCTTGTGGAAATTCCAAGTCAATCTGTCTGTCCAGGGCGTCGTCTGGTAAATAAAAATGGGGTAGTTGGTTCTAGCGCCGACTACCCCTGAAATGGGCACAAAAAAGGCAAAGGAACCCCTATAGCATTAGAGGCTCATTTGCCTGTGAATTTCTACCCTTTGGAAAGAACGGTAGGTATCATTTTGAGCTTAACAATTGGGAATAAATTCTCAAATCTCTTGAATAAGTTGCTGGCCTTTTTCTTGAACCAATTGAGCATTTTTTAGCGGGCTTTGCGTTGGGGGTAACTAAAAGCTTTTGCCTTCTAAAAGTTCACCGACAGTTCTAATCTGGATATTGGGGAATTCTTTATCCCAAAGTTCTGATTTATAAGGTTCGGAATGAACAGCGAGTTTCATCATCCCTGTAGTTGGTGCTCTTTAGTTGCTGAACCTACGGCTGGAATCTCCCGCCAATCCTTTGCTATTACCCAAGAATATTGTCCCTTCTCATCTTTCTGAAAATGGCTTCTCTTAAAACCATATTCATGCATCATGTATGATTTTTCTTTTTGTGGATTAGACTTATAGTCGACAGTTTTGGAATAGAAAAATATTATGTGGTGTTTTCTACCGAATCGTCTTTCAGTAGCGCCACCTGTTTTAAAACACCAAATAATTTCATTCTGAAAATTATTCGCCCCAAATATTAAATCCATTAGGAGTTTTGTCTATTCTATGTGAAATGAGGAAGCCCTGAAAGTAGCTTACACTGCTGGTGACGATGGCTATGGCATTTGGGCTTTTCCCTTCAGTACTGGCGCAGAGCTGGTAACCCTGAAGCAGAGTTCCTATATCGGTGCAAAAATTTGACGAAGCAAGAGGTCTATGTTTACAAAGCTGATTTTTAGGGTTAAAATAGATACGATTTTGGGCGGTTAGCTCAGTGGTTAGAGCGCTTGCTTCACACGCAAGAGGTCACAGGTTCAAGTCCTGTACCGCCCATTGTTTTTGATGGCGAATCATTATGTACCATACGATAGTGCGGAGCGCGAGCATGCTGCTCATTACTTGATTTGTGAAGGAAGATTCGATGACGACTGGCGGAACACACGAAAACAGGCAGTATGTGGATGCACTGGCTGGGAGGGCTGAAGAACAGCAAGCCACTCCGGACATTGTGCGGCTGGGCATCAGCAACACGAGCGTGGTATATACGGACGAAGGGCTCGTAGTGGTGGATGTGCCGATGGGTAACCGCTTCGGGCAGAAAGCGGTTGAGGCAATCAGGAAGCGGACGGATAAACCTGTCTATGCCATTATTTACACCCACGGGCATATGGACCATATCTGGAGTGTACCGGCATTTTATGCCGATGCTGAAGCCCACAAATATCCCAAGCCCCACATCATCGGGCACAAGAATGTAGCACGGCGGTTCGACCGGTACCAGCGGCTGAAGGGCCAGCACGAGCACATCAATACCATCCAGTTCGCTATCCCGCCGGGCGAACCAGTCCTGCCCCAGCAGTTCTACTACCCGGATATCACTTTTGACGGTGCGATGCAGTTCAAGCTTGGCGGGCTGACCTTTGAGCTGGGCAGCTATTATGGTGAGACGGATGATTCGCTCTGGGTGTGGATTCCGGAGCGGAAGACGGCGCTCGTCGGTGACCTGCTCATCAGCGGCGTGCCTAATGTGGGCAACCCCTTTAAGGTCCAGCGCTGGGCGCTCGAATGGGCGCTGGCGCTGGAAGCGGTTGCCGGCAAAAATCCGGATTATGTAATTGCCGCCGGGCAGGTTCTGCCCAAAGACCTGGCAAAGGATGTCTTGCTGGATA
>CAYGYD010000028.1:0-17298 GCA_964354005.1 uncultured Dehalococcoidales bacterium | reverse complement strand
GCAAGTTGACTCTGGGTACCTGGCAGCAGATTGTCCTGGTCGACTTTGACAACCGACCCCGCTCCCGACAGATTGTTCTGCAGATTATGGGTGAGTAGCTCGCTTGACGATAGTTTGAGCCCTAGCTTATAATATACAGGCGGTGGCGATTGTCAAGATAGGTGAGGACGGAGACTCCGATAAAAGGGCGGTGTTAAGATGGCAAACCAGATAGGTAAAAGGTATGTGTGTACCAAGTGCGGCGCCGAGTTTATTGTGACCAAAGCTGGTGCCGGCGCTTTGCACCATTGTGGTCAACCGATGGAGCTGAAGAAATAGCTAAAGGAGGCCTTTTCAGTGGCCAGTCAGTTAGGTAAGAGGTATCGCTGTAAAGTCTGCGGCACTGAGGCGCTCTGCGTTAAGGCTGGGGAAGGCAATGTTAACTGTGATGGTCAGGAAATGGAATTGGTACAGCCCCGGCCAGTCCCGTCCTCGGACTAGGGATTAACACAGTAAATAGTGAGGTTCTTAATTACCTCTCTATTTCTTTTGGTCTCGGCTTTGTGGAGACAACTATTTACTCTTGAGCAGGGAGAAAAACTCGGCCCGGGTTTTGGACCGGCTCCGGAAAGTTCCCCGCAGGGCTGAGGTGATTACCGTGCTCCCCGGTTTCTTGATGCCCCGCATAATCATGCACAGGTGCTCCGCCTCTATCACCACGCCTACGCCATCGGGCTTGATGCCCTCAACAATAGCATCGGCAATTTGGGTCGTCATCCTTTCCTGGATTTGAGGGCGACGCGCCACAATTTCCACCACTCGCGCAATTTTGCTGGCACCGACTACCCGTCCACTGTCGTTAGGAATGTAACCCACATGGGCCACGCCGTAGAAGGGCAACAGGTGGTGCTCGCACATTGAGTAGAAGGGAATATCCTTGAGGATAATCATCTCCCGATGGCCTTCTTCAAAACCCACGGTCAGTTCCTCCCGTGGGTCCATATCGAGGCCGACGAAGAGTTCAGCATACATCTCGGCTACTCGCCGGGGCGTCTCGGCCAGCCCTTCACGACCCGGGTCGTCACCGATAGCCTTAATAATGGCTGTAAGTGCCTTTCTAACTGCACCCTGGTCAATCACGGCTATCCTCCTGAAGCACAAGCATTACTAAATCTTATATCAACCCCAGCCCAGAGCCTGCTCCACGCTGGCTAAGTCGGGTGGCAGTTCTAGGAAGGGCTTGGCCCCTTTCAGCACCACCTCAGTGTCCTTAAGCCCGGTGCCCGTCACCACACAGACTACTCTCTTGGCTGAGAAGTCCATCCCTTTCTTGACCAGCTTGATAAGTCCAGCCAGGGCTGCGGCTGAAGCTGGCTCACCAAAGATACCGGCTTTGGTTGCCATCAGTTGGAGAGCCGCCATAATCTCGTCGTCGCTGACCATATCAATAGTACCGCCTGACTCATCGCGGGCGGCCACTGCCTTCTGCCAGCTGGCCGGATTGCCGATACGAATGGCTGAGGCGATGGTCTGTGGCTTCTCAATAGGGTATCCCCGGACGATAGGTGCGGCACCCTCGGCCTGGAAACCCATCATCTTAGGTTTGATTCTGGCCTTGCCGCCCTTGTGATATTCGACAAAGCCCATCCAGTAAGCGCTGATGTTGCCCGCGTTGCCGACCGGGATGAAAAGGTAATCCGGTGCCTCGCCCAGGGCATCAATAATCTCAAAGGCGGCCGTTTTCTGGCCATGCAACCGGTAGGGATTGAGCGAGTTTACCAGAGTGACCGGGTGCTTGTCGGTCAAAATGCGCACTATGTTCAGCGCCTGGTCAAAATTGCCATCAATGGCGACGATTTTCGCCCCGAATTCGATGGCCTGTGCCAGTTTGCCCAAAGCTATATTGCCCTTGGGCACAATGATAATCGCGTCCAGTCCGCAGTAGGCCGCATAGGCGGCCGCCGAAGCGCTGGTGTTGCCGGTGGAGGCGCACATTACCGAGTGGCTGCCCGTCTCTATGGCCTCGGCGATGGCCACCACCATGCCCCGGTCCTTGAAGGAACCGGTAGGATTGCAACCTTCCAGCTTAAAATACAATTCCTTACAGCCCAATTCCTGTTCCAGTCGTGGGCTGCGGACCAGAGGAGTATCCCCTTCCCCCAAAGAGAAAAGGGGCGTGCTGGCGGTAAGCGGCAGGAAATCCTTATATCTGAAAAGAACTCCGTTTTTCATCATTGCTATCCTTATTGGTTATCCCATATATTTATAGCGCATATCCGGCAAAAGCACAATCTTTGCGGGGCTGCCGACTTGACATTCTGCCTATGAACTGCCATTATTTGGGCGGAAATCCTTGTCTAGCCGATTTCATTGAGCCATTATGCATTATCCCGATGTACTCCAAGGAAGGGGGTGAGAAAGAGTTTAGGTTTAATTTTTAGGCAGTAATCTAGCCGCGATTCTAAAAAGGAGGTTTGAATATGGAGTTTGGCTTTACTGAGGAGCAAGAAAAACTAAGAAAAGAGCTGCACGATTTCTATGCTAACGAGCTGCCAGAGGATGTCTCCGATATTCCGGCCGTGAGCAAGGAGCTACAAGATTTCTGGATGGGTATACAGAAGAAAGCCGGGAAGAAAGGCTATCTGGCCCCGGGGTGGCCCAAAGAAACTGGTGGCTTGGGGTTTGGGCACATGGAGGTCGGGATTGCTAATGAGGTAGAGGGATACTGGGGATTACAGTGGCCCAATAGTATCGGCTTGCACATCTGTGGACCTGGCTTACATCTCTTTGGCACGGAAGAGCAGAAGAAGAAGTTTTTGCCTGAGATATCCAACGGCGAGAAAATATGGTACGAGTGCTTCACTGAACCGGAGGCGGGCACGGATGAAGCTAACCAGCAGACGCGTGCCATAAAGCAGGGGGACAAGTGGGTCATCAACGGTCAGAAGATATATATCACAGGTCGTTATAAAGCGGATTTTCTTTATGTTGAAGCCAGAACTGCGGATACTATACCCAAGCACAGGGGGCTCACGCTTTTCTGTTTCCCGGCTGACACCCCCGGTGTCAGCGTGTCCGCGTTGCCGTGTATGGGTGGTTACGGTGCGAACATATTCTACTTTGACGATGTCAAAGTAGGCGACGAAGCCATCGTTGGTCAGATAAACCAGGGCTTCTATCATGTCATGTCTACCTTTGAGTTTGAAAGGTCCAATACTGCCGGGGCCACTGGTGCTAAGCGAGACTTACAGGAGCTAGTGCAGTTTTGCCGGGAGACCAAACGGAACGGAAAGCCACTCATTAAGGACCCGGGAGTGCGAAAGGCCATAGCCAAGATGGCTATTGATATCGAAGTGCTGAGGCTGGCTGCCTGGCGCACTGCCTGGAGATTTGGCGAGAGGAAGAGGTTAGGTCCGCTGGACTTTGACCTGACCGGGCTTTTCAGCCGGCTGAATGGTATTTCTCATTCGGTAATGAGGTTGAATATTCTTGGTACGTATGGTCAGCTTAGAGGGGGCTCAAAATATGCTAAACTAGCCGGGGCCATAGAGCGCGTGTGGCAGATTACCCGAAGCATGCACTACGCTGGAACCCTGGAGGCAGTTAAGATTGTGCTGGCGGGGAGGGTGCTTGGCTTGCCCAGGATACCGGCCAAGCTGAATACAACGATAATGAAAGCCCTGCAAGAAAGATAACGAGCCTGTAGCTCTATTATCAATTAAAAGGAGCGAAAGCGTATGAACTATGAGCTTAGTGAAGAACAGCAAATGCTCAAGAAAGCCGCCCGTGATTTTCTGGAGAACGAGTGTCCCGAGAGTGTGGTGAGAGAGGCGGAGGATAGCGATTCCGGCTATTCTCCGGAATTGTGGAAAAAGGCCGCCGAGTTGGGCTGGCTGGGGCTGGTCTACCCGGAGAAATACGGTGGTAGCGCAATGAGCATCTTAGACATGGCTATCCTATACGAGGAGATGGGCCGGGCTCTGTTTCCCAGCCCCCACCTTTCCACGGTGATTCTCGGTGGACTGGCCATTCTGGAGGTGGGCAGTGAGGAGCAGAAAGCTGACCTACTGCCCAAGATAGGCAAAGGCGAGTTGATTCTGGCCTTGGCCCTGACCGAACCCGAAGCAACCTGGGACGGCAAAGGCTGGCTGGCTGAAGGGGTAACTGTGCCGGCGACTGTTGAGGGCAGCAACTATGTCATCAGCGGCACCAAAATGTTTGTCCATGATGCTCGTGTTGCTAACTATTTGCTGGTTGCCGCCAGGACCAGGAAGGGCCGAAAGCCTGTGGACGGTGTCACCCTTTTCTTGGTTGATGCTAAGAGCCCGGGGATAAGTTACACCGTACTCAGGAATACCGTCGGCGATAAGCGGCAGAGTGAGGTAGTTTTTGATAAGGTAAAGGTTCCCAGTAAAAATATCGTGGGCAAGCTCCACGGCGGCTGGGCGCCACTGGAGAAGGTTTTGAATATCGGAGCCGCGCTGCTTAGTGCTCAGATGGTTGGTTCTGCCGAAAAGGCTATGGAACTAGCCATAGACCATGCCAAGACCAGGATACAGTTTGAGATGCCCATCGGTATTCATAACTGGGTCCAGGAGTATTGCATTATGGCTTTTGCCGATGTTCAGGGTACCAGAAATCTTGTCTATGAGGCAGCGTGGATGCTTAGCCAGGGCATTCCCTGCGACCTTGAAGTGGCGATGGCCAAAGCTCGAGCTAATGAAGCCTGCGTGGACGCTCATTGGCAAGCCCATCAGGTTCTGGCTGGCGTTGGCTTTACTACGCAGGACGGTGTCCTACCCCTTCATACTAGGAGGGGCAAGGTTTGCCAGCTTTACCTGGGTGATACTGACCACTACATGGAAAAGATTGCGCAGCAGGTAGAGCAGTGGCCAGATGCGGAAAAGCCAAAAGGCAAGCCGCTGGGCATTTTTGATGTGCCTGAGGACCTGCAAGCGCCCAACTGGGATGTTTGGGCAAATCAGATAAAAGCTAAAGGGAAGCTGTGGTAAGCATTAGTCTGGCAAAAGATGGCTAGCCAATCGTGGCTTTATCCAGGCTGTGCTTTTCTCGGGTGTGCATTAAGGGCACTGACGGAGAATCTGTCAGTGCCCTGCTATTAACCGCCACCCGGCTTGACCAGCGGTATACCGGCGGCGCAGAGCGGACAGTTCTCCGGCCTATAGGTGATAATCGCTGCCCGGTGACAACTAAAAAGCGGGACGCCGAAGTCTATCTTTTGCTCGGAGCGGTCGACCAGGACACCGATGCCGATAATCTGGCCGCTCTTGCTATTCACGGCGGCTATCACTTCCCGTATTGAGCCGCCGGTGGTCAAAATATCGTCGACGATAAGCACACGCTCGCCGGGGGCGATATTAAAACCACGCCGGAAGGCCCTTTCCCCGGTGGCTGTCTTTTCAGCGAAGATGCCGCGCACGCCCAATTGCCGGGCGACCTCAAAGGCTAGGATAATGCCGCCGGTAGTCGGCCCGGCGACTACTTCAATCTTCTGGTCGTGAAAATGATTGGCCATCATCCGGCACAGCTCTTCCGTGTAGTTGGGGAATTGCAGGACCTGGGATTTCTGCCAGTAGACCGGTGAATGAAGACCAGAAGCAAGTACGAAGTGCCCATTGAGAATAGCTCCTGATTTGCGGAAGATTTCCTCAACATCAGTCATTGGCAGTATCTCCTTTCCCGGTTTCAGGATGGCTTGCCGGGGACTTATTGAGCACCGCTGGCTTTTTCCTCAAACGGGTAGTTAGCGGCCAGCCCCCAGGCACTGGGTGGCCAGGTAGTCAGCCAGGCTTCGCCCACTATGTTTCGGCGTGGTACTACCCAGCCGCTCCGAGAATCGTTACTATAATTGCGATTATCGCCGAGAACAAAATAGGTATTTTCCGGAATTATGCTTCCTTTATAAGTATTTCTGGCTGGTTCCGCAACATAAGGCTCGTCCAGGGTCCAGACCTGACCATCTGCTTCACGGATATAAACTAGCCCGTCTTTTATCTCCACGGATTCTCCAGGCAAACCGATGATGCGTTTGATGAGGTCACCTTGCTGGCTATTGGGAGAGCGAAAGACGATTATATCACCCCTTTGTGGTTCACGAAAGCTGTAGACGAGCTTATTAACCAATACTCGTTGCCCGGTATAGAAGTTAGGTTGCATAGAGGGCCCTTCTATGTCAAAGCTTTGGATGGTGGTCCGTAATGCAAAGAAGATTGCTGCTGCTATGGCGAGCGTTATCAGAATATCGCGGACAAGGCTCTTCATCTAGTGGATTACTCCCGACTGAATTCAACACAATTATACTCTATCTGTCTCTGTCTTTCTACTCAGGTCGGCTTGTTTGCACTTTTTTTAAGGGTGATGTTAGAATGGCAGTAGTATGGACTATATGAAGCAAGCCCTGGCTTTGGCTAAGCTTGCCCTGGGGCAGGTCAGCCCCAACCCGGCCGTGGGGGCCGTAATTGTCAAAGAGGGCGAGATCGTCGGGCAGGGCTATACTCAGCCGCCGGGCTCCTGGCATGCCGAAATAATGGCTTTGAAGCAGGCAGGGGAGAAAGCCCGTGGTGGGGCGATGTATGTCAGCCTCGAACCCTGCTGTCACTACGGTCGCACCCCACCCTGCACCAAGGCGATTATTGCCGCCGGAATATCGGAAGTCCACATGGCCATGATTGACCCTAACCCAATCGTGGCTGGGCGGGGGGAAGAAGAGCTGTCCCGGGAAGGCATCAGGACTTGTATCGGCGAGCATGAAGAAGAAGCCAAGGTAGTCAACGAGGCCTACATCAAATTCATTACCACGGGCATGCCCTTGGTCACGGCCAAGTTTGTCATCAGCCTGGATGGCAAGATTGCTACCAAGAGCGGCGATTCCCGATGGATTAGCGGCGTTGAAGCGCGCAAATATGTCCATGACCTGCGGTATGCAGCGGATGCCATTATGGCCGGCGCCAATACTGTCCTGACCGACGACCCCTACCTCACCAGTCGGTACGGTGGGGAGGGTGGTACGGTCAGAAAACGACCATTACGGATAATTGTTGATGGCGGGGGGCGCACACCGGCCTCGGCGCATGTCTTCACCGAGCCGGGCAAATCCCTGCTGGTGGTGAGTCGACCGGTCAGCGCAGAAAAGCAGGCCGCCTTGGCTCAAGCGGGCACCCAGATAGTGGAATTGCCCTCAGCGGAGGGGCAGGTAGATTTGGCCGGGCTGTTAAAGAGGCTGGGCGAATGCCAGGTTACCAGTGTGCTGGTGGAGGGTGGTGGTATCCTTCTCGGTTCCCTGTTTGATGCCGGGCTGGTGGATAAGGTCGCAGTTTTTATCGCGCCTATTGTCATTGGCGGTGACAAGGCCAAGATAGCTGTGGCCGGCCGGGGAGCCGAGCGGGTAATGGACGCCATTAAGCTGGAGCGGGTCAGTGTGGAGAAATTTGGTGATGACCTGATGGTCACCGGGTATGTCAGGAAACGCTGAGTCGGTGCATCGAGATAAGGCCATGTTTACTGGAATCATTGAAGAAGTCGGTAGAGTCATTTCAGTTCAACCGGGGCATCTGGTGGTGGCAGCCAACCGGGTCCTTGAGCGGATGGAACTGGGTTCCAGTATCGCCGTCAACGGGGTGTGCTTGACCGTGACCGACTTTGACGCCCGCTCCTTTTCTGTTGACATAATGTCAGAAACACAGAAACGCTCCAACCTCGGTCTATTGAAATCCGGTGACAGGGTTAATCTGGAAAGCCCCTTACTCCTGGGGGGGCCGCTGGGTGGACACCTTGTTCAGGGGCATGTGGATGCTACCGGCAAGTTGGCGGCGATGCGGCGGGCGGGTGACGCGATGCTTATCCGATTTGAAGCCCCTCCCGAGGTGATGTACTATATAGTAGAAAAAGGCTTCATCGCCGTTGACGGTATTAGTCTCACGGTGGTGGGGAAAGACGAAAGTTCCTTTCAGGTGTCCATTGTGGACTATACCCGACAGCACACGAATATAGGTGAGCGGCGGGTGGGGGACATAGTTAATCTGGAAGTGGATATTATGGCCAAATATGTGGCACAATTTACCCAGCCCCGTGGCCAGGGAATAACCATTGATTTTTTGAAGGAACACGGGTTTATGGTGAGTTAGCTCGTTCCAGAGGGAGAGGTGAGTATGACACTAGCTACGATTCGTGAAGCGATTGAGGATATAAAAGACGGCAAGTTTGTCATCATCGTGGATGATGAAGACCGGGAGAATGAGGGCGACCTGACCATCGCCGCCGAGAAGGTCACGCCGGAGGCCATCAACTTCATGACTAAGTATGGTCGGGGTCTCATCTGTATGCCTGTCTTCGGTCAGCGATTGGACGAATTGCAGATTCCCATGATGGTGAGTGAAAATACCTCAAAGTTCTCCACTGCTTTCACTGTCTCAGTTGAAGCCAAACGGGGCGTGAGTACCGGCATTTCCGCAGCCGATAGAGCCAGGACAGTGAAAACGATAATTGACCCGAATACTAAACCCGAAGACCTGGCCCGGCCGGGGCATATGTTCCCATTACGGGCCAGAGAGGGTGGTGTCCTAGTGCGGGCGGGGCAGACGGAGGCCATAGTTGACCTGTGCCGGCTGGCTGGTCTGTATCCCGCCGGCGTCATCTGTGAGATTATGAATGAGGATGGCACTATGGCCCGGTTGCCCCAGCTCGAAGTCATGAGCCAGAAGTTCAGCATCAAGATTATTGGTGTGGCCGACCTCATTGCTTATCGTCGCCGCCACGAGAAACTGATACACCGGGTGGCCGAAGCTAAGTTGCCCACCAAGTATGGCGAGTTCGTGGCTATAGCCTACCACAGTGACATTGACCCCGATGAGCACGTGGCTCTGGTTATGGGTGATGTATCCAACGAGGAGCCAGTTCTGGTTCGAGTGCACAGTGAGTGCCTTACCGGTGATGTCTTCGGCAGTCTGCGCTGTGATTGCGGTGAGCAGGTATCTCTGGCCATGGAGACCATTGGTAAAGAGGGGCGCGGTGTTTTCCTCTATATGAGGCAGGAGGGGCGGGGCATCGGCTTCCATAACAAGATTCGGGCTTATGCTCTTCAGGACCAGGGCCTGGATACGGTGGAGGCTAATATCTCTCTGGGCTTTGCCCCCGACCTGCGCGACTACGGCATCGGTGCCCAGATTCTGGCTGACCTGGGCCTGCACGAGATTCGGCTATTGACCAACAACCCCAAGAAGGTCATCGGTCTTGAGGGTTACGGGCTGAAGGTGATGGAAACAGTACCTATTGTCGCCTCTCCCAACCCATATAACCTCCATTATCTGGAGACCAAGAAGAAAAAACTTGGCCACCTTATTGACATACCAGACTTACCCAACAGCAACGATAGCTAAAAGAGTAACGGAGAGGCGAAGCCAGCACCTAATCAAAGGGCGTCTAAGAGGGACTTCGTCCCTCTTCATAAATACTTCCCCCCGATTATTATCGGGGGGGGACACAGGGGGATAGGGTTACTGGAACCACTAAAGGGGTAGTTTGAAGGGGTGAAACCCCTTCAAAGCCAATTTCCCCCTCTCCTTTTAAAGATAGGGGGATTAAGGGGGTGAGGTTGACCCCTCAATCTAACTAAGGAGGCATGAATGGGCAAGCTTTTTGAAGGTGCGTTACTGGGAAAGGGACTGAAGTTTGGGTTGGTTGTCGCGCGTTTTAACGAGTTCATTACCAAGAAACTGCTTGACGGGGCACAGGATGCCCTGCACCGTCACGGGGTTAACCAGGCTGATATTGATATTGCCTGGGTACCCGGCTCCTTTGAAATTCCGCTGGTGGCCAAGAAACTGGCGCAGACCAACAAGTATGATGCCATTATCTGCCTGGGAGCAGTAATTCGTGGGGCCACGCCTCACTTTGAGTATGTGGCGGCTGAGGTGGCCAAGGGCATCGCCAGAGTGGGCCTGGAGTCAGGGCTACCGGTAAGCTTTGGTGTCATCACGGCGGATACTCTGGAGCAGGCGATTGAGCGAGCCGGGACGAAGGCGGGCAACAAGGGATTTGATGCCGCCACAGATGCCATCGAGATGGCCAATCTGCTCAAGGGTCTCGGTTAGCTGCCAGGAAAAGCGCGGGTAACTCTTTAGTCGGATTGAAGGACACAGCGAAGCGGGTCTTGTGAGGGAACGAGCCGGACATGCCCGGCTCGCTCTGTTGTCAGTCTAGGGTCGTACTTCTAGGGGGTAATCTTGTAGACTGTGTCACCTCTCCTGACTCTGTCCTTGACCTTGACACCAACCGAATCCCCGGCCTTGGCCTCTGCCACGTTGACATTATTAATCTGCATTGACTCGATGGCCACTTCCATTTCGGTGGTGTGACCCTTGATGTGGATTTTATCCCCTATCTTCAGGGGCGCGGTCAGTTGAATCCCGGCGACGACCGGTCGGGCGAAGAAGTCGGATACCTTGCCAATCTCGACCTCTGGCATAGAGACACCCCCTTTATGCCGACTTGCTTTTAGTCTAGTATACGCCATGCCTCTGTCCAAATCAAGACTGCAATCGGGCGATTAGCCGGCTCTTTCAAGGTACTTTTGCGTCCAGGGGCAGGCGGCGATACATAGGCCGCAGATATTCTCGTGTATTCCCTTTGTTTTTTGGGCCATTTCACGAGCAGTTTTCCGGCAGGCGAAGGCATCATATAGAGAATCACGAGAGAGTCCAACCTGCCAGTTTTTGCCGGACGGAGCATGCGCCGGGCAGGCGTCAACACAGGCAGTGCACTTCCCCGCACATAGATGTATTCACTGGCTGGCCAGCAGCTATCGGGGCGTTCGTCAGTACGGTCGTGATTCTCACGGCGGAACCAAACTCCTTGGTAATGAGTAGGGCACACCTGCCAATCCAACCCAGGCCGGCCCGGGTGGCCGTGGTCTTGTGCGGAAGGCGTGTGGAGAGAGTCTTACGGTCGATGTTGGCATTTGTAGCCGCAGACCATTGTGCTTTCTGCCCCTTTTCCTCAAGGAATTGTACCGCAGATTGGCCGAGCCTATCCAAGAGGTTATTGGCCCGTTTGTATTCCGCATAGTATGACTTGGTGGGACATTCGCAAATCTCTGACATGATTCGGGGATTCAGAGCGACGGCGATGGATATACCGAAGGGGAAGTTGCTCCGAACGTCAGGGACTATCTCCTTGAGATTGGCAAAACCGACTAAATCCGCCCCATTTGAAAGCAGCAGTGTTTTTAACTCATCGTTAAACATATGTCATTAAGAGTCTTTTCAACGGAATTAATGATAACATCGGTATATTTTAGTGTCAAAAATCAATCCTAGCCTTTGACATGGTCTCATCTCTCGCCTATAATGGTGGCAATGAAACCGCAAGGGAGGCAACTGTGGCTGATAAAGATGAACGCGGTGTGGCTGGGGAGCAAGCTTTAGACCTTCAGCAGCTGAAGAAACGCCTGGATATGTTAGACCAGCGCCTGGATAATATTGATTCAATGGTCACCGCAGTCGCTGAGCGTGTTATGAGTCAGCCCATTACCTTTAGTATGACCTGCCCCCGTTGTGGTCGCAATATTGAAGTAGCCATTATCGGCACACAGAAACCAACACGCTAGTGTCTCGGCTGATACTCCTCCGTACCGCCAGGGTTGATTTCGCCAGTTCGTCGGATTCTACGCGGCCCCTAAAGAACTGGCAGATAGCGCTTCAGTTCATATTCAGTTACCTGAATGCGATACTGGTCCCACTCAATTTTCTTGTTCTTGATGAAGCTGTCAAACAGGTGCTCGCCCAGCGCTTTCCTCACTAACTCGCTCTTTTCCGTCAGACTGACCGCCTCAAAGAGGTTCGTCGGCAGTGCGCCGATGCCTCTTCTGTCTCGCTCCTCAGCGGTCATGGCGTAGACATTCTCTTCAATCGGTGGCGCCAGTTTGAGCTTCCTCGTAATGCCCTCCAGGCCGGCGGCCAGCATGATACTGAAGGCCAGGTAAGGATTACAGGCCGGGTCGGGGACTCTAAACTCAATTCTGGTGGCTTTTTCCTTGCCCGGCTGGTATTCCGGTACTCGAATCATATCCGACCGATTTCTTCTCGCCCAGGAAAGGTAGACTGGTGCTTCATAGCCAGGCACCAGTCGCTTGTAGGAATTCACCCACTGACTCACCACTGAGGCGATTTCCGGAGCATGCTTGAGCAAGCCGGCGGCGAACTGTTTAGCCAGCCCGGAGAGGTAATAAGGGTCATTCTTATCAAAGAAGGCGTTTCTATTGCCTTTGAAGAGCGACATGTGTGTGTGCATACCGTTACCGTTGATGCCAAAGAGAGGCTTGGGCATGAAGGTAGCGTAGACGCCGTGCTTCTGGGCGATTTCCTTGATGACCAGCCGGGCCGTCATGATGTTATCGGCCATGGTCAAGGCATCAGTGTAGAGCAGGTCGATTTCATGCTGGCTGCTGGCCACTTCATGCTGATTTCTCTGGACAGTGATGCCCATCTGTTCCATGGTGAGCACGGTTTCCAGCCTGAGGTCATTGCCGATGTCTGGGGGTGTCAAATCAAAGTAGCCACCTTCGTCCAGGGTGTGGGTAGCTTCCGGGCTTTTGAAGTAGAAGAATTCCAGTTCTGGCCCCACATTGAAGGTGTAACCCAGTGTGGTGGCTCGCTTCATGTTTTTCTTCATGACATATCTCGGGTCGCCTTCAAAAGTCTCACCCCCCGGCTTGCGAATATCGCAGAACATCCGGGCCATGGGGTACTGTGGTAGACTCCAGGGTAGAATCTGATAGGTGGTGGGGTCGGGCAGGGCAATCATATCGCTCTCATCAATCCGGGCAAATCCCTCGATGGACGAGCCATCAAAGCCGGCGCCGTCTTCCAGCGCAACCTCTAATTCCGCCGGGGTGATATTAAAGCTCTTCAGAAAGCCCAGAATATCAGTAAACCATAAACTGATGGCCTTAATCCCCCTTTTTTTGGTTGCTTGGAGTACGTATTCCTTGTCTTTTACTTTTTTGGCAGGCATTTTGTTTGAGCCCCCTCTTTATTGACTATCTGTCTGTGGTTCCGTTTGATAAAGTATATACCAAGTCAATAGAAAACTCTAGGGTGACGAA
Source organism: uncultured Dehalococcoidales bacterium (assembly GCA_964354005.1). Taxonomy (GTDB): domain Bacteria; phylum Chloroflexota; class Dehalococcoidia; order Dehalococcoidales; family UBA2162; genus CAVSBN01. Next base: position 4,199 of record CAYGYD010000028.1, on the reverse strand, counting down.
CTAAAAACAGGCCGGGAGAACTAATAAGGAGTAGATATGGACATAGCAGCTAGGATTAATCAGACCAAATACGATGTGTTCCGCTGGAGATACGAGCTGAGCATACCCAAGAAGTTGGCTCTAGCTTTGGGTATGGCGGCGCTTACCGGTCTTCTGGCTCAGGTGAGGTTCTACCTACCGGGGAATCCGGTACCGATCACCGGGCAGACCTTTGCCGTTCTGCTCGCCGGGGTGGCTATGGGAAAACGGTGGGGGGCTGTTAGTATGGCCATCTACGGTGGGCTTGGTTTCGCCGGCGTCCCCTGGTTCTCTGGCTTGAAGAGTGGGGTGGTGGCTGGCGGAGGCTACATTATTGGCTTTGTCCTGGCGGCTCTTTTCCTCGGCTACTTTACCGACAAGTATATCAGGGCGAGAAGCTTTCTGAGTATGCTGCCACTGATGCTTTTCGCTAACTTTGTCCTGATTTATGTTCCCGGTCTGGTGTGGCGTGGCGTATGGCTCAATTCAGTCGCCGGAGAATCAACTAGCCTGGTGGTCCTCTTAAGTATGTCGGTTCTTCCTTATATTCCCGGCGATATTATTAAGGCGGTCGCGGCGGCAGGCATCGCCCGGGGAGTCACACCCAAATTGGCTTACAACGGTGAGGTGGATAAGGGCAAGTGGGCTAAGTGGCACCTCCCTTAAAGATTGGGCCAGACTCCGGCTTATTCCTCCGAATTGGGACAAGATGTTGATTCTGGGATTTTTCAACTGTGTCTCTTGACTATGCCAAAGCCAAATCTATCGACATCATTGCCATGTCAACTCATGGCCGTTCCGGTGTTGGACGATGGGTCTTCGGTAGCGTTACCGACAAGGTGCTACATGCCGGGGATGCAGCGGTCTTGGTCGTCCGGGCGGCTAAGACCTGACAGTGGACTACGCAATAAATTACCGATGGGGTTGGGTCAGCGGGGCAAAGGACCCAGGTCTGTTCATTCTGGATTGCCGGCCATTCTAACCCGAGCGATTCTGCTGCCAGACCCTGAGTGCTAATGGCTCACTCTTGTAAAGAGCCGCCATTTTCATTCATTCGTTGACGGTGAATCCAGCATCTGGTAAAATTACAGGTGCTTCTGGGGCGGTTAGCTCAGTTGGTTAGAGCACTGCGTTGACATCGCAGAGGTCACTGGTTCGAGTCCAGTACCGCCCACCATATCAGTGGTTCACATAATGAGGATGAACTACCGATTAGAGAGCTGCTTGAGACCTTGCTGGGGCCGGAAGGGAGGCGCAGATTGCAGCTGAGACGTATGAGCAATGAGGAATTGTTCAGGCAGTATGACAACGAGCTGATACTGAGGCTCCACAATGTCAAGAACCTTAGCGATACCCGGAAGATGCTAGCCCGGTTCAAAGAGTATCTAGATGACTATCCTCCGTCAGCTCCGTTAGCCAAGGCATACCTGGCACAGTATGCTAATAAGGAACCACGCACACTTTATCGCTATGCCCAGATGATAAAGGCATTTATGAAGTGGTATGGGGAAGCAATAGACGACCTCAAGGTAAAGGTGCCTAAATCACTACCGCCATATACTGATAACAGCGATATTCAGAAGCTATTCAGCGCCATTGAGAATAAGAAAACCCATAAAAGTTGTATTACCCGGGACAGCTTGCTGGTAGCATTAGACCTTAAGACCGGTATGAGAAGAGGCGAACTGGAAAAGCTCGAAGCTAGAGACGTACACGCGGACTTCTTAATGGTGAGAAAAGGCAAGGGTGGCAAGGATCGAGTAATACCGCTAGAACCAGTTATTGCTTTGAGGCTCCAGAATTTCATTAAGAGCATGAAGCCTGACGAGAAGATATTCAAACTAAAAGCTCCATCTATCACCATGAAGATCAAGCAATTTGCCAGAAAAGCGGGACTTGATCACCTTCATGCTCATGCCCTAAGACATAAATATGCTACGGACTTATTGGAAGCCGGGGCAGATATCCGGTCTGTCCAGCTTCTACTGGGGCACGAAAATTTGTCGACTACTCAAATCTATCTTTCAATCACTGACAAGAGGCGGCGCGAGACTGCCAACCTCCTCGAAGACAAACCAGGTGTACTACCCATTGACAAGCAGCAGCTACCTAGGGGAAAAGAGGCAGTAATCGAGCAAGAGCCGTATGATGGAACGCCACATAAGCGGCAAATGCGTGAACTGGCTAAGGCAACAGCAGAAGGAATTCGCTTGCCATCTCCCTGGAATAAAGTCTTGTGGAGAGATTTGCCTGTTGAATTCAAGCCAGGTAAATATTACCTTCCAATAGGCGCAGTCGAAATAGGTGAAGATAAGCAGATAAAGGTCAATTACTACGACATAGGCGCTGGAATTGCAGAGCCGCATCTCGTCAAGGGTTTATTCAGCCATCTCAGTACTTCTGGATCGTCCAAATTCAGGGAACTGGTGGGTGATAAAGGCAAGCTCAATGACTTGGTGTTCAAAGCAGGACAATACTCTCAAGCGCTTCTGAACTTCCTCAAACTCATAACAGATGAGGTAAAAGGATACAGAGCTCAACTAGATTTTCATGATGAGGCAAAGCCAGGTCTCACGAAATGGTTTATTATATCCGCCTGGAACGATGCCATTCAAAAAGCCGGCGGTTATTCCTGGATTGATAACTCGTGGTATAAACCATACGAGAGTGTTCCCGGCACTAATCTTTGGCAGCTAAGAGTCGGAGGTGCTGTTATTGGTATCGCCAAGAGTAAAAGAACCCTTAACAGTTATGAGAACTGGCAAAAGAAGTTAAGGCTTAAGTATGCAACAGACCCGTTAGCCAAGGACATAGCCGTCAAAGACCAAGACCTTGGTATCATTGCACAGGACGTTGAGCAACGGCTTCAGGAATTCAGCGATATGCAGCAGGTACCTGGACACTGCGAGCTGTGTTGACACTGGTGCGCCTCGTTTCCGCCATCATAAACATCGGCCAGCCCAAAATGACCCGTAGCAAAATAGTATTAAAACTCGTCGTTTTTTCTTAACCTCGACGGAAACTCTTGTTTCAGCATGCTCCTTATAGTGGTTTGCTTGCTATGCCCGCCTCACCCGCAAGTATGTCAGGAATAACCAGCAGACGTTCTGCCGTTGGGAAAGACGTGATGGTCACATGAATCTCAAGACTCTAGTTATTCCTGCCAGCCCAGCCATGTACGCCAGTCGGTATACTCCCCAAAATTCAGGAAGAACCTCTATCGGCGCGCTGCTTACTCAACTGTGCTACCGTGTCGGGGGTTGTCAACTCCCCGAGAGGACTGGCGCGTTGTTTTTCGGGACAGAAGGGTGCAAATTTAAGCCAGTCATAAGCTACCAAATGTGACACGCTAATTGAGTTAAGGGCTACCGTTTGAGAGTAATTTGGGCAAAATGAAACACACTTTTGAGCTACGCTCGCTTACACGCTCGTTAATGGCCTTATTTGGCACTAAACAGGGGGTTAATCCACATACTTGGTATCCCGATGCGTATTATGGGCGAGTAGCTTTCGACAAACCGATGTTTCAAGGCATCGAATTGGTCGCCAAAATAGAAAGAACGAATAAGAAGAAAGCAGCCCGCCTACTCATTGAGAGGGGATTAAGCAATTACATGGGGGAAAAGCTCAAGATTGCCATTGAAAATGAACTTGCCGCTCGGGAGCTAAACCAGAAACCACACCTCACCCGCTTCGTCCTAGAATTAAGAAAGTTCGCCAAAGAACGCGGGATGGACATTAAGAAAATCATCTAGCAAGATCGCAACCTGGCGGTGATAGTACACAAGATGGCTTCCTGTGACTTGAGAGAGAATAGGGGTACCTATCTGCTCCGCATTTGAATGGCGGACCTGTATAACAGCGTAATTTCTATCAGTGACTTAATGGACAGTAACCGGAATAGCAACTATAATTAGACGTGCCTTGCTTAATATTTTGTATTAGCAGAGGTCAAAGATGAATATTTATGAAGCAATTGAGAAAAGAAGGACAATCCGGCGCTTCACCCGGGGCACCAGAGAGGAGATATTACGGAAGATAATCATGGCGGGCACCAGGTCGATTTCAGCGAATAATAGTCAGCCCTGGGAGTTCATCATCGTCGATGACCCACAACTGCTTGAGCAGTGTGAATCGTCAAGGAAAATGGGACACTTTAAAGACATAAGGTAATGGACAGT
>CAYGYD010000027.1:0-17583 GCA_964354005.1 uncultured Dehalococcoidales bacterium | reverse complement strand
AAGTCTATATTGATGACCTGGTAAAGCAGTATATCGCGGCGCTGGTCACGGCTACTCGCCAGCACCCGGACATTTATCTCGGGGCTTCACCCCGCGGTTCGCTGTCTCTCTTCCGGGCGACACAGGCACATGCTCTGATGCAAGGGCGCGACTATGTTCTACCGGATGATGTCAAGGCTCTGGCCGAACCGGTGCTGGCTCACCGATTAATCGTCAGCTCATCAGACCGCTCACCGGACAAGAGTGGCCGGGCCGCCGTTGCCGAGCTACTGGAAACCGTGCCGGTACCGGGCACCGTGGTCAGGACATAGCATGTTTTTGAGCTAGTTTTTCGCGGTCTGTGATTGTTAGTGGTGGTTGAGGTATGAAGATTCGACCGATTATCCTGATTGTTCCTCTGGTCCTCCTGGCGGTGGGGTTGATTTGGGAGCTGGATTTAGTCCTGCGACTATTCTTCCTTTCCGTGATAGTGCTGCTGCTGGGCTATGCCTGGACGGTGTTCGGTGTTCGCGGCCTGACTGCCAAGGTCAAGAACCTGCCTGACCACTGTGAGGTTGGCAACGAGTTTGACGAGGAAATTACCGTAGCCAATACTAACAAAATACCCAAACTCCTGCTGGCGGTTGAGGAACAGACTGATTTGCCGGGATATCACAATATCTCGGCGCTGAATCTGGCACCGGGTAAATCGCGTTCGTGGCAGACTACCATCAGTTGTCAGCGGCGGGGTCGATATCATCTGGGCTCTTTTGCCGCTAAGGTATCTGACCCCCTTGGCATCTTCTCCCGGCAGAGCACACTGGGAGAGCTGCATCATGTTCTCATCTATCCAGCCACGGTGGAACTGCCCTTCTTTGCCCTGTCCGCCACGGCTAATTACGAGTCCGGCACCGGACGCCGCTCGACCAGCCAGATTAGCCCCGATGCTTCTACAGTGCGCGAATTCAGTACAGGCGACAGCCTGGGCCATATCCACTGGCGCAGCACTGCCCACACCGGCCAGTTGATGGTCAAGGTCTTCGATGCCGAACGGTCGCGCAATAGTGCTAAGGGCACCTGGATAGTTCTGGATATGCACCAGACAGCCAGCATTGGTGAGGGCATCGAGACGAGCGAAGAATACGGTGTCACCATCGCTGCCTCGCTGGTCAAGAAATATCTGGATGAAGGCATGCCGGTGGGTCTGATGACGCACGGCGACCGACCTTATCTCTTTCCCTCCGACCAGGGCGAAATCCACTTCCGTCGTATGCTGGAAGCCTTTGCCCTGATGAGAGCCACCGGGCAGGTGGGTCTTGACCGCCTCCTTTCGGATGAGATGGAACGGTTCAAAGATGATTCTTCCGTTATCATCATTACGCCATTCGCCACAGAGAAGCTGGCCTCGGCCATCTGGCGACTGCAACGGCACGGTAACTCGGCAGTGGTTGTCCTACTGGATGCCGCCAGCTTTGGCGGCACCAGTGCTTCAATGCCCGCGGCCCGCAGTCTGGCGGCGATGGGGGTACCGGTTTATATTGTCAGAAAGGGTGATGAGCTAGCCATGGCACTGGACAGCCGGGTAGCTCTATCGCATACCAGGTTCACGTGAGGTTTGGGAATCGTGGGTAGCAGTTGGAACAGATACGGATACAGGTATCGTTACGAAAAAAGAGGGGAAGTGCACCGGGCGTCGCCTAAGCGTGACGAGGAGCGTCTCAACCGGCCGGCAGTTATCGGCTATGGGTCGTTTGCCAAGTCCTACGGTCAGTCCAATCTGAAGAAATGGCTCAAGACCGGGTTCGGCAGTCCGCAAGAATGGGTCAGCCTGGTGCTCACCTTTCTGGCTCTGGGCGTGGCCATCTTCTCCATTGAGCAGGCCCAATGGACTTCCTCCCATCTGCCGTTGACCCTTGACCTGGCCCTGGCTATGCTGCTTACCCTGGTCTTGGTCAAGAGGCGACTAGACGATAGGGTGTTTTTTGTCATTATGACCATTCTCAGTGCCGGCGTCACTATCTGGCAGTCATCACGGCTGGCAGCCCCGACTTCCGGTCTGGGGACAGCCTTGGCTGCCTGGTGGCAGACCATCAGTTACCGCCAGCCCAGTGAGGAAATCATACACTTCGCTTCCTTTCTCATCTTTCTCACCTGGGTAATCGGCTTTGTTTCAGCCTGGTTCACCCTGCGCAAACAAAATGTCTGGATTGGCGTAAGCCTGGGTGCCATCGCCCTCCTGGTCAATCTCAGCAATTTACCTAAAGAGCAATACTATTTCCTCCCGATTTATCTGGCGGGGGCGATGCTGGTCATCGGGGTCACCACCCTGACCAAGCAGTACAGTTGGTTCAAGAAGCTTGGCGGCAGTTACCCCAAACGCGCAGTGCTGTCTTCTGTGGCGTTGCTGATTCTCGTCAGCGCCATTGCCATCCCTAGCGCCTGGTTTGCCCCGGAAATTGATGTCACCCAGGCCAGGACAGCGATGGGCGGTAGCTGGGGCAGATATCTGGAACAAAGCTGGGTGAATCTCTTTGCCGCCGTCCCCGGGAAGTGGACGGTTATTAAGAGTAGCGACGAGGAGAAACTGTCCTTCAGCGAAGCCCCAGACCAGCGCAACACGGTATTATTCGCTGTCCACAGTGAGCAGTCCTTTTACTGGCGTACCCGGCGATATGACACTTATCAGTCCTGGGGCTGGACTACCAGCAACGCCATTGACCAGAAGCTCAGCCCGGGAACAAGAGTCACCGAAGCTAGCAGTCTTCTCAATCGCCGCGAATTGACCTACACCGTGGAAAACAAACTGAAGACGGATGTTCTGCTCACGGCTGGCGAGTTTGTCTCAGCCAACATCCCGGTCTTTCTGAAGAGTATGACCACCGGTACCGAGGTCAACCCGAGCACCATTCAGGATTCTCTGCCAGGAGTCACGATGCTCACGGCGGCCGTTGACGGCTATTCTCATTCAGAAAGCACCAACCTGGCGGCACCAGCCAAAGGCGGGGATATACTCTCGGTTATTTCCCCCCAGATGCTTAAACCCTACCAGCGGTACAGCGTGAGCGCTACCGTCAGTATAGCCACGCCGGCTGAGCTGGCCGAAGCCGGTGAAAACTACGAGGCCTGGGTGAAAAACTATTACCTGCAACTGCCGGGCAGCCTGCCGGCTCGAGTGAGGCAACTGGCCGAAAAGGTCACCGAGAGCGCGAAAACACCTTACGAAAAAGCACTGGCCATCAAGGACTACCTGCACGACTTCAAATATAGCCTGACGGTTAAGCCACCACCCAACGGGACTGACGGGGTAGATTGGTTCCTCTTCCACGAGCGGCAGGGTTTCTGCACCAACTACGCCTCAGCGATGGCGATTATGCTGAGGTCAGTGGGAGTACCAGCCAGGGTGGCTATCGGTTATCTCCCCGGTGAATTTGATGAGGCCAGCGGTATTCTCATCGTCCGGGCCAAGGATTATCATGCCTGGTCCGAGGTCTACTTCCCCCAATACGGCTGGATAGCCTTTGAGCCAACGCCGCCAGCGCGCTTTCAGGAAGACCTGGTTAGCCCGGGAGACACGCATGGTGATGACTACGGGCTGTTTCCGGAGGGACCAATCGACATTGCCGGTGAAGGCGGTTCGTCCGGAGGAACGACGCCGTCCAGCGCTCAAGGTGGGGCCAGCCAGCCTTACATTATATTCGGGGTGTCCCTCCTGATGCTGGCCGCTGTCATCGTAATCTACCTCCGGCTTCAGCGATTCCGCCAAGAAGTCAAAAGTGCCACTCAGGTCTACGCCAAGATGTGCTCCATGGCGTCTCTGGTGAGAGCCGGACCCCAACCCTACGAAACACCGCTAGAATACTGCCACCGGTTGGCGGCGGTTCTGCCTTTGCAGACGGAGGCTATTGGCATGATTGTCCAGGCTTATGCCGAGACAAGGTTCAGTCCGAGAAAAGAACTGGGGGTCTACGAAATCGGCCAGCTCCGCCTGTCCTGGCGTAAGATATTCGGTGTCCTCCTCAAGCGAATACTGCGCCTGGGCGGCACATAGCCTAGTGGTACACTGGCTTCAACCTCACTCAGCTTCCTAGCCAGGATGTGTCAAAGTTCAGGTTGCCAAAGACCAGGCCAGCACGATAGAATAGGCCAGACACTATGAATCCTTACAGTTATCCCAGGGCTGGCACTACTTTTCACCTGACGTTGAAAAACACGACCAGAAACTACTGGCAATACCGCTTTGATTTCACCTCCGCCTTCCTCACTAGCGGGCCGGAGAGTTGCACCGTACGTGGTGAGTACTTCCAGCCGCGAAGGGCAAATAAAGCGCCGCTCGCCATTTTGCTGCACGGCATGGGCGACCACAGTGTCATCCCCTGCCGGCTTCTGGCTAAAGCCCTGGTGAGAGAGGGAATCGCTTGCCTGGTACCGTACCTTTTGATTCACTCTAGCCGTCTGCCGGAAGCCTGGCGAACGGGATTCCCCATCCTGTCCGCAGAGCAGTGGTTTCAGATTTACCAGACTTCGGTGATTGAGGTCTGCCAGGCCATCGATTGTGTCAGCCGCCGCGAAGAGATAGACCAAGGCAGTATTGCCGTGCTCGGCATCAGTCTTGGCGGGTTTATCTCCGCCATCGCCATGGGGATAGACGAACGCATCAAAGCCGGCGTCTTCATTGTGGCCGGCGGTAACGGGGAGAAGATTAATCAGAAAAGTCGGCTCAGCAGTATCAAAATAGGCTATCGGCGTACGGAGGCAGAGTACCAGGCTATTCAACAATCATATTGGCAGTACCTGAGCGAAGTAGCCGAAAAGGGGTGGGAAAACACGGAGCCACCCAGAATAGGCTTTTTGACCGACCCGATGACCTTTGCCCATCGCCTTCGCCAGCGACCGATATTGATGATTAACGCCCGCTGGGATGAAGCCGTGCCGAGAGAGGCCGTGCTTGATTTCTGGCAGGAAGCCGGCAAGCCAGCTATTGCCTGGTTTCTGGCCACACACGCCACGCTCTGGCTGTGGTATCCTTTAGTCCGGCAAAAGGTGGTGAATTTCCTGACGGAGACTTTTGAGAGGCCGGCGCTTCCACCCAGAGATAATGGCTCAAGATAGTTAAACTAGACGAGGGCAAGGGGCTTCTCCGGCCCAAGTCAGCCTTCAAGTCACACGCCAAGCCTTTAGCTGGCTGATTTCGGTTTCAGTCAGGCCCAACAAACGGCTCAATACCTCCGGCGTGTGCTCGCCCAAATCCGGGGAGGCCCGCTCAGTTCGGCAAGGTGTCCGGGAGAACTTGAAAGGGTTATTGACCACTTTGAAACTGCCCGCCTTGGGGTGACGGACATCAATAATCATGCCTCTGGCGGCAATCTGCGGGTCGCTGGCCACCTGGGCAATGTCATTGACCGGGCCGCAGGGTATCTCTAACCGTTCCAGTTCCTCCACCCACTCCTTCGTCGTCCTGGCTTTCATGGCCTCAGTCAAGATTGGCGCCAGTTCCTGGTAGTGCTGAGTACGCAGCCAGCCATTGCGGAATCGGGGGTCATCAATGAGGTCGACCCGGTTAATCGCGGCGCAGAAGAGAGGCCACTGGTCCTTGACACCACCCCTCAGAGCGATGGCCACATAGCTATCCCTCGTCTGGAAAGCCTGAAACGGCGTGGTCACCGGGTGCCGGGTGCCCAGGGGGCGCGGTACCTCGCCGGTGTTAAGGTAGCGGACAAAGGCATTTTCCTGAACCGCCACCTGGCAGTCCAGCATGCTGATGTCAATCAGTTGGCCCTCGCCGCTCCGGTGACGTTCTTCCAGCGCCGCCAAAGTGGCGATACACAGAAAAAGAGCGGCGGCAATATCGCCATAGGATACTCCCGGCCTGACCGGCGGCCCGCCTTCCTCGCCGGTGATGCTCATGACGCCGCCCATGGCCTGAATCACAATATCAAAGGCTGGCTTGTGGGCGTAGGGCCCGTACTGACCAAAACCGGAGCCGGCAATGTAAATGAGCCGGGGATTGTGCTGTCTCACCGCCTCGTAACTTAAGCCCAGTTCCTCCATCGTTCCGGGGGTAAAGTTCTCCACCAGAATATCGGCCCTCTCCACCAGCTTGAAAAAGACCCCTTTACCTCGCTCGGTAGTTAAATCCAGCGTGACGCTCTTTTTGCCGCGATTAAGACTGAGAAAGTAGGTACTCAGTCCCCGAACCACGGGGCCATTGCCCCGGGCGATATCGCCGACCCCCGGTCTCTCAATCTTGATGACTTCCGCCCCCAAATCACTGAGCAGCATAGTGGCAAAGGGCCCAAACAAGACCTGCGTCAAATCAATTACCCTGATTCCCTCTAGTGGACCGCTCATGCTTCACCTCACCTGTTTTGGCTTAGGTTAATCCTAGACTAGCTAGACCGAAAAGACAGTGCATTGTCTGGTAACGGGCTTCATGTCTGGTTCCCATAGCTGAATCCGACGGAATGCCAGCTCGGCATACCTGGCACTTGCCTTCAAATCAACTTCATCCTCTCCAGAACCCACAGTATGCCGGTTACTCTCAAATCCAGCATTGTATCCTTGGGCAGATTCAGGAAAAAATGCTCTAGTTTGGCGATTGGCACCTTCAGGACCTCAATTCCTTCGGTAACATCGCTTCTCGGCTCTTTTGAAAACTCGACATCAGGTGCCAGAAAATGACTGACTGGCGTCGGCGTCAAAACCGGGTCTTCGGGGGCTACGATGATGGGGACCAGTTTATTGGCGATATAGCCCGTTTCTTCCAAAAGTTCTCTTCTGGCAGTTTCTTCTTCACACTCACCGGCGACATCACATAGTCCAGCCGGAAGCTGAATGACGAAGGACTCTGGTGGGACTCTCCAGTTCCTTTCCAGAATTATTTCCCTTTCTTTCGTCAAAGCAATAACGACTACAGCACCTCTGGGGCCGATAGTTGTCCTCTCCACCGTTTCCCAAATATGTTTTCCACCCGACTCTGTTTCGACGGACTTCTCAACCACTCTCAAATAGTTCCCCTCGAATACAGCATCTTTCTTGGTGACTCTCATTCCAACTTTCCTTTGATTTCTATATTTAGCCGGCATCGGGTGTCAGTCATACACGGTAGCACAGTCGAGTAGTTCTACCGGAATCCCAACCTCTCTCTCGATATCCAGGTAAGCCTGTCCGGTGAGGTCCCGCCGCCATGCGCCCAGATTGAATGGCGATGAGGGTATCACCACCAAATCTGGCCTTTTGCCGTCCTTTTCCAGGTACTCCCTAATACAATCTATAAAGTCCTGGACTACGAGTAAATCACCCATAAAGATGTTTCCGCCAAAGAAGTTGTTGCGGGGCACTCTTATATCAATTTTGAGGTGGCCGCTGGCAAAAAGAGGGCACTCGGCCAAGGCTTGCTCCAAGCTGGGCCTGACCAGGGTCGAGGACAAAAATAGGATATGCTTTGCCTGGTAGCCATCAATGACCTCTCTTAGCTTCTCCAGATAACTGACTCGAAAGCCTGTCCCCATCACGACAATACCCAGATGCCTGTCCGCATTCTCAGAGTAGGGGTAGGAGAAATCACGCTGGTTCACACTGAGGTCATGCAACCGTCCGCCTCTTTTGACGGTTATCTTCGCCGAAATCATTTTGCTTTGCTGAAGCGCGGCCAGAAGATCGCGAGCCTGGGGTCGGCCGCTAACAATAAGTCCGTTCACCATGATGATTTCGTCGCCTTTCTTCAGCCCGGCTCTGGCAGTCGGAGAATTCTTCACCAGGCCGATTACCTCCGACCTATTTTTGCGTTCCTCGCAGAGATTTTCCTCAAACAGGCTGGGCATGACTACGATGGGAGCCGAAGTAACTCCTCTGAGCTCTCTGACCCTGGCCACAGTTGCCGACCAGACTTCGCTCAGGTCGTAGAGCTTTTCTGAGGACAGGTATTGCGAATAACCGGGCAGGTTTATCTGGATAAGGTGGGAATCGTGCTTAGCAGCATAGGCCACCGTGCGCTCGAGGTCCTCCAGTGTTTCAGCCAAAGAATCAAAAGGCCAGGGGACGATTACCGTAGCGTAGGGGATGCCTTTCTCCCGAAGCAGAGGCAGAGCATCAATGGCGACCTGTGGGTTCTTATCCTTCATGAGTTTACGGCGACGTAATGGTGAGGCACTATTGAGAGACAAGTAGAGGTAGACCGGCTGCAAAGAATCCAGCCGGCTAATCGTCCTGGGTGTTAGCCGCGTTCCATTGGTGGCTATTCTGAATACCGCGGGCGTCTTCTCCCGTAACTTACGCAGTATTTCGAAGATTCTGGGATGCGTTAACACTTCATAGATACTGCCCAAAGAGGGGAAGAGACCCAACCCGCCTTCGGGTGAGAAGTACTTGAGCCGTGTCATCACCTCATCCCACTCCTCCACAGGAGACCTCTTCAACACACCGAGGGATAAGGATGGGGGGTTGCCATTGTTATAACAGAAGATGCAATCGGCATCGCATCGAGCGCCGGCGTAACCGAATACCTCGATAGGGTCACCAGCAGAGGGGACCAACCAGTCCCTGAGGTTCTTGAGGCGAAAGCCATCTATTTCTGCTGCCTGACCCTCTTTTTCCAGATTGACCACCGACATCAGGCTTTCCAGTTCCGCTTTGATGAGTTCTATTCTGGGTTCATAGAGAGCGGCGTTCTTAACATCTTGATAGCCAGTCTTCTCCAGACGGCTGGCTTCGCCAAGCGCACCGGGCGCCTGGACTTGGTCACGAAGTCGTTTATCAACCTCACCCCCTTTATCCCCCTCTCCATTCTTAGAGAGGGGGAAGAGTCTCAAGAGAGGGGGCTTTGCCCCCTCTCTTACTTCTACTCCCCCTTCCCTTGCTAAGGGAAGGGGGTCAGGGGGATGGGTCACTGAACGGTCTCCATCACACTTCTTCCCAAATATGTCATATACTTTGCCCCTGTCCCTCAGTAGCTTGAAACCATCAATCTTGACTTCCTTGCCATCAGCGACCGGTACAATCAAATTGAGAAGACTCCGCAATTGTGTCCTTATCATTTCCGTCACGGCGTTTGGATAAATTGCATTGCCGGCTGGCTCTAACTGGAGCGGGTAGCGGAAGATGTAGTCTTCTGAATGACCCTTCCCTGTCATCTACTTCCTCAAATCAACGAGCCTGTGTCTTATAAGTCAACAGGTCAACCAGCTCGGCTATGTCTCCGACCTCTTCAAGATGGTTGACCATCTGCAAAGAGCGCTCCACAGCCTCGAAAGGAAAAACCATGGAGACGCAATCCCGGTATTTGGCGGTCAATTCCGCCATAGTCATCGGGTTTTCTGGAGCACCCTTGGCGACCAGTACCTCATAGGAATATTGCCGGCCATTCTTAAGGCGCACTGTCACTACCTCGGACCGGCGTTCTGTCTCGACACCTTCCGGATGGATATATCTGACCCTTTGCAGGAGCTCCTGAACCCTGGAATCAAGTACTTTCTCTTCAGTGAATTGCCTGATTCGCATCTCCCTGTCCAGTAGTGCCCGCGCCAGGCAGTATTCCATGCTGAACTTACCTTCCAGTGACGTCCTTGGCCGATGGTGGATAAGGATTTGAGGTAAACTGGGACTGGTCTGGCACTCTACCTCGGCCACTTCCTCTGCCACCGGGCGGTACTCCTCGACTATATGCAACATAGCGTCGATGCAGCGATGAGTGAAACGACAGCAAGGGTAGGGCTTCATCTCAAGCCCCGGTTTTATAAGGGCATAGGTCTTGCCCAGACCCTCAGTCATGCGGGCTAGATTGTACTCGCCTTCTCCGCCCAGAACGGAGCAAAAACCGAGCGGGCTCTCGAGGATACCCTCGTCAGCAGTGAAGCCTCCTTGGGCCAGCATGGCGGCAATAATGCCATTCCTGGCGGCGTTTCCGGCATGGAAAGGCTTGGTCATCGTCCCAAAGTTTTGCCTCAATCCACCCGCCTCAGAGGCAGCAATGCCGAGAGCTATCCTGGTTTCCGTAACGCTCAGCCCGAGCATCTTGGCAGCCGCCGCGGCGGCACCGAGAGTCCCCAGGGTGGCGGTTGAATGCCAGCCCACAGCATAGTGGCGACGGCCGATTCCCGAGCCAATTCTTGCCGCCACCTCAACGCCCACTATGTAGGCTTCCAGAACATTTCTGCCAGAACCATGATTCATCTCACCAAGGGCTAAGACCACGGGCAGGACTACAACCGTGGGGTGGCCCGTCATTGGAGCCAGAACATCATCGTAGTCGAGAGCGTGAGCCATAGTGCCATTGGCCAGGGCAGCCTGCACCACCGAGGTCCGGAAACCCTGAGCAACCACCCCCGCCTGAGGCGCTCCGCCCAGTTCTTTTACGTGCTGGGCAACTATTTCCCCGGCTGGCTCAGTGCTACCGGCGACCATTACCCCAAGACTATCCAGGATGGCGTTCTTGGCTACTACCACCGCTTCGCTGGGGACACTGGCATAACCGGTCTGAACAACAAATTGGGCTATTTGTTCGGTTGTTCCCATCTTTTCACCTCCTCAGTTCCGCTAGGCAGATCAGGAGCAAACTCCGGCGGCTAGATATGAGATTGTTTAACAACCCATCCCCCCGCCTGCCAAAGCCTTGTGCGGCGGGCAGGCCTGGCCCCCTTCCCTTATTAAGGTAAGGGGGGAGTGTAAATTAGAGAGGGGCTTCGCCCCTCTCTAAAATCTCTTCCCTCTCCCCTCCCCAAGGGGAGAGGGATACAGGGTGAGGGGTTAATAAACAACCTCTATATATGTTATTGGCCAGGCGGTGCTACCTAGCTGGTCAGATTACCTTCTCCTGTTTCAACTGGTCAATCCTGGCCGGGGAATACCCCAGGAGATGGGACAGAACCTCGCTGGTGTGCTCCCCGAGAAGGGGAGGAGACAAAAAATCTCGTCGCCTATCGGGCGGTGTTGTTGATACCTTAATGGGGTTTCCGGTTTGCTTTATCTGCCCGCCCAAGGTGTGGTCGATGGCGACTACCATGTCTGTGGCCAGCACCTGAGGGTCAGAGAAGGCCTTATCCAGGGTGTTCACCGGCCCACAGGGGACATCTGCCTCCGTCAACAATTTCAGCCATTCATCGGTGCTCTTAGTGAGAAAGATTTCGTCAAGGATAGCGATTAACTCCTGTCTATGCTCGGTGAGACCGCGCCCTTCGTAGCGAGGGTCCCGCGCGAGGTCTTCTCTCCCCACTGCCTTGCATAAATCGGCGAATTTGTCGACAGCAGCGACGGCAACATAGCCATCCCGGGTCTTATGGGCCTGGTACACCGGCAAAGTGCGATGGCCCGAGCCTACCGGACCAGGCACCAAACCGGATACAAAGTAGTAACTCGCTTCATAGGCTAGAAGAGATATCATGGCCTCAAGGAGTGAGGTCTCTATTTTGGCGCCAACGCCCGTGTGCTCCCGGGCATAAAGAGCGGCCAGAATACCGTGAGCGGCAAACATCCCTGCCCCCTGGTCGCCTACGGCTACTCCCATCCGTATCGGAGGTCGCCCCGGCTCTCCGGTAATGCTCATCGCCCCGGATAGAGCCTGAACCACCAGGTCATAAGCTGGCCGGTCCCGATAGGGGCCGGTGGCACCAAAACCCGTAATCGAGCAGCAGATGATTCTGGGATTTAGTTTCTTCAGAGTATCGTAATCGACCTTCAGCCTCTCAACGACACCGGGTCGAAAATTGTCAACAACCACATCCGATACTTTCACCAGGTCGTAGAGGACCTCCCGGCCCTTGTCCGTGCGGATGTCCAAGACAATGCTTTTCTTGCTGCGGTTGACGCTCATGAAGTAGGCGTCCTGTCCCTTGTAAGAATAGGGTCCGGTCGCTTCTCTTCTGGCATTCGGTGCCTCGATTTTGATTACTTCCGCCCCCAGGTCCCCCAGAATCATAGTACAGTAGGGACCCGCCAGTGCCCGAGTCAGGTCAACAAGTCTCACCCCGGCCAAAATCGTTTCCACTACTCCTATTCCTTTCTAGCGTCCAGCAAATTTGGGTTTCCGTTTCTCCATAAACGCCCGCTGACCTTCTTTCAGGTCTTCACTGAGGAAGGCCTGGGCCTGGAGCTTACGGAGTTCGGCCTCGTCTTCAGGACGTAGCGTTTGACAGCTGAGAAGCCGGGCGATGGTGGTCTTGGTTCCACTCACTGATAGAGGCGCGTTTTCAGCAATCTCCCGGGCCAGGTCATAGGTGGCCTTAGCCAGCTCCTGGGCCGGCAGCACATGGTCAACCAGCCCGATATCCTGGGCTCTTTGGGCCGTGATGAGCCGGCCCGTGTAAAAGAGCTCCTTAGTCTGGGCTACTCCCACCAGATTCAGAAACTTGAGAATGCCGGTATAATTGTAGACCACTCCCAGCTTGGCCGGGGTTATGCCCAATCGAGCCGTATCCGCGGCGAGGCGGAGGTCGCAAGTTACGGCCAGCTCCAGTCCTGCTCCAACTGCATAGCCATATATCATGGCGATAACGGGGTAGGGGTAGGCTAACACGCTGGCCGTACCATATTCAAGAGGGTTTCGCCGAGGGCTCGTCTCCTCCCGGCTACCAGTGGAAATCCGGCCAATATCGTAGCCAGAAGAGAACGACTCTTCTCCGGCTCCGCGAATAACGACCGCCCTCACCTCACCCTCTTCTTTTAGAGAATTGAGTATGTCGCCCAGTTGGAGCAGGATTTCGGGGTTCATTGAGTTTCGCCTCTCGGGTCGATTGATGGTTAGAGTACAGATACTTCCCTCTTTTTGCACTAAAAGTAACTCTTCCGCCAAATCAGCCTCCTTTCTTTCTGTTGCACAGGCGACAAGTTCCTATTCTGCAATTACAGAATCCCTCTCGGTTCCCACTCACCAAACACATCGCGCAAAACATTACACATTTCACCAAGCGTAGCATAGGCCTTAACACAGTCAAGGAAGTAGGGCATCAAATTCTCCTTTTCATCTTTGGCTGCCCGGTGTAACGCCTTTAAGCTTGACTCTACTTTCTGGTTATCACGCTCTCGTTTCACTTTGGCCAGATTAGCAATTTGTCTCACCTCAGCGTCCTCCCGTTTCTTGGGGTCATAGGGGTGAGGGACCAGCCGGTTGGTGGTCACGGTCAACTCATTTTCACCAGTGAACCTGTTGACGCCAACTATTACCCTCGTGCCGCTTTCCACCTCCCGGTGATACTGGTAGGCGCTCTTGGCCACTTCACGCTGCATCCAGCCACTCTTGATGGCATTGACCGCTCCACCCATGGACTCAATCTTCTTCATGATTTCCCAGGTCTCAGATTCCACCTGGTCCGTCAATGACTCCACATAATAGGAGCCGGCCAGTGGGTCAACGACCTGCCCAAGCTTGGCTTCATGTTGCATGATGCGCGCGGCATCGGCGGCTAGCTGTGTTGCCTCGTAGCTATGGCCCAGCCCAAGCGGCTCGTCCCATGGGACTCCGCCCGATGGCCGCCCGCCGGAGAGGGCTGAGGCTACGCCCATTATGATGCCGCGGGCCAGATTATTAAGCGGCCGCTGGGTAGTGTAGCAATAACGTCCTTCAATGGCGGCACCCAGTCCACTGATGACCCAGCTTCTGGGATTCTTGGCCTTGAACTTTTCCTTCATTATCTTGGCCCAGATTCTCCTGGCCGCCCGGGCGCGGGCGATTTCCAGGAAAAAGTCCATGCTGCCACTAAAATTCAAGAAGGTAAAACGAGGTACAAACTCATCCACATTCAGCCCGGCGTCAATTCCCAGCTGCACATAGGCGATGGCGTCAGAGAAGGTAAAAGCCATCGTTTGGGCTGCGGTCGCCCCGGCTTCCCGGATGTGATACCCACAGATACTTATCGGGTTAAGGAGGGGGAGGTTCTTGTGGCAATAGGTAATGGTATCCTTGACCATTCTCATCGAGGGCTCAGGTGGGAAAATGTAGGTGCCTCTAGCGACAAACTCTTTCAGTATATCGTTCTGGGGGGTGCCTCTTAGCTTGGCCGGGTTGACTCCCTTTTTCTCAGCAACGGCCATATACATGGCCAGGATAATATTGCAGGGGGCATTGATGGTAAAATTCGAGGCCGACTGGTCCATGGTAGTCACGCCATCGAGGAACTCATAGAGAACCTCAAAGTCACGCAGGGTATCGACAGCAATACCGACCTTGCCGACCTCGCCCTTGGCTATGGGGTCATCGGAGTCATAGCCCAATTGGGTAGGCAGGTCAAAGGCCACATTGGCACCACGCCGCCTCTGGGCTCGCCATAGGTCCCTCGTGTCCTCTACCGTACCATAGCCGGCGTAGGCCCCGGCCAGTAGTATCAACGGTGCTCCCGCCTCCGCTCTTTCCGGCAGGGGCGTCGGGTACTCCAGACTGGTAAAGGGATACTGGCCGGGAAAGCCAACCTTGTCCAGGAAATCCCAGTCCCGCAGGTCGAGAGGTGTGTATGTCGGGCTGGGCGGCTCCTTCATATTGAACCGTTCCATCTGCCGCTTCAGCTGGCTATCCTCCCACTCCCTTTTGGCTTGTCCGATTCTTTCCAGTTCCTCACCGTTGAATAGCATATATTCCCTCCTTCGTAGCAACCTCGATTCTCAAGAGGAATGTCCCATGAACAAAAAGGAGTCATCTCTTCACGTGTTGCCTTATATAGTCAGCAACGGCGTGGATAGACGTGCCTGAGGTAAAAATGGCGACTATCCCCTTTTCCTTTAGACTGGTTACGTCTTCCTCAGGGATGAGCCCGCCCCCGATGACCAGGCAGTCTTCTCTACCCTGGCTTCTCAGTAATTCTACCACCCTCGGGAAGAGTTCGTTATGGGCCCCTGACAGGCAACTCAGGCCGACAACGTCCACGTCTTCCTCGACAGCCGCCTGGGCAATCTTCTCCGGGGTCTGTCGCAGTCCGGTGTATATCACCTCCATCCCTTCGTCCCTCAGGCCAAGGGCCAGGACTTTGGCCCCCCGGTCGTGACCGTCCAGACCAGGCTTCGCTATCAAGACTCGGACCATTTTGACCGGCTTCATAGTCTGCCCCCCTTTCAAAACAAAAAACGACCTTTGTAAGTGGGTTTCACTATTCCCTTTAGCTACCCCAGACGACTGCGGTGGTTCGACCCCTCATAGTTACCAGGAGTTCTAGCCAATTATATCCCTCCACGGGGCCAATTGCTAATACCCGCAGTCCGCTTAGCGGGGAATAAATTATAATTGTGCGGGCTAAGACTGTCAACCGAACCCTTACTATCTTGCCGTTGTTTCTGAGAGATGAACAGGACTGGCAGCCGCGATGTTATCTTATTGAAGCGACGCTTCGCTCGGACTCCCTCTTGGCGCGCCGGCGGATAAACCCCGGTGTTTTGGCCCGCTGCGAACCCCGGTTTCGTCTACTCGGATTGACAAAGCGACTCGCCGGTGCTAATGTGACGGCGTCAGTTTTGAGCACCGCCGCTGCAATATATTGCCATGTCGATAAAAGCATCATGGCACAGGGTAGGAGGAGAAATGGCTGAGTCTAACGTCGTGAGGGTCCCGCAGTCAGCCTGGTATGCGGATACAGAGTTTACCGTGGAGCTTCCGTCTTCCTGGGATGTGGCTATCTGCCGGATGCGAGGTCACGGCAGGCCAAAACTCAACCAGGCCGAGATTGGCAATGCATTTTCTCATCCTATTGGCTCGCCGCCCATAAGAGAGCTAGCTAAAGGCAAGAAAGAGGTGGTGATACTCTTTGATGACCTCACCAGACCCACCCCGGTGGCTGACCTTGTGCCCTACGTTCTGAAAGAATTGGAGGTAGCGGGCGTTCCAGATGAGCATATTAGATTTATTGCAGCCATTGGAGCTCATAGAGCACTAACCCGCATTGACTTTGTCAAGAAGTTGGGGGATGCGGTGCTAGACAGATTTCCCGTCTATAATCATAATCCCTATGAGAACTGCACATACGTGGGAGAGACAAGCCGGGGGACACTCGTCTCTATCAACAGTGAGGTGATGAGGTGTGACCTGAAGATAGGTATTGGCTCCATCACTCCCCACGCGGCGGCATCCTTTGGCGGAGGCGGGAAGATTATCCTCCCTGGAGTAGCTTCCATGGATACCATCGCGGCTAACCATGCCCTGGCTGCCAGAGCGCGTGAGCGGGGTAGGAGCGGTTCAATGACTTATGGCCTGGGGTTTGAGGAAAATGAGCTAAGGTTGGATATAGCCGAGGCGGCGAAAATGGCCGGTTTAGATATAAAAGTGGATGCCATAATAAACAACAAAAGAGAGATAACAGCGCTTTTCGTTGGGGAACCGTTGGCGGAGCATCTGGAAGGGGTAAAGCTAGCCAAAGAAGTCTATGTGACAGAGCCCCTGGGTGATAGGGATATTGTGATCGCCAATACGTACGCTAAGGGCACCGAGCCGTTTCACGCTTCTGCCTTGGGCGCTCGAATGCTCGCTGAATCTGGCGGGGACTTGGTACTTATCATCAATACTCCAGAAGGTTTGATAACCCACTATCTCGGCGGTAGCTGGGGGAAAACCGTTGGCGGCCGGTATTGGCAGAGGCGTTCTCGTTTGCTTCCTCGGGTAAAGAGGCTCGTTCTGGTAACCCAGTATATTGACTTGGCCCAAGCCGACCGTATCGCCCCCTTGGGTTCGCTCACCTGGGCGAGAACATGGAGTGAGGCCCTTGAATATCTGACCAGGGACTATCCTGGCAAAGCTAGGGTAGCGGTAATCCCGGACGGGACAATCCAGTATCTCCCGGGATAGGTGTTGCCCTTTAGTGGCTCAAGGTAAAGAAACAATGCCGGCATAATTAAGAAACAGGCCATCACTTCACGCGGTGTCAACGGGCAGGGGGAGCCACCCTTACCGGGATTTACAAAGCAAAGGAAGATTCCCTATTGGTTCAACAATACTGCACAGGTCGCGCCAATATTGCTGGCGGCGCACACCGTGGGTGACTGAAATGGGGGCTAGCCCGGCAAGCTCGCTTTATTCATTACGCTTGATGTCTTGGATTGCCTGCACCCGCTGCAGGAGAGGTGGATGGGAGTAGTTTAGAAAAACGTACAAGGGGTGTGGTGTCAAGTTAGACAGGTTTGTGGCAAGGAGTTTCTTCAGCGCGTCGACTAGCCTACTCGGCTCATCTATAGTCTCTGCGGCAAAGCGGTCGGCCTGGTACTCATTCTTTCGGGAAATCATTTGCAGGCTTATTGAGAACACTAATTCTATCGGGCGGTAGAGTAAGCCAAAAAACAGAAGTCCGGCATAAGTAGATTTCTGCGTCATATAGAAGGCTTGGTACAAACCTGGGCTGCCCAAAAATAGCGACAGCAAAAAGAAGAGCACTCCCGTGTGCAAGATGCCAATTATGACTCCTTGAAGAACGTGTTTTTTCTTGTAGTGTCCGATTTCATGAGCGAGCACGGCCACCATTTCCGGAATGTTGTGTTTCTGTATCAACGTATCAAACAGAGCAATGCGCCTGTTACGGCCAAACCCGGTGAAGAAGGCATTTGATTTGCTGGACCGCCTCGAACCATCCATAACTAAAACATTTTTGACCGGGAAATCGACCGAACGGGCATATTTGAGAATAGCCTCTTTCAACTCTCCTGACT
>CAYGYD010000026.1:0-17590 GCA_964354005.1 uncultured Dehalococcoidales bacterium | reverse complement strand
GTCTGTCCAGCTTCTCGATAATGCGACTTAAGCGGATAATTTCCGGGCGAGTACCGAGGATAGTCATAATTTTCATTCAGCAATCTCCAGTGAAAAGCGGTAGTTAAATTGAGCCAGTTCCGCCACCATCTGCGGAACCGATGGCGGTTCTTCATAACCCGCGACGGCCCATAATCGTCGGTTTAGCGTATCGTTCAGCGTGGCCAGTGTTCGGTCTATGACTGTCTGTGCTTCCGTAGGTGTGATGGTGATGTCCTGTCGCCGGTACTCGCGTCTGAAACATTGTAGGAGTTCTGCCTTAGAGACTGCCCCTTGAGAGACCACATGTTGCACATGCGGAAGGTCAAGCCCATGTTCGATAACGCCATGACACAATTTGGCAAAGTGTAATGTAGTGACCCCATTCCACTGGTGATTGATATAACCGCCGACGCCAGCGTTGCTGGGCTGCCCCAAAAACCAATCCAGCAACGACACATGCCCTTTGGGCTCCGGCCCGATGATGGAACACCGCAAATGGTACATATTGGCTGAGTACGCTTCCCCAAGGCTCTTGGTCTTGCCATAAACATCCAGGGGGTCATGGCTGTCCTTTTCAGTATATTTCCCCTTACTGCCAGAGAAGACGCAGTCGGTGGCTATCTGCAGGACACGGCACCCAGTCTGCTCTGCGGCACGCGCCAGCCGGTGTGGGAAAAGCGCATTGACAGTCACCGCCCGTTCCACCTGGGCGGCATTGTCATCGTTGATATATGGCTTTATCACCCCGATGGCGTTGACAACCCACTTGGCATCGCTCAGCACATTGACAATATCGTTCATACTACACTGCTCAGCGTCCAGCCAACGCCAGTCCGCTTCGGGAAAGCGTGCCGGTAACTTTTTGAGCATGTCTCGGCTACGCACTGTGGCAATCAGCTTCAATGATGAATTCCGGCAGAGATAGTCAAGCATCATCGAGCCCAACATGCCAGATGTCCCTAACACGGCTACTCTCATTTCTCCTTCTCCCCTTGCTGTCACCTTTCAATGACCTGCCAGGCATCCCAGTAGCGTGCATCATAACGCCGGTCATCCACTTGGCTTTCCTCCAGAGTTGCGGTTGAGAAAAACATCAGTTTGGTATCCGCCGTCAGAGACATAAAGCCATTGGCATAGCCCGGTGGGATGTAGAGCACCGCCGGCTTCTGTGCCGAGAGTACATAGCGGTGTATCTGAGAATTCTTGGAGGGTTGTTCCCAGTTATCGATGGCCACGGCGGCGACGATAGCGGCACCCTGGACGGCAATGACATACTTAGCCTCACGCCGGTGAGCGTGCCAGGCGCGCACAAAGTCAGCGCGGTGATTCGAAACCATGTAGAATCGTTTTACTCCCTCGAAATGGAATCCGTTGACAAACACCGTATCGCCGCGATCATCTACTGTCAAACCACCTTCAATAATGCGAGGAGTCGCTAATTCACTCGAACTGTCCATATCCTAACCTCCGGCGATGGACTTATGGGTGTTGAACATAGATAAAAATGTCTGATTCGTGTAGCGCGGGTTGTCCACATCTTTGAGCCTATGGGAATCCAGCAATCCCTTGATTTCGTCGATTCCCTCATCAATCGACCGAGGAGCTTTGAATCCCAGGACCTTCTGAGCCTTTTCGCTGCTCACGCGGTAGTTGCGTGCATCCTGAAACTTCATGGGTGTCTGTTCAATAATTAATTCAGGGAAGTGATTGCGTACCTGATAGGCCAGGTCAATGATGCGCACATTCTGCCGGTGAAGATTGAAGACACCCGTATGAGGTGTTGTTAGATTATCCACCACCGCCTGCGCTGCATCCCGCACGTGCAGCAAAGGACGGAACTGGTCCCCACCGAATACGCTGATCCTACCCTGGCAGTATGCTCGCACGGCGAGCGTATTCACAACCAAATCCAGGCGAATACGCGAGAACAAGTCGCCTACGCCATACAATGTCCCCAGGCGGAAGACAATGGCATTCTTGCCCTGCAGGTATTGCTCCGCAGCCAGCTTTGTTACCGCATAGACTGAGAGCGGGCTGGTGGGCGCTGACTCGTCGAGCACTGCGTCTTGGGCTCCATATACTGAACAAGTGGAGAGGAACACGATACGGCCATCATAATGTTCGGCCAGCCACCTGACGGTTTCTTGATTGATAGCTATACTGATATCCGGGTTCAGGGCACAGGCACCATCGCCCACCAGCGCTGCCAGCCAGACCACGGCATCAGCCCACTTCAGGTGGGGCAATAGTGTCTCACCATCCCTCACGTCTCCATAAATGAAGTCCACTGATTTGCGGTAGGATTCTTCGTACAAGAGTGAATCATACACTCGCAGGCTGTGTTGGCTGTGCATCAGTATCTCAGTTACCGCCCCCCCAACATATCCCGCGCCCCCGACAACCAGTATGTTCATAGTTTAAGATTCCTCCTTATCATTGTTTAAACAGGCATGTCTTATCTGCATTATGCTCATAGGACTCTGATTTCACTAATACTACCACGTGTCGCCATTTGGGTAAATATCTGTCATATTCTTACTGAGACCGATTTCCTTTCTTTTTCGCCTGGACCTCAGCGAAAACTTTCTCATACATCGCAATAACCTTCGGCCGGATTATCGACTGGTCGAGACGTTCTTGTGCTACCTTTGCATTTAGCTCAGCAGCTCGGTCAACAAGCACGCCATCAGACACCGCTCTCCGAATTGCGGCAGCGACAATCTCCGGGTCCTCAGGCGGAACAATGAATCCCGTCTCCCCATCTACAATCCACTCGTCCGCACAGGCGGTACACGATTGGACCGGGAAAGCACCCATGACCATAGCCTCAAGCAATGAAGTACTTATCGCGTCCGAAATACTCAAACCTATGGATATTCTGGCCTGCCCATACAAGCGCAACATATCATCATGGGAGCAAAAAGGTATCATTTCTATAGGAATGCCGGTGGACTTGGAGACCAATTCCGCCGCAATTTTGACATCATTGTTTGCCAGATAAACCCCAACGCGGTATCCCCCCAAGGCATCGGCACACAGCGCAAGCGCCCGCAGCCCGACCAAAGCCCGCCCGGCCCAATGTTGGTACCCCTTCAGTAAGATTAACCGCCGTGCTGAGGTCGGCCCCGGCTCTCGCAGGTGAGCGATTCGTGGAAGGTCAAACCCGCCTGTGTTCGGTAATAAAGGGAGCACCTCACCCTTTAATCCCATCTGTTTAGCCAGGTGCACATCACGTTGACACTCGCATGAATAGTAGTCGCATCTTGCCAGAACCTCCTTGATCTTGTCCACATGATCGGCTAGACGGCCAAAAAGATAGATGTCACTACCCCAGTTTGTCACAATCCATGGCGGAAATTGACCTGAATAGCGCTTTCTTACATCGGATACGAGATAGCCTCCGGCCTGAATTTCCATGGAATGAATAATATCGGGGTGCAGCCTCTTGATAAGCCTTCTTAGCTGAAAGGCGCGATAATCATGCCGCCAATACTGCAGGTTAGCTCTTCCCAAATATGCTATGTACCCAGAAAAGCGAGGGAAGAGAATCGGCACACCACGTAACTTCACACTTGCGTCAATGTCACTTCGTACTCCATAAAGGGAGTGATGAACGGTGACATTCCTCAATTGATGGTCAGTTTCTCCTTGATCTAGACTCGGAAACAAGTGCAGGTCCCAACCTAACCCCCATAGCTGGCCGATCCAGCGCGTGGTATGAATGCTGTTGGAAAACGCAACGAAAAGAATTCGCATCTACTCCCCAAAGCCCCCGGTTGCTAGCCACAACCGAGTTACGGTCTCACTACCAGGCTGAAGCCTCGCGCAACAGGCACATTTATGCTCGGTTAACTCCTTCTCCACACCCGGCGCCGTCTCTTAATGA
Source organism: uncultured Dehalococcoidales bacterium (assembly GCA_964354005.1). Classification (GTDB taxonomy): domain Bacteria; phylum Chloroflexota; class Dehalococcoidia; order Dehalococcoidales; family UBA2162; genus CAVSBN01. The sequence continues at coordinate 13,683 of CAYGYD010000026.1, read as the reverse complement.
ACGCTAAGTAAGAGTGGGTTACCAGTACGCGTAGCACACAGACCGGATGATTCCATACCGCAAGCGCTAAAAACCTCAGGCACTGGCGCAGCTCATTCTGCAGGTAGTAGTTGTATCCAATTGCCATGTAGCCGTCCGAAAGTAGCCCACGGCGAACCATAGGAGAGAGAGCCGGCTGTCGCCTAACAGTATACTCGATTATGTTCATCAAACCAACTATCTGAGCCTGCGGGTTGAACGCCACATTGCTCTCATGAATCCTGACCCTAGTCAGCGGCTCATCAATGCCGAGAATTGCAGACCTTCGGGCAAGCTGTATCCACAGAATTACATCTTCGCCAATGGATATTGTCTCTAGGAATCTCATGTTTTCACCAAGAGCCTCTCTGTGAACCATGACGGTGGGTGTGGCAATGGGGCATCTTCGTATGATTCCGGGATAGACCTGGCCGGAAAAGGTGCCTGACCTTACTGGCTCAATGTACTTACCATCAACATCCATGCGCTCGTACGAGGTGTGTGACAGGATTACCTCCGGATTCTTCTCCATGTAGGCAACTTGTTTTTCCAGCTTAGTTGGCAGGAAGAGGTCGTCGGAGTCCAGGAACGCAATATACTTGCCACGTGCCAAGCGGATACCATGGTTACGGGCACTGGACACCCCGTGATTCTCTTGATGCACATAAATGAGCCTGTCGGAAACTCCGGCGACTGAGTCGCGTGTATTGTCGGTGGAACCGTCATCCACCACGATAACCTCATAGTCGGTATAGGTTTGAGCGAGCACACTTTCAATTGCTTCCTTTAGCATCTCGGCTCGGTTGTAGGTTGGGATAATCACGCTAACGGTTGGCAACTCATGCCTCCGATTTGGCGGCGCTTCTTCCGACAAGTCCTCGTAATCTTGCCAGTATCGACCGAACCACATGCCAGCCCCACAATAATACCTTGAATATGGGGTTGGGCAATATCATAGCGAGAGCCGGCTGCCACTTGTCCAGATTCCTGAAGAAGCTTGGCGGATGATACAGCACGGCGCGAAAGTAGTGGCCCAGTGCCACCCAGCGGTTTGAGCCAGCGGTGACACCGGCCACCCAATGGGCCCAGCTGAAAGCTTCGGCACGCACTCGGTGGACTTCAGGTGGAAGGTCAGGACGCGAGTAGATTCCTCGGACGAGACGAATGTGTTCATTGGCCATGGCTTTTCCCTTGGCTGATACCGAGGCAGAATCCGGATGCACCCGGAAGGTGGCCAGTGTCTTGGGAATACGGGCAAATTTCCCGTATAACCCTAACCGCAGCCAGTACTCAAAATCGGCCACATATCTAAACTCAGGGTCGCGCATTTCCGTCAGTTCAAACGCCTTGTGCCGGATGAATGCGCCTGGGCCCGGGGTACAGAAATGGTGCCTGACCATATACAGGTAATCATATTCTTGCACCTGTATATGTCCGGTAACCTTCGAGTCTGGGCCGATAAAGTCCCAGTCCGGATAGGCGACCAAGATGTCAGGGTGTGACTGCATGAAAGCCACTGCCGCGCTGACTGCTCCTGGCAGGAGGGGGTCGTCTGAGTTCACCACCGCCACAATCTCGCCCTTCGCCATGCTCCAGCCTTTGTTGACTGTTCGGGTTTCTCCCATGTTCGGGTGCGATTCCCAGATAATTCGCCCGGTGTACTTCTCGAGCACTTCCCTTGTGTTATCTGTGGAGCCATCATCCAGGACAATGTACTCGATAAACGGGTAATTTTGCCCCAGAACACTCTGGATGGTCTCATCCAAATATGAGGCGCGGTTGTACGCCGGCGTAATTATGGAAACTAGGGGTAACGTATCGTCTGGAGGCAACAAGTCAACAACCGATCCCCACGTCACCCTCTTGCTCTCACTGCCTGTCACCTGATAGTTGCCGTTGACCACCGACTGGGCCGTTTGCTCTGGGATGTCCGTTTGTTCTTCGTCCGTTTCTCCACACTGGAAGTGATAGACAATGCTATCAAAGGCAGTCTGGTGTGTTATGCCTATACGTTGCAATTTCTTCATCAGCACGTTGTCCCCGCTTATGCAGGGCTGGCCTCGTCTCGCAATTGCCGGGCTGAACAGGTCGGAGCCTGGCACAACGTTGCCCTCGGGATAACCTCCAACACGTAAAAAGTCCTCACGGCGGATCAGCAAGGGCATGAAAAGACCGCCGTCCTTTACAGTGCAACGCGCAATGGACTTCGCATACTCCAAGAACGCGTCCTCACCGTATTCTTCTATCCTGCGTCCGAAATTTTGTGAAATTCCGTACTCTCCCGAAGGCAGCTTTCCACTCTCAACTAGGCGCGATGTAACGCAGTTACGCCCGTTCAATTTCTCGAAAAGTGATTCGACCCATCCCGGAGAGAATGCCATGTCGCTATTGATGAATAGGAGGTAATCTCCTCTGGCCATTTTGGCACCATAATTGTAGCCACGATAGACATTGTTGATATGCCATTCTTTACGTTGTTCGGCGCTGTTGTTCCAGACATAGTAGGGAACATTATTCGCGGCCAGATAAGTCAGGACACTCTGGTCTGCGTCATTCGCGATAAAGAAAACCTCTTTATCAGCTGGGTCTGTGTATTTGATTAGCTGCTCGTATACGAACTTAAGCCACTTGGTACTCCTATATATCAGGCAAATAATGGAAACGCCAGGGGTTGAAACCTCTTGCCGATATTGCTCAATACTGTTCAATGCTTGCTGATATGTGCGCTTTTCTGGTGGAGGGTCGTCCAAGAAAAGACCATCAGGGAATGTATCCTCTGGGATCTTCACAAGTTGCAACGTTGTCTCATCTAACAACCGTTCTAGTTCCCAGCCTGACTGGCCGTGAGCTTTGTACACGAAATACTTATACGCGAGAGATCTGTCGGAATCAAACCCGTAATGAATAACCTGTATATCCTCTGTCTGCTCGATCTTTCTAATATTGTCGGGGTAGTTCCGGTGATGCAATCCAGGCTCTGGTGAGGCGAATGTCATGCTTGGTGTCACACGCCAAAGACGAACAAACCATCCGTCGTCATACGCGTTGTCAACCCGACGCCAGGAACGGCTTCTCCAAAGATTCAATTCGTGGAAGCTGACGCCGTCAGCTGCGTGTTCTAAGCACCGAGCGCAGACTGACTGAAGCTTGTTTTGAGCGTTTCTAGTTAACACCTCGTCTGCATCCAGCCAGAGTATGAAATCTGGCTCTAGCTTCAAAGCTCGCTCTAGTAGCACCCGCTTATGAAATATCTCGTTGGGAAAATCGTTCCGCGTTCCACGAATCACATGAGCGGTATGGTTTAGCATGTACTCATAGCTGCCATCAGTGCTGCCATCGTCATATACCACGAGCGCATCCACCAGCGGCTTCACGTAGTTGACAAACCGCGCCAAGTTACCCTTGCACAGTTCATTGTAGACTTGGACGATGCAGATTATTCTGTACTTCAATTCTATCACCTGGGTTCAAACACTATCAGACTTCCGGTTTCCATCCAGGAAAGCTGCACCGTTCTCTTGCGACAAAGGGTCAAACCGGGATGCACTGGCAGAGACATCATTTCGAACTTCTCTGCAGACTTCGAAAGTTCTTCCGCTGCTTCATAAGCGTTATTACAGTACCTTGGCAACATGTACTCAACGTTCTTCGGATGCGTATCGTGCAAGAGGATGATCCCGTGCGGAGAAACGAAAGGGAAGAAATTCCAGAAATCTCTCAACACCGCTTCTTTGGAGTGGTCTGCGTCGATAAACAACACGTCAATTGATGGTGGATTTGCTCGTAATTGTGCTGCAAAGTCATCAGTGCTACAATTGACAAATTTGACTTTGTCGGACTTGATCATCCAATTCCCTGCTTCAGGATCAATATCCACGCCGATAAGCTGCTCAGCATACGGAATAATACGGTTGAACAGTGTGCATCTGTATAACCCGAGCTCAACATAAACCTTCGGTCTAATCACATATGCCAAATGCTCGATGAAGGACTCATGCCAATTTTCTGGTACCGGGTCCGCCAGCGTGATCAAGCGGTGAGGTTCAACCGGATTATCTCGCTTGGCAAGCATTTTGGCCAGCAGTGATAACAAGCGCCTGAACACGGAACAGCCACGCTTCACGCCATCACACCTCTTGAAACTTCGTCCATCTGGTCACGGTCATTCTTTGTACCACTTGCATGGGTAACGCATGACACCCCCGTGATAATTCCGCCAGAAGTTTTTATCGTCTGACCCAATCGTTGAGATAGTGAGTTGCAGAGTAGTCGGCAAGAAGTCAGTGACTCCGTCACCGTCAGCCCGGAGACTGAAGGTGTAGAGGCCTGGGGCTAATAGGTTTGGCTCAATGCGAACCCGAAAACGGACTTCCCCAGCAGGTAATCTATCTGTCAGGCCATAATCAACTTGGTACGAGTTAAATATCGCTATCCCTAATATCGAGTCAACTGAGAAGCCGACTCTCACTTCCGAAAGATCAGAATCAGAGGACCCCTGCAGTATCAGCTCAAACGGCTCACTAAACTTCAGCAAACCAGTTACTTCGCCTGCCAAGTTGACAACTGTAACCCGCGTCCAGCGGAATCGGCTGTCCGGAAGAGAGTTACGGCGCAGCGAAGGGTCGCTAACATCCATGCTACCGGCAGACAGGCCGGATTCTCTGGATAGATAGCTAGAGATTACTGTCCGCGCCGTGCCTTCTTCAACAATTCGCCCTTCTCTCAGTAGTATCGCCCTTGGGCACAATTCCTGTACTGCCGCCATATTATGGCTGATAAACAGCACTGTCCGGCCTTCTTTTGTCACGCCCTCCATCTTTCCCAGGCACTTCTTCTGGAACTGAGCATCGCCAACAGCCAGAACCTCGTCCACCAGGAGAATCTCCGGCTCCAGATGGGCCGCTATGGCAAAAGCCAGGCGCACATACATGCCGCTGGAGTAACGTTTCACCGGCGTGTCCAGAAACTTCCCAATCTCGGAAAATGCCACTATCTCATCGAACCTGCGCTGCACTTCGTTCTTCTTCATTCCCAGGATGGCACCGTTGAGAAATATGTTTTCCCTACCAGTCAGTTCGGGGTGGAAACCGGTACCTACCTCCAAAAGCGACCCAACCAGCCCATGGATTTCAGCGTAGCCTTCGGTCGGCGAAGTTATCCGGGAGAGAATTTTCAGCAGGGTGCTCTTGCCGGAGCCATTTTTCCCAATGATTCCCACCGCCTCGCCACGCTTCACCTCAAAGGAGACATCTCTGAGGGCCCAGATGTAATCTGGCTGGTTCTTTTTAGACAGCTCGCGGCTTGGAGCTTGCCCTTCGCGGCTGGTAGCCGATGGCCCACGGGTCACGGAGCGCCGCCGGCGAAAGGGGGTCATCAACGCATTTGTCAGGCTCTCGCGCAAGGTCTTATAGCCCACGGTTTGACCAAGCCGATACCGCTTGCTTAAGTCCTCTACTCGTATAGCTGTGTCACCCATAACGGCTAACCTAAGCGACGACTACACCACATCGGCGAACGCCTTCTCTCGACGACGGAAATAGAATGCGCCTGAAACAAGCACTGCCACAATAATGCCGGCTGAGGCAAGTAATAAGTAGCCAGGTGGCGCTGTGCCGAGAATAGCCCAGCGAAAGCCTTCTATTATCCCGGACATCGGGTTTATCAGGCCATAGGCTACATGGAAGCGCTCAGGCACAAAGTTGCTGGAGTAAATAACCGGTGAGGCAAATAGCCCGACCTGGACCAAAAATGGGACGAGAAAAGCAACATCTCGATATTCCACATTTATGGCGGAAAACCATAACCCGACTCCCAGGGCAAGCATGAGCTCCAGGATGAGAAGCAGGGGCAGCCAGAGCATCGCTATGCCGGGGTAATAGCCGAAATAGAGCATCAAGCCAATCAGGATGACAAAAGCGATGAGGAAATCGACCAACGGTGAGAGTATACTGGCCAGGGGCATAAGCAGTCTGGGGAAATAGACCTTCTGGATAAGATTGTTTTCGCTGACCAGACTGTTACTCGCTCTCGTTATGCCACTGGCAAAAAGTGTCCAGGGAAGCAACGCTGAATAGGTAAAGAGCGGGTAAGGAATCCCCTGAGACGGCACCTTGGCCAATGTGCCGAAGAACAGGCTGAATACTATCATCATCAGGAGGGGTTGGGCGATGGCCCAGGCGACGCCAAATATTGTTTGCTTGTAGCGTACCTTAATATCGCGCCAGACGAATATGTAGAGAAGGTCACGATAACTCCACAGTTCGCCCAGATCAATGGATAACCATCCCCGCAAAGGGCGAACTAGAACAGGCGGAAAGTCAGTCCTTCCCCCCCTATTGATTTTGCCAATGTCATATCCCACAGTCGGACTTCCTGAAGCAGTAGTTTAACCCGCGTTTGTTCTTCGGACGCTCAGTTCACATTATATCACAATTATGACTGCAAACCAGGCTCCAGATTTGAGCCGCTGAAGGTCCCAATTACGGTCTAGCTTGCTTCAAAGCACTAAGGAGCTCTGCCTCGAGTAGGCGCACGATCTTTTGCTGTTCATGCGCTGCTCGAACGTAATCAATTCCTGCCTGCCCGAGCTTCTGCCTCTGCTCAGACGAACCTAAGAGACTGAGCACTTTTTCGACCATATCCTTGATACTGTCGGCGTAAAGAACACCACCGGATTCATTGGCAATCAGGCTTGTTATTCCATGTAAAGGAGTGGCCACTGTGGCTTTGCCGCAAGCAATGTACTGAATTATCTTTCCCGGGAATATGTCTTCGGTGGCCGGCGTGTTAACAAAAGGGTTTATGCATACCGTCGCCAGGTTTATGTACTGTGGCACAGTCTCATACGGCTGGAAACCGGTTATTATGACTTGCCCGCCCAGCTTCAGCTCAGTGATAAGTCGCTCCAATCGCCGACGCTGAGGCCCGTCGCCGACAATCAGTAACCTGACTTGAGGAAAAAGCCTCGTAATTCGCGGGAACTCTTGGATGAACTTATCGAGTCCACTAAATTCAAATAGCGTGCCGACGAAAACAAGCACCTGGTCACTATCACCAACTCCCCACCGTTGTCTGACATCCGAGCAGTCAACGGATGGGCGGAATATTTCGGTATCTATCGGTAGCGGAAGAAGCTTCACTTTACTCGGGTCAGCACTCATGCTAGTGACATATCGGACATGATTCGGCGTGATGGCCAATACTGCATCCACCTGCGAATAGACCCGTTTCTCAAGGAATCTAGTCGGCGGACGCAGAAAGGAGTAGCGCACGAGCCGATGAAGTATGTCAATCGACCGGAAAACAACGGGAATTCCAAATTTCCTGGCCAAATGGATGGTCTGTAGTCCATTGGTTGGTACGGAGTAGAGAACGATTACGTCAATATTCTTCTCTCTGATTGTCCTCTGAATCTCCCGATAATGCGTGTAACCGGCTGACAACCGACTTAAACCAGGAATCTTGATGAATCCGGGACGCCGCAAGCACACAGATGCCCCCGGAACTGCGCGAGAGACACCCCTAATTTCCTTAGTTTTCAGACTGCCCAGTTCGAGAAGTCGCTCTCTTTTCCAGGTGTCCTCGTAGTCAATAGCATACACCCGGTGACCAAGAATAGACAGAGATTCGGCGAGGTTGTGTATATCAAAGACAACCTTCTTAAGCCAATCGACCTCGTGCACAAAAAGGATGTTCACTGCTCTGCCTTACTTCTGCCCAAGTCCATAACATGCCTCTTGGGTTCACCTTCAGGTCTCCAACCGAGATCACCTGCGGTCTGCCCAGATTGTAGGGGATTGACCACAACTACCTTTAGCATTCACTAACCCTTCACTTTATCTCTCATCAAGGCACGAGCTTCGATTACGCCCTAGCTTGGGACACTCAGGATATCACTCTTTGCTGTCCCAACATTGCCAAATGGGTCCCTACCAAGCTCCGGTATGAGACGCTCCAATTATATCCGGCGTACCCACCACTGTTCAACATTCATCAAATGGTGTGCGCTTCATGTAAGACGAATTAGAGGAATAACATGACTCTTTCAAAGTCGCTCAGCTCAAACGATGGCCCAAAATTCAACTGCGTTGTGGCATGCTGCCACAACGACAGGCTTAACTCACCGGCTAACACCACCGGTAGAAACCCTGAGTAGCTGTCTTTGCCTCTTGTCAACATCACTCGACTGTGCAATACTTAACACATTATCAAGACTTGGAGGCAATGTTTGGAGGCAATGTATTGAGGAAGACAGAGCGCAAACCAAGATTTTCCAGCAACCTTGTCATCGCATTAATGTTGCTTGTATTCATGGGTGTTGCTCTATTTCTTCGTGTTGCCTTCGTCCATGATGATGTGTTCACCCCTAACTGGATCAAATTCACCGGCAATGATGCTTACTTCCAGATGCGCCTCGTTGATACTATGGCTAGCAATTTCCCACATTTCCCGACCTTTGACCCCTATTTGCAGTTCCCGGGTGGTGTGGGCCTGAGCAAAATACACCTCTTCAACTGGTTACTCGCCAGCATTGCCTGGGTGGTTGGCCTCGGTTCGCCAACCGAGCATACCGTCGATGTGATTGGAGCCTATTTCCCAGCCGTTCTCGGCGCCCTCACCATCCTCCCAGTTTACTTTGCTGGCAAGGAGCTATTCGGCCGCTGGGCCGGGCTGATCTCTGCTGCCCTACTGGCCATATTACCAGGTGAGTTTCTCGGTCGTTCAATTCTCGGCTTCACGGACCAGCACGTTGCCGAAACTTTTCTCACCGCCACAGCCATGCTATTCTTCATTCTCGCGACTAAGTCGGCAAGACAAAATAGTCTGTCTTTCAGTCACCTTGCGACATGGAATCGGGCGGCGGCTACGAAGCCGCTCGTGTATAGCTTGCTGGCCGGTGTCTTCCTTGGATTGTATATCCTTACCTGGACCGGGGCACTTCTTTTTGTCTTCGTGGTCTGTGCCTATCTACTGGTTCAGTTTGTCATCGACCACTTATGGCGCAGAAGCACGGACTACTTGTCTTTTACCGGAGCTATTCTCTTTCTGGTTTCGCTGCTCATGGTCGTGCCTTTTTCACCGGGCATTCTCACCACTGGCTCGCTAGGAATTGCTCTGCTAATTCCTTTGCTCCTGGGAGGGCTTTCTAGACTCATGACCTGGAAAGGGCTGAGACCAGCTTACTACCCGGTAGCGATTGTGGGACTTGGGTTGGCGGGCGCAGCCATTCTTTATGTCGCTAGCCCATCCCTCTTCAGGTCGATGCTTGATGCCTTTGGCATCTTTGCTCCGTCGGCCACTTTGCGAACCACGCTTGAGGCACGGCCTTTCCTCTCTCCGGATGGCGAATTCTCGCTGACCCTCGCCTGGGGCAATTTCACGATGTCCTTCTTTCTCAGCATAATATCGCTCGCTATACTCATCTACCTCGTCGTCAGACGAGGTGACCCTGACAAGACACTGCTAGTAGTCTGGAGCTTAATAATATTAGCCGCGACTTTGGCTCAACGTCGTTTTGCCTATTACTTTGCCGTCAATGTGACAATCCTCACCGGATACCTTTTATGGCGATCTCTGGAACTGGCCGGTGCCGGCGAACTAATCAGGAAGGCAACTCCACAACCAACGAGGGCAGCCAGTAAAAAGAGCAAACAGAAAAGAAGGCGTTCCCAGAGTACTGCCAGCTACTTGATAGTGACTTTGGGGGCCGTTGTCATCTTCTTTGTTGCCTTCTTCTGGAACATTCAGCCAGCAATAGCTACGGCTGGCAGTACACCCTTTGCCCCCAGTGATGCCTGGTGTAGCTCGCTCTCGTGGCTAAAGGACAATACACCGGAGCCCTTCGGCGATGCCGCTGCTTACTACCAACCACAGCGACCGCCCACAGGGGAGCCTTACCGATATCCGGAATCCGCCTACGGCGTGACGGCGTGGTGGGACTATGGCTACTGGATTACACGGATAGGGCACCGAATACCGAATGCCAATCCCGGTCAAGACCCGCAAGCAGTGACCAAGGTGGCTACATATCTTACCGCCCAGGATGAGAGCTCAGGTAGTAAGATAGCCCAGGAAATAGGCACCGGCTATGTGATTATGGACTATGAGACGGCTTCCAGCAAGTTCTGGGCAGTGGCCACCTGGGCCGGGCAACAGCCCACCGACTTCTTTGCCGTCTACTGGTCACCGCAGGAGAACAGCCAGAAACTCTATATCAATCCGGAATACTACCGCTCGCTGGCGGTCAGGCTCTATAACTTTGATGGCAAGGCCGTCAAGCCAGAAAAGACACTGGTGATTTCCTACCAGGTGAGAGTAAATCCAGACGGGACATCTTACGGGGAAGTCCTGAGTGAAAAGGAGTTTAGCAGTTATGAGGAAGCAGAATCTTATATCTCAAGCCAGAAGTCGGGTAATTACAGAATAGTCGGCACTGACCCAATGGTCAGTCCGGTGCCGCTTGAAGAATTGCAGCACTATAAGCTTGTCTATAGCTCAGAGGACTTGGTAGCCATATCCGATACAGGGCAAGTACCGGCAATAAAAATATTTGAATTCACCGACCGGGTCCCGCTCTATCGCCAATAGTGAGAATAGCGTGTTCAGCGTCGATAATGAGACTTCAGTCACCTGGCGACGTCAGCCGCCCGGCTCCCCCGGGTGGCCAGAGCAACGCTGCTTCTTCCGGCATCCATCAAACCAAAACCCCCAGCGCATCTCAACTCAACCCCGTGTTGTCACCAGAAAGGCTTGACAAAAACAAGCCGCTCGCCCAAAATGCCAGATACGACGGCTGTTAGGGCGTGGTTGGGGGGTGATAAATGAAAAGTGCTCTTGGCTTGGGGCAGATTCTCAAGGTCAGAGTTCGGGTACACTACACCTGGCTGGTGGCTCTGGCTCTCATCACGGCCATCGTGGTGACTCAGTTCCCGGAGGTTTTTTCTCTCTGGCAAAGGATAGCCTTCGGACTGGTCACCGGACTGCTCCTTTTTGTCGCAGTGAGCCTTCGCCAGCTAGCTATTGTTTCACTGGCCATGAGTCGGGGCGTGTTCGTGAGACGCCTCACCCTGTTTGTCTTTGGCGGGGTATTCCAGTCTTCTGCCCAATCTACCCAACCGATCCTAGAGCGATTAATCGCGGTGGCCGGGCTGGTCACCAATTTAGTTATCGCCGTGGTATTTTACGGAATTTATATCGGATTTGTCATTGCCGGAAGCGAGGTGGTGGCCGGGCTTACTCAATGGTTGGGTTTTATCTATTTCATGCTGGCTCTTTTCCATTTCATTCCTGTCTTCCCGCTTGACGGCGGCCGGCTCCTGGTGGCCTATCTGTGGCCAGCGACAGGGAACTACTATGGGGCAATAAGAATCCTGAGCTGGGTGGGTTGGGCGATTGGATTGATTTTTGTTGGCGGCGGGATTTCCTTAATCGTCCTTGGCCAACAGTGGTTTATCGGACTAATGATGGCCCTAGTGGGATGGGCTTTAACCAGTGCGGCCGGGCTGAGCCGCCGCCAGGCGGAATTCTATGCCGGCCTTGAGGGTTTCAATGCCGGCCACATGATAAGCAAAGAATACCGTTTTATTACTCCCGACCTCAACATCAGGGACTTGGTACGGGACTGGGTGCTGGTTACCGGCCAGCGCTACTTTGTGGTCAAGGACGGGGCTAAATGGCAGGGGGTAGTTACTTTGCGTCGGTTGAAGTCAGTACCCAGAAGAAGCTGGGCCTCTACTACGGTGGGGCAAGTGATGGTTCCGGCATCGCGAGTCAAAGTGGCAAGAGTGGAGCAATCCGCCGTCAGCTTGCTAGAGCAGATGGACGATTTGCGAGCGAGTGAGTTACCGGTACTGGACAAGGATGAGGCGGTTGGCATCGTCACGCGGGACAGTCTGCTCCGCTTAGCGCGAACCAGAAGTGAATTGGGAGTATAGCTACGGCGATGTCGCCAGTTGGGCCGGGATTTCATCAATGACTCTCTTCTGGCGGATTTCTTTGGTAAAGACCTGCCATTCCGCCCGGAACCAGCGGAAGGGGCTCTCGGCTTGCGAAGCTATTCTCAATCTTGAATCGCGGGGGTCATCGGTCAGCCAGGATACCCCAGTAATGCTGGTGAGGGGCGTGCCGGTAACAATCCTCACCTCATAGTGGTCACGCTGACCGTCCGGCGGCAACAGCCCGCGCTCAAAAATAGCCCAGTCCACCTGCACCGTGCTTCGGGGCGCGGCCCAGGTGCGGAGGTAAAGGCGGCAGTCTCCCGAATTATCTGAACTGAGCCAGCGCGCTTCTTTGATTCCCGCCAGAAATGGAAAGCGATTGGTGCGATTGACCTGGTAGCTACTTCGCTGGTTACCGGGAGGACACCCCCCAACCACATCCTCCCATGCCTGCCATTTGAAAAAGGACTCGTTGGTATGGCGCACCGTGCCACGGCTGGCCGGCACTTCCCCCACCACCTCCTCCCAGGAGTCGGTTCCGGGTAGCCAGTTGGCCCGGTGTTCAAAGGAGCCACCCTCGTTGAAGGCCGAGAATTCTATATCGCCGCCGAAAATATAGCGGAGGGTTTTGTCCGCAATGAACTGGGCCACTTCATCATTATTGCCCAAATCACTATGCCCATGTTCTCCGTAATAGATGACATCCGCTCCATAGGAATACTGGGCGGAGATGGGTATCAGGACATCATCCATATCTCGCGGCAGGGCATCAACACCACTGACGTCAAACTGCTGGCTGAGCGGTGCCCCCTCACTAGAAGTAAAGGCCAGCCAGTGCTTAGAACTACCCACCAATTTGCCATCCTGGGAACTGTCGTAGTAGACGACGGAATTGCATATCCCCTGGTCGGAGAGTAACCATCGGGCGCGGCAGTAATCTAACGGCGCGCCACCGCCGGCCACATAGTAGCCATCAAGACTCTTAATTGGGCTGTTAATGGTGACGACCATGGCCACCTCATCGGCTAAATCGCCGATGTTGTGGGCGACCGTATAAAGCGCCGTCTTGCCACCCATGCTATGGCCAATCAGAATTAAGTTTTTCTTGTTTTTGAAGTGTTGCTTGAGGCTGTCGACAATGTTGGTGGCCCAGGTGTAGATGTCAACATCATTAGGGTAGCACCTTCTTAAGGAATCAACCCTAATCTTGATGCCCGGGTTAGTCTGCTCATATTCCAGGATATAGTCGGGTATTTGTGCCATGATGGCGTCCTCTAGAAGCTGCAAAGAGCAGGCGTTACCACCGGCGCCATGAAGGAAGACAAAGTTCAGTTCCTTGACCAAAGCGGCATCAGCCGGCGCTGAGTGCACCAGAGTGGCGGCGACCAGCTGGAGGCAGAGGGCGATAGTGATGAGCACCGCTACTCGTTTCACAGCACTATTGTATCAGAAAGGAACAGGCGGGGTTAATAGGGGTTAATAATGGAGCCCCGCCTTTGAGTTTGACGAGCGCTGCCAGATTTATTACACTGGTGATGCTTCTCCGTGTCACCATGTGGCGGCCGAGGTGATATGAGATTGTTTACCAACCCATCCCCCTGACCCCCCTTCCCTTGATAAGGAGAGGGGGATTAAGGGGGTGAGGGGAGGGGTTAATAGACAATATTGCCTTGTCTTAATTTTCTTGGTATGTTGTGATAATATATTTAACAGATGGGTAGGAGTGTAG
>CAYGYD010000025.1:11270-18122 GCA_964354005.1 uncultured Dehalococcoidales bacterium | reverse complement strand
ACGGGCGAGTAGGGAAGCAGCCTATGGCGCTATGCGCCTAGCACAAAGCGCGTAGTCTAAAACGGCGTCTAAGAGGGACGGCGTCCCTCTTCTTAAAATCTTTCCCCTCTCCTTCTAGGAGAGGGGGCAGGGGGTGAGGTTAATAAACGACCTCATAGAGGTTACTCTTAGCAAAAAGTTTTGGGCAAAGGTGGTTCCTTATGGCATACGAATATGAAATCAACCAACTGGTCAAAGAAGAGTCCTGGCGCATGTTCCGCATCATCGGTGAATTTGTTGAGGGATTTGACAAGCTCTCCGGCATCGAACCCGCAGTGAGCATTTACGGGTCGGCTCGCCTCCAGCCGGGAGATAAGCTTTATGCGCAGACGGAAGAAATCGCCCGCCGCCTCGGTGAACTGGGATTTTCCATCGTCACGGGCGGTGGCCCGGGAGTGATGGAAGCCGCCAACAAGGGCGCCCACGAGGCTGGGGTAAATTCAGTCGGACTGAATATTGACCTGCCTGAGGAACAGCTCTGTAACCCCTATGCCAACAGGTCGATAACCTTCCGCCACTTCTTCGTCCGTAAAGTCATGCTGGTCAAGTATGCCTCCGCCTTCATCATCATGCCCGGCGGGCTGGGTACCCTGGACGAATTGACTGAGATACTGACACTGATACAGACCAGCAAGATAAAACCCTTCCCGGTCATCCTCTTTGACAGCCAGTTCTGGAAAGGATTTCTCGACTGGTTACGGAATCCGGTCTTAGCCAATGGCTATGTCTCAGAGGAGGATTTCAACCTGCTGAGAGTCTGCGATACGCCTGATGCCGTGATTGAGGCTGTTCAGAAATGGTATATTAAGCAGGAGATTGTCGGTCGAAAGGCGGTGACCAAGTAACCATCTAGTCGAGAGCAAATTCGTCGGCATACTCCGGTACCGCAGTTGCCCAGCCCGTCTTCTCTCTTACCAGCCCGGCGAACTTTTCCGCCACCTCCGGCTCCCCGTGAGTGATGAAAACATGCCTCGGTGGCCTCTTGAGATTTGACAACCATTTGAGAAGCTGGGGCTGGTCAGCATGGCCGGAAAAGCCGTTGAGCTGTACTACCCTGGCTTTTACCGGGTGATATTGACCCAGAATCCTGACTTCCTTAGCCCCATCCACGATTTGCCGGCCCAGAGTCCCGATCGCCTGATAGCCCACGAAAAGTATGGTGCTATCGCCTCGAGAGATATTGGTTACCAGATGGTGCTTTATCCGGCCGCCGGTGCACATCCCCGAGCCAGCAATAATAATGACCGTGCCGGCGATGTGATTGATGGCCTTGGACTGGTCGGTGGTGTTGACAAAATGAAGGCCAGGGAAGTCGAAGGGGGATTTTCCCTGACGCATCAGCCTGAGCATTTCTTCATCTAATAGCTCCGGGGTGTGCTGAAAGACCTCGGTAATACTCACCGCCATCGGGCTGTCCAGGAAAACCATCAGATGCGGGATTCGGTTCTGCAGGAGCAACTGGTTGAGGTAATACAGGACCTCTTGAGCTCGCTCAAAGGCAAAACTGGGAATGACGATATTGCCACCGGCTTTGACTGTCCAGTTTATGTTGTCAGCCAGTTCACCCGGCATGTCGGCCACTGGTTCCAGCAAACGGTCGCCGTAGGTGGATTCCATCACCACATAGTCCGCCACCTCAAACAGGGTCGGGTCCTGTAGTATTGGTCTCCCCCACCGGCCAATATCGCCGGAAAAGATAATCGTCTTCTCCGCCCCCTTCTCTTTTATTCTCAGTTCCAGCATGGCTGAGCCCAGAGTATGCCCGGCATCATAGAAGGTGGCCTGAATGTCTCGACCTACCTCAATCGTCTCCCGGTAACGGACGGGCGAGAATAGGGGGAAACAGGCCCTGACATCGTTCGTGGTGTAAAGTGGGATTTCTGGATAGGGACCTCTTCTCCCTTCCCTTTCGTGTCGTTTCTTCTTGAACTCGGCGTCTTCCTGCTGGAGGTTGGCTGAATCCAAGAGTATGATTTCGGCAATCTCCGCCGTGGCCGCCGTGCAGTAGACTGCGTGCTGGAATCCTTCTCTGACCAGCTTGGGCAACAGACCGGAGTGGTCAAGATGAGCGTGGGTTAAGAGAACAGCATCCAGCTTATCCGGCGGCACCGGAAAAGGCAACCAGTCCCGACCCTTAAATTGCCGCTCGTGATGAAGCCCGCAATCGACCAGAATCCTGGTGCCATTGGTCTCCACGAGGTACCGTGAGCCGGTAACACAGTGGGCCGCCCCGAGAAAAGTCAATTTAATTGGCATATTCTTTAACGGTAACTGAGCGTACTGAAGGCGTATAGTAAGGACCCGCTCAACGAGTATCCTACATTAAAACTTGGCTCCCCGACTAGGATTCGAACCTAGAACCTAGCGGTTAACAGCCGCCCGCTCTACCGTTGAGCTATCGGGGAGTGCCCAACTCTGACTGCCCGGCTTTTTGAGAGGTGCCAACCTTCGCTTTGTCAGCTTCTGTTATTATACCAGCAGAGGCCGAAACGGGCAAGGCGGTTAAAGATAGGTTGTTTAGTAACCCATCCCCCTGCCCCCTTCCCTTTTTAAGGGAAGGGGGAGTAGAAGTAAGAGAGGGGCGAAGCCCCTCTCTTACACCCCTCTCCCTATCTAATGGGAAGGGAAGGAATTCATAAAGAGGAGGCTATGCCCTCCTTTCAATATATGGGTGTCCAAGAGGGCTTAGCCCTCTTCTAATTTTCGTCCCCCTCTCCAAGAATGGAGAGGGGGAAAAAGGGGGCGAGGTTGATAAAACGGCCTCTTGGAGGCAAGTAGCCCCCCGCTACCTGACGCCTTCACGGTTGAAGTGTACTTTGTTCAAAAATCGGGCGTTACTTTTTCCCTGCTGGTTCGTTATAAATAGTAAACAGGGAGAAGAAGTAAAGGGTGGAGGCATAGACAATGAAAAACAAAACACTTAATATGGCGCTGATGGTAATCTTCGGCGTTGGCGGAATCGCCACACTGGCCATTGCCTGGGGACAGCCGCTACCGCTCAGCGACCGTATTCTGCCGACTTTTGGTGGTGTGATTGGGCTGGCTTGGGTGCTGATTCTAGTGGTGCTGCCAAGATTGACACCGGTCAAACCTGATACCGACCGACTGCAGGTAATCGCCGACAATGAAACCGACCAGGTTGACGCCAATTAAGAACTGTCCAAGGTGAGAACCAACAGAAAAGCCAAAGTGACTCGAGGTAAGACCTGTAGACCGGAAGCAAAATTGAGTTGAAAGAGGGAGCAGAATGAAGCTAAAAGCAATGATGACTGTCACGGCCATGGCTATCGCCATATTCTTGCTCGCCTGTTCTTCAGGCCCGAAGCTGACTGCGGTAGAAGTTTCCTGCACTGAGTTTACGAACCAGAAGGAAGTTACCAGGCAGGTGGAAGTAGGAACTGGCGATACAATCACAGTAACTTTGTGCTCCAACCCGTCAACTGGCTTCGGATGGCCGGAATCGGCCCAGATTAGCGACCTGACCATAGTCCAGCAGACCGACCATAAATATGTTGCCCCCCAAACTGAAGGCAGTGCCACACCAGCTACCGGGACTCCGGGCCAGGAAGTCTGGACTTTCAAGGCACTCAAGAAAGGCACCAGCACCATATATGTGGAATATAGTCGACCGTGGGAAGGTGGCGAGAAAGGTGAGTGGACATTCCGTCTGACCGTGGTCGTGAAATAGATAGACAAGGGATATCCCGGCCAAGTCAGATGACTGAGAGGCGAGGCCTAAGCCTCGCCTCTCAGCTTGCTTATCAGTAGAAAACAGCTACGACCGCTAAGCGCTCACAAAGACAGGGCGAAGTTCAGGTAAATTCGCGCCGCTTCAAGCACCTGCCGAAAAGAGACTGACTCCTCAGGAGTATGGGCTACTTCAAGGCGACCCGGCCCCAGGATGATGGGGTCCACCCCGGCCACCCAGAGAATATTGCCATCCGAGTGACTGCGAAAGTTCTCCGGCTCCCAGGGAAGGGACAATTTTCTAAAGACCTCAGCTAGCTTTTTGGCCAGCGGCCTCTCCTGAGAAATGCGGTAGCCAGCGTAGGTCTCTTCAAATCTCAGGTCGGCATCCAGACCAGGAACACTTTTGACAGCGCTGGTCACCAGTTGCTCCAGTTCACCTTTCAGCACATCAATGCGAAAGTCAGGCGGCAGGTGCAGGTCAAGCCAGGCCTCGCAACTATCCGGCACGAAAAATCCGCCAGGATAGCCGGAGAGTTCCCGGATATTGTAAACCAGCTTATGTGAGCCAGAAGTGGCATACTCGGTAATCTGCAGGAGCAATTTCAGCATCGTCTCGATGGCATTTTGCCCCAGCTCCGGCATGGCTGAGTGGGCGCGCTTGCCCCGGGTGCGTAACAGCACCTCCAGATAACCGTAGTGACCAAAACAGGGAGCCAGGTTGGTCGGCTCGGCAATGACCGCCCAGCCAAAATCGTACTCCTCCACCAGCCTGCGGGCACCGCTGTTGTCTTCTTCCTCACCCACGACTAAAGCCAGGCCCACTGGTGGGAAATTGCCCCCCCTTTGTGATAGTATCGTAAAGGCCTCCATCATGGCAGCACAGCCGGCCTTGGTATCGGCGGTGCCCAGCCCGAAGACTGTGTCCCCATCCTCACGAAAACCGTACTCCTCCAAGTCGTGAGCACTGACCGTATCTAGGTGGCCGATAAAGCAAAGGTCGACCTCGTCTCCGGCTTCCGGGAAAGTCACCAGGTTACAACGGTTCTCATCCACCTCCTGTCTGACAACTGCTAGGCCCTGCTTCTTGAGGTAGGCTTCGGCATACTCCAGAATCTCCTCTTCTTTACCGGAAGGACTGTATATATCAACCAGGTCCTTGAGCAAGCCTTTCAGTCTTTCCGGCTGTATCTCTAATGAGAGGTTATCTGATGCTCCCACCATAACTTCCTTTCAAAACTAGCCTTACCGGCAGAGCCGCCTATCCTTTTCATCGCCGCCTACTGTATCGCCTAGTGCTTCTTACACTGAGCGATGCTGCCTTCTCGGATTCCGCCTCTTTCTTTCCCCGCCGGCGCAGTGTCTTGGCCAGCCACACATATTCACTGCTGAGTGAAAAGCCCATGTCCTGAAAAAAGGCGATGGCCTCTTGGTTATCCGCCTCAGTGTCTACAATCATCATCCGGACGCCGTCTTTGCGCAGTCTCACCTCCAGCTTCCGGTAGAGGCGGTGACCCAGGTTGCTCCTCTGGAAAGCCTCGTCTACCCCTATCCAGCTAATATACCCGTATTTTTTCCAGGCGGTGCCCTCTTTCTCAATAGTCGTGCCCATGATAAAACCGGCCACCTTCCCATCCGCCTCCGCCACCAGGCAATAGTCCGGGTCGGTAGTGAAATGGATACTGACTTCATAAGGGTCCCAGGTGCGATATAAGATGGGGAACTCCTCACTGGTGAAGAGTCGCTCCCCGAGGTGATAGACAGTGCTGATATCGTCTATCTCCATCAGTCTGATTACAGCTTCGGCCCTCTTTTTCTTATTGCCCGTGCTCCGGCGAGAAATGTTGTCCGACGGCATGTCTCCCCCTCTATCTAAATACAAATAGTCTTATATTAACGTCCCTTAAAATGCGGCTCTCTTCCCTCCAAAAAGGCCCTGAGTCCTTCTTTCCTATCTTCGCTTATTTCTTGAGGCCATATGAAATTTATATACTCTCTTTCATCTACCCTGACCTTGTTGTCTGTTGTCTTGTAATGTCCATACTTAACTGCCTTAATATATAGTGGCGGTATCTTTTTTAACAGTTCTGCCCACCTGATTGCTTCTGACATAAGCTCCGAATCGGGAACGACTTTGTTGACGAGACCCACCTCGTAGGCCCTTTGAGCGCTCATTATTTGTCCCCCATTCCAGGCAAGCAACATGAATTCCAAGCTTATCTTAAACGGCATGTACGGTAGGTATTCTACTGGAGGCAGTGGCAGACCAACTCTCGGCTCTGGAAAACCGATTAGGGCACTCTCGGCGGCAATTGTAATATCACAACCTCTGACTGCTAGAGCATAGCCACTACCGAGAACATAGCCATGAACAGCGCCTACGATAGGTTTGAATACTGATATGCCGTTTGGCGGATAACCTTGATGAACCTGAAAAGGAACATTCGGATTAGTTGCCCCAGGTGTAATATCAGCCCCAGCGCAAAATGCTTTGCCGGCTCCGCTGAGAATAGCCACTCTGGCATCAGGGTCTTTCTCGAAGCGTTCCCATGTCTCCCGCAGTGCATCGCTCAACTCTCCATTTAAAGCATTTAGCTTTTCTGGACGATTCATAGTTATATGAGCAATCTCATCTTTAACTTCGTACAGAAGTATTGGATTAGCCAATTTCTGACCTCCTTCCTATTTATTAATAAAACCCATAATCCGTTAGGCTACCAGTTCTATATGACCATAAGCCGGTTGGCCGCAAGAAAGAAATAAACCATCTTCCCTGACTGGTGAATCTGGAACAATATTAGAGAAAGTTGGTACAGGGCCCGGTAATGTTTCAATTGTTTTCGGATAAATCGTTGGTGCTAAAATGATACACCCCCGCTCTTATCGCTTGTCAAGTCAGTGTTCTCGTTGGTATTATTTGCATTTGGTTGGCGTTTTACCTTAAGCTCGCCCCTATCCCCTTAATCCCCTTCCCGAACCAATAATCGACCAACATTTGGGTGGAACGATGGGATGGGCGGCATCTATTACTTGTGTGATGCCGTATAATGATGTCATAGATGATGTCGTAGAATGATGTCATAGAAACGCATCGTACTATGGAATGGCGGCACGTGCAACTATCCC
>CAYGYD010000025.1:0-11170 GCA_964354005.1 uncultured Dehalococcoidales bacterium | reverse complement strand
AATGATGTCATAGAAACGCATCGTACTATGGAATGGCGGCACGTGCAACTATCCCAATTGTGGTAACTGGCAACGGTGACGCGCCCGGGATTGAACAAAAAGATGAAAAATGACCTCGGTGGCGGTGCGTGCCATAGTGATAAGTAGTCGGGCCAATATTTAGACATCCAGAGTGGCACTGAGATGATAGGAATATATGTCATACTAATCGAACTTGATGAGCCGAATATGATTCTTGCAGGTAAGAACCGCCAGTTTGATTTCCAAAAGGGGTTCTATGGATATGTGGGCTCGGCGCTGTCCGGTCTGGAGAGGAGACTGGCCAGACATCTCAGTTCAACGAAAAGGCATCACTGGCACATAGACTATCTGTTGAGCATCGCCAAGATACGAGGCATCATTTGTGCCAAAACTAGTGAGAGAAAAGAGTGTATGGCGGCCCAAACCCTGTCTCTCAGATTGTCACCCATAGCCGGCTTTGGCTGTAGCGACTGTAACTGCCCGTCGCACCTGTTCTTCTGCCGGGACCCAATAGCTTTGGAGGTATCTGTTCTTGATGCTTTCAAGAGCCTGGAGCTCATTCCGTTCGTGTTTCTGTAACTCGATTTGCCAATCTCCACGAAACTGAAAAGCTGGGGGTATCTGGAGCACATTTCGGCTTCTTGTTTGGCGAAGACAATTGAGTCAGCACAACAAGAAGAAAGGCAAGCTTTCAAGCTTGCCTTTCTTAATATCAGCAACTGATTGTGCCACGGGCCATACAGGGAAGCGACAGCTCGTGAATAGAGTCCTGCTTCGCCAGGTGGAGCGGACAAGGAGGGAACCCAGGTTCAGGACTTTTGCATAATTCTTCTGGCTACCGTATCATAAGCACAGACACCGTCCGGGATAAAGACATATGGGAGGTTTTATTATGGGAAAGGAAGTCATTACAGTACCTAACGCACCGAAACTCCCCTTTTCACCAGCTATAAGGGCGGGAGATTACATTTTCGTATCAGGTCAGGTTGGATTCATAGATGCCGGTGGTAAAGAGGTGAAGGGGATAGTGGCCCAGACCCGACAATGTCTGGAAAACATTAAGCAGGTCTTAGAATCAGCCGTTTCATCTTTGAATGACGTAGTAAAGGTAACCGTCTTCTTGGGCAACGCCGACCATTTTGCCCAAATGAACGAGGTATATCAAAGCTACTTTCCGAAAGACTACCCGGCTCGCTCTACGGTTGTCACGGGACCGGTGATTCCCAACATGCTTATTGAGATAGAATGCATAGCTTACTCCACATACAAGCGTGCATAGCTGGCCTGTTTTGTTCTTTAGGAAATATCGGCGACTCTGTACTAAGTCTTTGAAGAAGAAGCAAAATCCATGATCACGCCTGTGCTCTATCTGTACGGCACCGAGTCGGATTTCAAGAAATCGATACTTGACCCCAATCTTGAATTCTTCAAGGCATATCTACCCAAGATAAAAATTGTGGGACTTGAAGGCGGAATACATGATCTGGAGTTCCAAAAGCCGAAAGAAGTAGCAGACTTGATTTCAGGCTTCTTTGCATGACCCGCCCTCCGAAATCGGCTCCAGTTTCAACGCCGGCTTGTTCTGCTATCATCCCCTCGAGTCGCCTTGACAATTATTAGGAAATCTTTTTGTTGCCTTCGCCTCAAAGTCTTCGGGAGGCCTTTTTCAGTGTCTTGCTGATTTGAGCCATTTGTAAATATGGTATATCATGGACTGGGCATCTCGTAGTCGCCGTACCAGCAAGACATTGCTGGAGGAATTACAAACGATAGATACTCAACTGGTCCGAACTGCGGACATGATTGGCGCCATCACAGCAAATATCTATTTTGTGCTTATCATATCGGTGTTCTCAATGCATTTGGTGGGCCGTCCGGAGGTGGGGCGTTGGATCGGACTCACCTCTTTTTTGGTTGTCGTCCCTTTGATATACCTATTTGTCAATGCTTTCCAGACGAACCGGTCACACATATATTTCCTCTGGCTTGGCCTCATGATTCTGTTTCTATTTGCCGAACTGCTGATAGACTACGTCCTGAAGCTCGAGTTCAGAAGCGTCAGGTGGGCCACAATCCTGTACGTCATCTTCTTTTTCGGGGCAACTGGCGGGATGATCGGCGTTGCCGGGCAGGCGGGGAAGTGGTGGACTGCTGCAACTGTTCTCACGTTTCTGGTTATGGCCGCAATGGCATTTGTGCAGCGCGCCAAGACCGGCCTGTAACCGCTATCGCCTCCCAACAATAGGGCGAATCGTGTGATGCCCAGGACTTCCTTACAGATAGCCGATGAGACCTACACCCTCAGAATTTCCTCATGCCTTAGTGTCTGCTGGAGAGACGATACACTCTCACGGCGGTATCATGGAACAGGGCGGCCCGGTCCTCGGGAGAGAAGTCTTCGGCGATACGTTTGAAGGCATTCCACATTACAGTGTACGAATACGACACCTTATCGACTGGGAAGTTGCTCTCGAACATGCATCGGTTCGCCCCAAACTGCTCAATGCACCAGTGATAATATGGTGCCATGGCCTCAGCTAACTCGGTTGAGCTTGCTGGAGTTGTCCGCTCATTCCAGCCGAAGCCACATATCGGCATGCCGAGGCCGCCGAGCTTCACAACCACATTGGGGCAGGTCGACAGTTCAGTGATCCCGGTCTTCCATTGCTGGAATACTTCCTCACGTTTCCCAGCGTATGGACCGACGCCGAGTAGCCCCCCAATGTGGTCCACGATGATCGGAGTGTTTGGAAAGGCCCTTGCCAGGTCCGCCAGTTCGGTCAACTGTGGGTGGTAAAGCCATGCATCGAAGCTCAAGCCGTACTTCTGCAAGCATCCAAACCCCTCGCGGAACTTGGAGTCTAATAGCAGCCCCTTGGGAGGGTTCATGTAGGGTCTGATATCAGTACTTGCATCCCAGACGCTTGAATGCCGAATCCCACGAAATCGATTGCTGCTGGCCGCTATGTGGGCCTCGAGCACCGCTGCTACCGCGGCACCAAGCGTGAGGTCTGCATGACCCACTATCCCGGCGGCGACGCTGGTTGTTCCGTATTGCCCGCTTGCGCTTTGGGCCGCAATGCCCTGCACGAACTCTGTTTCACCCACAGGCCGCATCTGGTGAGGCCCGTCCTTCCTGTACATCGACCCGCACTCTACAAACACGGTCTGGACGACGTTGTGGCCTCCTCCGGTGTCCTGTAGCAGCTCCTCAAGCAAGTAGCGGTTGCTGGGACGGTCTCGGAGTGCGGGACGGTCCCACAGATGGTGGTGTGGGTCACATATGGGTAGCTCAGGGTCTATCGGCTCCTCCATTGTCATTCTTAGCCATGCTTCATGCTCAGTCACCATCTCGCATCTCCTTTCCTTGAAGACCCTACGCCCTCAGAATCTCCTCGTGGCGCAGAGCCCGCTCCAGGGACAGCTGTATCTTAGCCACCCCACCACTCTACACCCATCACGTAGCCTGGCCACCACGTCCCCACTGTTTTCCCATTCTCCAGACAGAAAACCTGTACCCAATTCACAGTCTCAACGCCGCCTTTCCCATGGGAAACCCAGCCTTCCAACAAATTCTTCAGGTTAGCCTCTCGGTCTAACTCTTCCCGATTCTGAACATCTTGGTGCCACACGCTGGGCATGTTCCCTGGGTTGCTGGTCTGCCGTTCTTCATTGTAACGCTCTTTGGGTTCTTTATCTCCTTGGTTGAGCGACACTTCATGCAGTACGCTTTCATCCGAGCGCCTCCCCACTTTTTGATTAGAACGATACACTAGCTCTTGTTACAGTGTCAATATACGCCAGATGCACATCTTGGCTTGATGTTGAGTCACCGAATGAATTCAGGGGTCAGTCTGAACAGAGCGTGGCATAAACCCAGACCATCGAACAGTAAGAAGTTGTGCGGGCCTGCTCCGTTCCGCTGGCAATGGATTTCAATTCCATTTAAAAAGGGCTTCTGGCATCGGGATGCACTCCTTCTAATATGATGCAGCTTTACGGTTTTTCCTTCACCTCAAGTGCCTCCAACGCCCTGGCGAGAGCCATCGCGATTGGTTCAAGTATCTCGGGTGCGGTTACGTCAGGGTCATCGGCAGGGGTGTGAAAGAAACGGTGGCGACCAAAAAAGCCGAAGGATGGGTAGCCTGCTTCCATCACTAATACCAGTTCACCACTGGCTGGGCCAGTTTTTGGTTGGAGGTCAGGTATATCAGAGAAGGCGCTGGTCAATAGTGGCAGCAGGAGGTCAGCCGTACCGCACAAGGACACTTCTCCGTGGCGTTCCTTACGCCGCTGTAAGCCGGCGGCGGTTCCGCTTCTGTGGTCTTGGGAAAATCGGTACCGAAGGCTCGAACCACGATGCCGAAAATAGATGCAAATGGGCGTCGACCTTCATCGTCGCGGCTTCCTTCTCGATATTACTCAACCGTAGCCCGGGTTACGGCGACGCTACACGGTGAACCTTAGAGTCCTTCAGAAATCTTCAATCCAGCCTACTTCTCGTGCTCAATGGTACCGGAGCCCGCACGGAACTCACTCTACCATACTAATCGCCGACGAGGCCGGAGAACCCCTACTGGTACTTGCATTTTAGCCCTCCGCATGGCCAAAATCAAGATAACTTCTTCTGCGCCATGAATCTGAAAGGGAACGCCAGATACCGACCCCGTAATCCCAAGCATGCTAACTACGAGGGTTCACTCTGGGATTTCACTCAGGAACTGTGTCAACAGGCTCTTTCCAAGGGACGATTAACTTCCGTGCTGGAGCGGCGGGGAGACAGGTGGTTCATCGTACAGAGGCACCTGTCCTTGCCAGCCGCAGGGCAAAGAGAGGGTCAATCATTCCAAACATAGTGGTCTAAGGCAATAGAGGTAGCGTGAAAGTCACGAAGCTAACTCTTAGGGTCCTGAATAACCTGGTTAAACCTGTCGCCCCGCTACACAATCTAGCGATAAGTGTAGCGCAGCGAATAGGTACTCAGTTCTCTTTTAACATCAGCCGAAAACAACCCGTTGGAGCGTGCCATAGTTGAGGCTCGCACGCGACTAGTCATTACGCCATTATCTCCAGCGCTCGCTGGGCGAAGGTTGCATCGGACTCCCTTGAAGGAATCATTGCCTGGGCCCAAGCAGAACATGCGCCTTCTTTAGCCAGTCCGTGATGGGTATCTTCTGGGGGCAGGCTTCAACACACTCGCCGCATTCAATGCACTGGTCAGCGCGCTGTTCTTCCCTGAGCCCACCTGGTCCTCGGTAACGGCCCCGCCCTCTCCGGGGGTCATTGTATATTATCGCCTCGTTGTAGATCTGGAAGATACTTGGAATGTCCACGCCATTAGGACAAGGCATACAGTATTTGCAGTCGGTGCATGGGATGGGATTTGAATCACGGTAAGCCTCTCGAGCTTCGTCTATCAGTACTAGCTCATCGGCGGTGAGCGTACCTGGTCCAGAACGGTCGGCGGCAGCGACGTTTTCCACCACTTGCTCCATTGTACTCATGCCGCTGAGAGCCACTGAGATTTCTGGCTGGTTCCAGACCCATTGAAATGCCCACTCGACCCGGCTGCGGTTCTTTGGCGAGCTCTCCCATACTTTAGCCACCTTCTTCGGGGGCTCCCGGCTAAGCAGTCCACCTCGCAGCGGTTCCATAACGACAACCGCCAGCTCCTTGTCGGCGGCGTATTCTACGCCGCGGCGGCCTGCCTGATTGTCCGCATCCATATAGTTGTACAAGACCTGGCAGAGAGTCCAATTGTCATAGGCATCCACGATCTCTTTAAAAACCTCGTAGTCATCGTGGAAAGAGAAGCCCACATAATCAAAACGTCTCTTGGCCATCATGTCCTCAACCCAGCGGAGTACTCCTAGGTCACGCACCTTATGCCAGCCCTGCCGATTCAACCCGTGCAATAGGTAGAAATCGACCCTATCGGTTTGCAAGCGCTCAAGTTGTTCGTTAAAATAGCGGTCGAAATCTGTGGCTGACTCGACAATTCGGACAGGCATTTTCGTCGCCAGTTTCATCCTGTCGCGGTAGCCATCACGGAGTGCCCGGCCGACTACACGCTCGCTCTGCCCGGAGTGGTAGAAGTAAGCTGTGTCCAGATAGTTGACACCGTGGTCAATGGCGTAGCGAATCATACGAATAGACTCGGTCTCATCAACATTCGTCGGGTCTGTTCCGGTCAATGGCAACCGCATAGCACCAAAGCCCAGCGCCGATACTTTCCACTCTAGCTTGCCAAACTTCCGATACTGCATCAGTCTTCCTGTTCTTAGATAATTGCGGCCTGCGATTATTCCGCGGAAGCGTCAGTTGCGCACATAGCCGCACAAATATTTTCCCCCATTTCCTCCTGAAAAGCAAACTTACATGGAATTTTGTTGGCAAGGGCCGCTTGATGTAACAAGAGTGCATTTCGTGCAGTCCACTATCTTTACTATAAAGCAAGAGCGCACATCATTGGCGGAACCAGCACCGGTTGGGCGTTATTATGGGCGCCAACTCGTAATGAGCGAAGGGTTGTTTGACCCCCTACTGAAGGAATATAATCAGGGCTAATCGGTAGCGCCTATGGAGGACCAGTTTCTGCACGTGATTACTGCGGTAGCGATGCCTGATTACGTCAGGAGTATTCTCACCCGAAAAATCAGGGGGTTTTCAGGACAGCTAGCACAGACTATTTTCTCATAGGAGGACGGCATGTCGGAAATCATTGTTAACAAGGATGGGCCCATACTGCGACTTAAATTGAATCGGCCGGAACGGCGCAATGCTTTCACCTATTCAATGATTGACCAGCTTCTTGATGCGCTTGAACCTGCGGCTAATGATGACAACTGCCGGGTCATCGTTCTCAGCGGTGAAGGAACAGGCTTCAGCGCGGGCGATGATTTGCACGGGATGGGGCAGGTGACAGGTCACCGGTGGAAGGGCCGGAAGGCCGGTACGGCCGTTCTTCCACAACAGGCACTCATCAAGACTCTACGCACTTTACCGAAACCCGTTGTGGTCTTTATCCACGGTTTTGCACTGGGGATAGGACTGGACGTAGCTCTCGCATGCGATATCCGAATCTGTACCGAGAATGCTGAACTTGGTGACCCGCGTGTTGAACGTGCCCTGTATGCTGCTACGGGCATTACTTATCAATTACCGCGGGTTGTCGGTTACGGCCGGGCGTTGGCGATGATGCTCCTTGGGGAACGCATTTCCGGAAAAGAGGCAGCACGGATTGGACTAGTCTACAGGGCAGTGGCGGACAAAGACCTGACCAATAGCGTCGAGGGGATAGTGCGGAAACTCGCAAAAGCCGCCACGAAGTCGATTGCAGTCATTAAGGAGCAGATGCGGGCGCAGCTCGACATGTCATATGAAGTCGCTGCCTACCATTCGATATCGGTAAGAAACAGCTACACGCTTGAGGACCAGGAAGAGGGAGTAAAGGCATTTTTGGAAAAGCGGGCGGCACTTTTCACCGGCCGCTAGACTGAGCGTTTGGCACAAGACCTTAGCGAGCTATTGCTGTACGAAGTACGAGCAGCGAAGGGCGCCCCAACCAGGCCAACGGTGATATACAGCGCAAACGCAAGGAATAACTCGCAGGTCAGTCTCGCGTGCAGTCCTGCACCATCGGCACACTGCTATCTAGTGTAGGCTACTCAATCACCGAAAAGACAAAATCGCTTTCTTGTAGAGCAGAGTAAACAATGTCTCTCTTCGTTTAATAGACTATAATGTAAGACGGACTAAATGGATACCAAAGGATAAGCTCCTGTACAAGGGATGTTTTTACGGGCCTGCCGGAGGCTAAAATCTTGATTGGGCAGCCAAGGGAGGAATATAATTGGTTCCACACGCACAGCGGCCCAGTTTCCGTCCGCCAGCACCGGACACGCTCATGCCACTGGTACTAGCCTGGCGGGTGTCACAACTATCTGAGACAAGCTATTACTTTACAGGCCACTTGCTCCTGGGACTATCAATATAAAAACACTGCTTTAGCGGATAGGCCATTCCTGTGGGCAGGGCACATTAAGAACATAACAAGGAGGTAATTATGGCTGGCGGTTATATCGGAAGGGTTCTTTTCGTAGCTCTTTCAACAGGCAAACTCGAGGAAGAGACACTCGACGAAAAGACTTGCCGTGATTTCATCGGTGGCTATGGCTTAGGGGCAAGAATAATATACAGCCGTCAAAAGGCAGGTGTAGACCCTTTGGGTCCGGAGAATATTCTTGGATTTATCACCGGTCCCCTCACCGGTACCCCTACTCCTACCGGAGCACGGTATGTTGTAGTGGGGAAATCGCCCATAACTGGGACATGGGGAGATGCTAACTCGGGAGGAGAGTTTGGTCCCTACCTCAAATTCGCCGGTTATGACGGTGTTTTCTTTACCGGGATATCCGCCAGGCCAGTTTATCTCCTCATCAACAATGGCAAAGCTGAATTAAGAGACGCCGGTCACCTGTGGGGGAAAGACACCTATGAAACTGAGAGTATGTTACAGGCCGAACATGGCCGAGAAAGCCGTGTCTCCTGCATCGGTCAATCCGGGGAGAAGGTCTCGCTCATTTCATGTATTATAACCCAGAGAGGTTGTGCTGCCGGGCGCTCCGGTTTAGGGGCTGTCATGGGTTCCAAAAGGCTCAAGGCGGTTGTAGTAAAAGGAGACCAGGCCGTCCCTATAGCAGATAAACAAGCTGTTGACAGGCTGAGAAAAGAGTATTTGGCAGCGTTAAACGATACGCAATCCAGAGGGCATTCATTCCTTGAGTCATTCCGCAAGTATGGCACCAGTAGCCATGCCGCCCTTTCGGCTCATAGCGGTGATACGCCGGTCAAGAACTGGGGCGGTATCGGGGTTACCGATTTCCCGGATGTCTCCGGAATTGAACCTGATGCAGTGATAGCCAACCTTGATAGACATATAGGCTGCTGGCACTGCCCTATAGCCTGCGAGGGAAGCTTAAAGGAGGGAACCGGCGAATACCGGTACGTTGCCGGTTCACGCCGGCCTGAATATGAAACATTGGCTTCCTTTGGTGCAATGTGCCTCAACAATAATACTGAATCAATAGCCATGGCCAACTACATTTGCAATCGCTATGGGATAGACACTATCTCTGCCGGTTGTACTATTGCCTTTGCCATTGAGTGTTACGAGAATGGTCTCATTACGAAAGAGGATACCGATGGTATTGAGCTTACCTGGCGCAGCCACCGCGCTATTGTGGCCATGACGGAAAAACTTGCCAGAAGAGAGGGTTTTGGTGACATTCTTGCTGATGGGGTCAAAGTAGCTGCTGAGAGAATTGGCAGAGGAGCCGAGAAGTATGCGGTGCATATCGGAGGACAAGAACTGGGGATGCATGACCCGAAGCTCATGCCGCCAATGGTAGGCAACATCGCATCAGCGGCGGCACGATACCAGATGGACGCTACCCCTGGTCGTCACACGCAGGGCTTTGGCCCCAGTAGTTTCGTGAGCCATGCTCTCAGTGCGGCCGGGCTTTGCTATTTTGGTCGTATGACGCCGTACCTGACAAACTTCATGAATGCGGTAACCGGCTGGGATTATTCCGAGGATGAATTGTTTAAAGCGGGCGAAAGGATAGCCACCATGAGGCATGTTTTTAACCTTCGTGAAGGTATAAACCCTCTTAAGTGGCCGGTGCACCCCAGGATAATAGGGCAGCCTTCTTTTGAATCGGGTCCGCTGGCTGGCGTGACCGCCGATATTGAAGCTCAGATATACTGGAATCTTGGTGCCTTGGACTGGGACCGCTTCACAACCAAGCCGAGCAAAAAGAGACTATCATACTTAGGCCTTGATGACGTGGTAAAAGACTTATGGCCATAGATATTGATGTGCCGAATGATTTCCGGTCATTCTCGATAGAGACCGCAGTCCAGCACTGCCCCTTAGAATTATAAAAAGATTGGAAGTTAAATAGAAAGGGAGAAAGGGAGCTTTGTTCAAGTGTGTTATTGGATTGTTCGGGCTACCGCACGAAATAGCCGGTGAGCATAAGGTGGAGGTTGAACTAAGGGATGAGGCGAGCCTGACCGATGTTATTGCGGCGCTCCGCCGTAAAATCCCCAAACTGGAGGGGCTTGTTATTCGTGCCGAGGAAGATAAACTGACAGAATATTACGCCTTTAATATCAATGGGCGTTTCTACGTTGATGATAAGGAAATTCGAATCCGCAGTGGCGACCATGTAGCGCTACTTGCCCTCGCTACCGGGGGATGATTATTGATAACACATTTAATAACTACACCAAAAGTAATAATGCTAGCATAATCACAGCAAGTGTAAGTACACAAAACATCGAATGTTTAGCTGCCCATGACTTCTCTCAAACCACGCAATATCTTCGCCTAACATAACTTTACCTATCTTGTGAATCATCCGCCGGTATTACTTTGACCTGTACTTTAGTCGCCGGCGTTTCGTCTCGGCCAGCCGTCAGCCGAAGAAAACGGCCGCTACCCGGTAAATGCTTAAGTCTATTGTTTTGATTCTGTTTTCTGCCTCATGTAGCGGTACAGCCGCAATTCTCTTACCCTTAAGTGCGGTCATCACCCCATACTTCTTCTCCTCGGCCAGCCGGACGGCTTTGACGCCAAAAGCCGTCGCCAGACTGCGGTCGTAGGCCACCGGAGTGCCGCCACGCTGGACATAGCCCAGCGACGAGACTCTGGTCTCCAGTCCAGTCTGCCGCTGAATAATATCCCCGAGAATACTGGCAACGCCGCCTAATCTGGGTACCTCATCACTCGCGGCTGTATCCGGCTTAAAGGCTTCCACCACTTTTCCTTCCAGCACCGTTCCTTCCGCTACCACCACTACGCTGAAAAAAGCACCCCGTGTATTTCTTAAAGCCAGCATCTGGCAGAGTTCTTCCACCTTAGCCCCATCCAGAGGAATCTCCGGGATGAGAATGGCATCCGCCCCGTTAGCCATGCCGGCATAAGTGGCAATCCAGCCGGTATGGCGCCCCATGACTTCCAGCAGCATCACCCGGTGGTGACTTTCCGCCGTCGAACGGAGCCGGTCCAGGGCATCGGTGGCAATCTGCACCGCCGTCTGAAATCCGATGGTGAAGTCCGTCCCTTTGACATCGTTATCAATGG
>CAYGYD010000024.1:0-18471 GCA_964354005.1 uncultured Dehalococcoidales bacterium | reverse complement strand
TACCGCTTTCCGCCAGATATTCATGGATAGTCTTCTGGTTCAGGTAATGGTTGGGGTCAAGGCATTCCTCGCGGACAACAAAGCCCCTCACCTGGATTCTATTTGATTCCACATCCTGCCCGTTGACGCCGTAGTTGCCGATGAGGGGATAGGTGGGCACAACAATCTGTCCGGCGTAGGACGGGTCGGTGAGCATTTCCTGATAGCCGGTCATGCTGGTATTGAAGACGACCTCGCCGTAGGTATCAACCTCGGCACCAAAGGCATAGCCGTGGTAGGCCGAGCCATCGGCTAAGACCAGGATTGCTTTCTTTGCCATTTGTTTAACCCTATCCCCTTAGTCCCCTTCCCCTTGATAAGGGGAAGGGGAAGAGATTTTTCTAAGAGGGGCTTCGCCCCTCTTAAACACCCCTTATCTTATCGGCGGGGCTTCGCCCCTTCGCTCTTCCCCGGAAGTCTTTTCATACTGGTTTTGCCCCTCTTGGACACCCCCAAATTCTTTTGTCATGTGCCTCTTATTCGTTTTACTATCATAGACCTGACGGCACAGACTATGCTGCCGATAACACCCACCAAGAAGGCGGCCGGAGCCAAGTAAAAAGCCGTGTAATAAAGAACACCCAACGAAACAGCATTTTCAATGTCCCACAGGCCAAGGACGGCAAACATGCCAATACAGAGACCGAAGACTCCCGCCGCTATCCCTGCGGTTAACAAGAATTTCCTCAACATACGTCCCTCTCAGACTCCCCTATTGGGCTTTGGCCAAGGTTCCCTCCTCCAGTTTAATGGAACTATCCTTGTAGACCAGTCTGCCCTGCGAGATAGTCGCCATTACTTTACCTTTGAGCACAGCGCCCGCCAAAGGTGTGTTCCTGCCTTTGGAGGCGAAGGTGCTGGTATCAACCAGCCACTCCTTGTTCGGGTCAAAGATGGTAATATCCGCCGACGCGCCAGGGACTAGTGTACCCAATTTCCCATACCTGTCACCGATTATTTTGGCTGGCTCCCAGGTTAGCTTAGAGATAAGTTTGGGCAGTGTTATCTCTCCTTCGTGCACCAGACTCATCAGGCTGCCCAGCGCCGTTTCCAGACCGCTGATGCCGAAGGGCGCCTGCACCAGGTCAAGTCGCCTATCAGCCACGGTGTGTGGAGCGTGGTCGGTGGCAATTACATTAATCACATCGCCCTGCAACCCCTGAATCAAAGCTTGAATATCCTTCTTTGTCCGCAAGGGCGGATTGACTTTAGCCTGAGCGCCATGCCGGATGACCATCTCCTCAGTCAGGGTAAGGTGGTGGGGGGTGACCTCAGCTGTGACCCGAATGCCTTCCTCTTTAGCGCGACGGATAAGCTCCACCGAGCCGGCCGTGCTGACATGGGCAATATGGAGTCGGCCGCCGGTCTCTTTGGCCAGCGCCAGGTCGCGAGCCACCATCGTCTCTTCAGCCGCGGCAGGTATGCCACGCAGACCCAGCTTAATTGAGATTCTGCCTTCATTTAACACCCCGCCGGCCGAAAGGTTCGTGTCCTCACAGTGGTCAATGATGGGCAAGCCTAAGACACGACTATATTCCAGTGCCTGCCGCATCAACTCTGAACTCAGTACCGGGCTGCCATCGTCGCTGAAGCCAACCGCCCCGGCTAACGCCAGGTCAGCCAGCGGAGCTAACACCTCGCCCTGCCTGCCTTTGGAGATACAGCCGATGGGCAAAACGCTAACCACACCCTCAGTGGTCGCTTTGGTTCTGACAAACAGGATAGCGGCCGCACTATCCAGGGGCGGGTTGGTGTTGGGCATACAACAGACGGTGGTAAAGCCACCCCGGGCCGCCGCCCTGCTCCCGGTGGCGATGGTCTCCTTCTCTTCAAAGCCCGGCTCCCTCAGGTGACAGTGCTGGTCAATAAATCCCGGACAGACGACCAGACCCGGCGCCGGCAGGACTTCGTAGTCAGTGGCGGGCGGGAGCATTTTCCCTCGGCCCCGCCACAAGATTTTACCCTCGGCAATCAGCAGGCTACCGACCTCGTCCAGCCCCTGGCTGGGGTCGATTATTCGCCCCCCTTGGATAAGCAAAGGCTTCATGGCTCTTTGTCCAACTTGCCGACGGCAAAGCGGCTCGGCTTGAAACCACAGGCCTCGGCTTCCCGGGCGGATTCAAAGACAATCAGGTTCTTCGGTTTAATCTTCCTGACCCAGTGGCTATCCGCCCGGTGGTACTTCTTATTCTCCAGTTTCCCCTCATGCCAATCGGAACTGGCGATATACTTCGGCTCAAAGCCGTGCTCACAATAGACACATCGCAAGGTCAACGGTGTCACATCCACAATCTTAAATAGCGGCTTAATGTACTTGGTTTCCGTGGCCTGCACTGAGACACAACTGGAATTAGGACACTTAAGCTCGGAATCGTGCTGATACCCGGGATAGTCAATTCTGGGCATGGGCAAATCGGCTTCTTTCGGGATGGACACTTCTTTTGCTCCCAGCAGGAGAGCCATCAGCGCCATCCTCACGGGCACACCCCGCTCCGCCTGCTTGAAGTACTTGCTCCGCGGGTCAGCGTCCAAATCGTAGGCTAATTCGTCAACCCGTGGCAGCGGGTGCATAACCAGCGACCTGCGAAAAGCCTTGTCCCTGAGCAGTCGCTTATCCACCACGGGATACTTCTTCTTCAAGTCTTCGGCTGCCTCAACCGCAGTGAATCTCTCTTTCTGGGGTCGGGTAACATAGAGCGCGTCCACACCGGTTTTGAGTTCCACTTCAACATCAACATCCGGCATCATGGCCAGCTGGTGGGGGCTGCTCGGGGTGATATATATGGCGTCAAGGGGTACTGACTCTCTCTTCTTCACGGTCTGGTTCTGCGATGGGTATTTCTTTACCTCACCGCCATACTCCGCCACCAACTTCTTGACCACATGCTCCGGCACCTCCAGACCGGGGCTGGGGCAAAACAGAATATCAGCGCCGAACTTAGCTAAGGCAAAAATGAGCGAATGTATGGTTCGCCCGTACTTCAAGTCGCCCCAGAGAGCAATTTTCTGGCCCCGGATGCTGCCCCTTTCCTTCTGGAGAGTGTAGAGGTCACACAGGGTTTGAGTCGGGTGCTGGTGTCCGCCATCGCCGCCATTTATCACCGGGATGCCAGCGTAGTCGGCTACCACCCTCGCCGCCCCTTCCCAGGGATGACGGATAACGATGATGTCGGCATAGCCCCCCACCACCCGGGCCATATCGGCCAGACTCTCACCCTTGGCCAGGGAAGTAGCCTGAGCATCGACAACACTAATCACCCGACCGCCGAGCCGATTCATCGCCGCCTCAAAGGAGAGCCGTGTCCGGGTGCTCGGCTCAAAAAAGAGGCTGGCCATAATCCTGCCCTGACACAGGTCAGACTGCTGGTCTATCGCCGCGGACATCTCATCCGCCAGGGAAAAAATCGCCTCCATCTCCCCGTAGGACAGGTCGTCTATGGTCACCAGGCTCCTTTTAATTAAGGTCATGGCAACTCCTCAACTTCGATTCGCTTGGGCGAGACGGTGGCCTGGTTGTTCTTAATGATGACCACCTCATCCACGCCATCGACCTCTATCAGGCGAACCTGAATTTCCTCGTCCCGGGAGCTAGGTATGTTCCTACCGACATAATCGGGTCGGATAGGCAGCTCACGATGGCCCCGGTCTATCAACACGGCTAACTGAATTGACCGGGGCCGCCCCAGGTCAATAAGGGCATCCATGGCAGCGCGGGTACTCCGGCCAGTATAGAGCACATCATCCACCAGCACGACAAATCGGTCATCAATGCTCACCGCGATATCAGTGTGCTGGACGGTGGGTTGGGCATTCAGTAGAGAGAGATCGTCCCGGTAAAGGCTGATATCCAGAGCGCCAACAGGTATTTTCAGTCCCTCATAGTTCTCCATGTTGGCCGCAAGACGCCTGGCCAGGGGCACGCCCCGGGTGCGCATTCCGACCAGCACCAGGTTTTCCGTGCTCTTATTACGCTCCATAATCTCGTGAGAGATGCGGGCCAGACTGCGCCGGATATCCTCCCGGGTCATGACGACTTTTTCAGCCATAAAAACAAACCTCTCGCCGTAGCTAGCAAGAGGTTTGTTTTGTCAGTCTTCCCTGCCCCCTTGCTAGCCTCGCTGGGCTAACTTAAAGGTTCAGAGGTATTAACCCTGTGTACTTTTGTTGTTATTATACCACTTTAGCTGGCGATTGGCAAGCCATTGTTCAATCTACCCTTCGGACGACTTGAAATCACACCGTATAAAAGGGCCTGCTCTTACCTGGAGGCAGACAAGAGACCAGATATTAGGCACCCGTGTTGGTGAGTATCTATGCACTGCCCTGAAGAATACGGCGGCGGTGACCGCCTTGGCCTCTATCCTCCCCGTTCACAAAAACACGGATAGTGGCCTCACCATTAACCGGACACCGGCACTCGCAGATGCCGCAGCCGATACACAGATGAGGGATAACCCGCGGTAGGCGCACCATATGGTAATTTTATTACCCTCAATTTGACCTCTCTTATCTTAGCTATCCACGACCACTAAAGAGCAGGCTTAACTGCTGCTTTTTGAGAATAACCTTAGCTAAAATCATATCAAGAGCCCGACTGAAATACCGCTTTACCATTCCCCTGCCCATGTTTTTTGCTCATGTATCCTACACCCACTTGTAGAACTGACTTGTTGCGCCGCCGCAGAGACTGAACCCGTAGGTTGACAAGAGCCTGACTGTCAATTAGAGTGTTCATGATTCCTTTGCTGCGTGTCCCATAGAAACCACGAAAGGAGCGCACAATGACACGGAAACAAGAGGCCCGTCCACTGGGCAAAGTGGTTGACCAGAAAACCTTGAAGGCTGACCTAGAGCATTATCGCGGCTTGGCTCTAAAACTTGGAGCTTCCGATGCAATGGTTGTCCCTGCTAACCATATTTCCGTAGACGAGCGAGTAAGGTTAAAGTGTACAATACCCCGCTGCCCCCGTGCTGGCGAAACCCCCAATTGTCCCCCCTATGCTCCTGACCTTGAACTGGTTCGCCGAGGGATAGACCGCTACTCCTGGGCAATCTTGTTGAAGTGTCACATATCTCCCATAGAGGAGTATATCCCAGGCAGAGGCACTACAAAAGCTGAGCAGCGGCGCGTATTACTCTTCCACAAAAAGGGGAGTGAGGTGGTCTGTGGCCTGGAGCGCCAAGCCTACAAGGATGGGTACCATTTAGCTCTGGGTCTGGGTGGTGGCTCATGCAAAGACTACCTGTGTCAAGGGATGATTTGCCAGTTCCTAGACAGTGGGCGATGCCGCTTTCCACAGCGCGCCCGGCCTGCAATAGAAGCCATGGGTATTGACGTCATGAAACTGGTAAATGAAGCCGGGTGGTCAGCATATGCCCTACTTGACGACCTTAGCATTGTTCCCTGCGCTATCACCGTTGGCCTGGTCTTTATCTATTGAATGAGGTGGCGAAATGGCTGAAGACGTAGCAGAACTGACACAAGAGTACCTGTCAGACGATCCTCTCAAGTGGTCCAAACTGGCGAGTGATGTGAACTGGTGTCGCCTACAGGTGCTGTTACTGAGAGAAATCCTGATTGAACTGAGGAAGCTCAATCAAACTGCCCAGTAGATTGAACTGACTACAGAAAGGGCGTATTCGCCTCGGAAATCAGCATCGGCTATTGTCGCCTGGTGCTCAGTCCAGAAATAATATCGTCGGCTTCGCCTGCAATTCGATCTATTAATTCTCGACAACTGGGAATATCATTAATTCTAGCAGTAACCTGACCACAGGGCATGAAGCCCCAATCGGAATCTCCATCGACCAGGGCTTTCTTTATTCTCTGGTTTCCAGCGGCGGCGTTGCCAAGTTGACCAACCGGTATCTCATATGCTTTCTTCATCCTCAATCCGCTTAGCAGAACTTGCCACAAGGGGACATCGAAGGCTCGTCTTAGTTCTAAGAGGGACGATACGCCCTCCTTCAATGCGAAGCCCCTTTTCTCACTCTCTATGGTCCTCACCAGTTTATTCTCGAGTCCTCGGCAACGTGTTCCTGTTACCCGGGCGGTTATCACGGCATCATCTCCGCTGGAACGCAGGTAGAACTGCTTGATGACGTCCGGTATTGTGCTCTCCTGCGTTAGGGCAAACCGAGTACCCATCGAGATGCCTTCAGCGCCGAGAGATAGGGCAGCCACCAGCCCACGGCCATCGCAAAAGCCACCAGCAGCTATGGCTGGAATCTTCACTGAGTCCACTACTTGTGGCAGAAGGACCAGCGTGCTGATGTAGCTGGTGTGTCCGCCTCCCTCCATCCCCTGAATGACTATTGCATCGGCTCCATAGCTCTCTACCCTGAGAGCATGCCTTACTGCCCCCACTGTCGGCACATTGAGAATTCCGTGGGGTTTGGTACGCTCAATAATCATCTTTGGGTCGCCTCGGCCATAACTTGCTACCGGAATCTTCTCCTCAATGATTACCTCAATTAGCTCATTGAGGATTGGACTTGTTGCCAGCAAATTAACACCGAAAGGTCTATCAGTCATACTCTTAGTCATTCTTATATTCTGCCTGAGTTCATCAGCAGTCATTGACCCGGCGCCAAGTATACCAAGACCCCCTGCGTTAGAAACGGCGGCAACAAGGGGAGGATAAGCGCCATAGTTCATACCTGCCTGTATAATCGGATGCTTTATGCCTAGTAGTTCAGTTATCTTCGTTTTCATTGGTACCCCCGGTCACAGAACTGGCCACCAGCACTCACTTGCTATACCACCATCATTCCTAAGAAGGTCGCTGAAGATTAAGATAGACAGTAAGCTACATCTTACCAGACTGTCCCTATCTCGCCTATCTATTCGTCTTGAAATCTACCTACTGGCTGCTGGTCCTTCATGAATTATAGCACGATGCTTGTCGTCTGATTAAGTGAAAGCCTGGTTTCTGGCTTACTGTTCGCTTGAGCTAATTGGCCTTGATGTTCAATCGAAATCTGACGTAACAATCAGCCGGTATGTGCAAATCTGTCAACAGCTCAAACAGTAAGATGAGAATCAGGAGAAAATAGAGAAATGGCACCTAATACTATCGCAAATTTCAGGCGAGTAACCCAAACTGGACCCCTGACCTAGCCTGCCACCATTAATAACCTAGTCAGTAAATTCACTGTCAATTACCGAATTCAAGAAGTGTTTGCTGCCAGCATCTCCATGCTGCCCACTTTCTCATTCCCCTGATGTGAAATGAGAAAGTGGTACTCTGATTATTTCGTCAAGTCTCTCGGCAATGCTCATAAGCAGATCGACATATTGCTTATGCAAATTAGGGTTGTGCGAGTGGAATTCGGATGAAAACCAAACGAGGTAGTTCAAAAGACGTATGTCAGCATAGATGCGGTCTAGGTCACTTCGCAGATTGGCGTGCAACCTGCGAATCGAGTGCTGGCTAGCATCCCACACATCGGCCTGCAAGGGTACCAAGTTGTCTCCTGAGAATTCCCTGGCTGTTTTGCGGTTACGTTCAAGTTCCGCAAACAGACTGAGTATGCTATCTCCCTCGCGGTCTTCAATCGCGGTAAGTACTCTTGCCGGCTCTTTGACTACTGGAGGTAATATAGGTTGTTCTTCAACCGCTGGGAGTACTTCCTGCTTTTTGTCAGACGGTGAGGCCAGATAACTTGAAGAAGTTGCCTTAGGTCTTCTGGCAAATAGAGCCCGGAAGACGCCTGGTAGAGTAACACGGTAATTATCGACAAAGCGAAATAATAGGTAGGATACAAAGATACCTATGACTACTCCTAAGAATATAGCGCAGACTACAGCCAGAACTATTTGCCAGAGCTGCACAGCTTCCCCCCAACAGAATTGTTGTGACGACCGCTCTCGGTTCTTTCAATTACGAAAGAATAA
Organism: uncultured Dehalococcoidales bacterium; assembly: GCA_964354005.1. Lineage (GTDB taxonomy): Bacteria > Chloroflexota > Dehalococcoidia > Dehalococcoidales > UBA2162 > CAVSBN01. Next base: position 10,535 of record CAYGYD010000024.1, on the reverse strand, counting down.
ATTTCAAAGCCAGGACAGACTGAGAGGCCCTCACTGTAGCTTTTGAGTTACCCTAGCGAATACGCTATCTAGTACAGTCCCTCACTTTGTTTTATAATCGTCTACTCTTTTATAACCCTCTACTATGGAATTGTCAACATTCCGTTTTTTGTGCCATTGTGCAGCCACGCAGGTAAGCAGATGAACCGTGATTAACATGCCAGGCAGACCTCAATAGACTATCTCTAAAGTCTGGTGGCCTCCGCGAATTATCAGGGCAGCCGCGTGGCGTCGTCCATGAGAGTCTCGTCACCTTGATATGCTTCTCTCTATGAAGAACCTGGCAGAAATCCCGTGGGTGCCAGGGGCGGGGCACCCCTCGCCATAAACCCGTTCAGACACTCCTCGTGCATGATAGCTGGAACGCCAAGTCGGGTCTTTTCAACGAGGAAGCGCTGAATTTCGTTGATAAAGCTAACAAGTTCCTCTAGTGAAAGGCTTGTAGCGGTCGCTGGTCTGGAAATCTGGCCGATGCCATGCTTGATGACATTTCTGCCTTTCTCTACCGAGAATTTTCCGTCGTCGCCGAGAAGCTCATTGCTCCAGACGCCTCCCAGTTGCGCCAGTTTTTCATCGAGAGTCATCTTGGAGAGAAGTGCCCTTGCTTTTCTCTCAATGCCCGTGATGGAAGCATGATAGCGTGCCATACTTGTCCTCCCTAACAATCGTCCCAGCTTCGGATAGAGGCCCAGATTATTAGCTAATATCTGCATTTTTGACTGGTCTGGTATGTCATTGTAAGCTTAGGAACGCGAAATAGAGCTAGCCTCTAAGTGCCTCGGGATTGACGCAGTTTGGGGGCGTTTCGCCACGCAACCCAGCAAGAAGGTTCTCAGCGGCCATAAGAGCCATGTTCCTTCGGGTGATGAAGCTGGCGCTCCCAATGTGAGGAGTAATAGTGATATTGTCCAGAGTTAGTAGCGGGTCATCGGGGGATATTGGTTCTATTTCAGTGACATCAATCCCCGCCGCAAAAATCCTCCTGGACTTGAGTGCTTCAAAGAGTGCTTTTTGGTCTACTATCGGGCCGCGTGAAGTGTTGACAAAGATAGAGGTGCGCTTCATCAGGGCAAACTCGGCTGCTCCAAGCAGGTGCTGGGTCTGCGGCGATAGCGGTAGGTGAACAGTAATGAAATCAGCATTAGAAAGTAGTTGAGCTAGCTTGGGGACATATTCCACGCCGAGCTGCCTTTCTTCTTCCTCACTCCGTCTTATTACATCATAATAGAGCACCTTCATGCTGAAGCCTCTGGCTCGCTTGGCTACCTCGGACCCGATGCGCCCCAGGCCAATGATACCCAGAGTGGCGTGATGAATGTCGTGACCTAGAAATACCATTGGTCCCCAGGTCTTCCATAGCTTCCTCCTGGTGTGGTTATCAGCCTCAACCACACGCCTGGCGGCAGCCATGAGCAGGGCAAAGGCAAGGTCAGCAGTCGTTTCGGTGAGCACCCCGGGTGTGTACCCGACCACAATATGGCGCTTCGTTGCTTCGGCGATACTGATATTATCGTAGCCGACGGCCATGTTGCTTATTACTCTTAGTTTGGGCGCTGTATCCATAAACCCAGCATCAATTTTGTCACTCAACAGTGTTAGCAGCCCCTCAGCGTCTCGACCTTTTTTCAATAGAACCTCGTATTGTGGCGGTAATTCCTCAGGCCACACTTCCGTATCAGCGACCTGAGCAATCTTTTCCAGTGCTTCTAGAGCTATGATACGGGTAATAAAGACCTTAGGTCTAGCCATTTCTTTCCCTCGCGAGCGTGTTTTGTCGTCTCTTCCGAAATATGACTATACAGAAGTGAGCATTTCCCGCATACCTTTTGCCTGTTGCCGGCACCACGTGAATATGGTACGCAGGTCCCAGCCTATACAGAAGTGGCGCACTCCCAGTTCAACATACGGTTTGGCCTGCTCAAAACTGGCTATTTCTACTCTCGGGGCGACACCCTTTTTCAGGGCGAGTTCTATCATATCGCGTTCTACTTTCTGGGTCTCAGGACTTCCTGCCTTTCCCGGCCTGCCAACGCTTATTGAGTAATCGGAGGGGCCGAATTGTACCATATCCACGCCTTTGACAGACAGTATTTCTTCCAGGTTCTTAATAGCACCCTTTTTCTCAATCATGATGGCGATGACGACGTCGTTCATTGCCTTAACCCACGCCTCCGAACCACCCTCGAGGACATAGCCGACACTTCGTCGCATGCTACTGCCGTGGGTACCACCGGCTTCAGGCGTCTCCGCCCTGACCAGACGAATACATTCCCGGACATCTTCCACAGAGCGGCAATCTGTAAAGAGCACATTCTGGATACCAGCGCCTATTGCTCTGGTGGCGATAAATCCTCTGGTTTGCTCCTCTACCTTCATCATTGAGGACATGTTAGGGAAGAGCTCAATGGCTCGCCCGAAATTGTCCAGTTGCTCCAGACTAAAGGGGGAATATTCGCCGACATATTCAATATAATCAAAGGCGCCGGAGTGACCGATTACTTCCACAATTCCCGGCCAGGTGGATATGACATGGGTACCCAGAGTAGGCTTGCCTTCATTCAGAAGCTCACGGAGTACATTTTTCTTCATCTTTGCCCTCCTGTTTTCCCGGGACCTGCCTCTTCCCGTGGTTCCTATCGATTTCTACCGCCGGATAACACTGCTCTTATCTCTTCAAATGTTCTTGCCGCACGTAACGCTTTAGCCCGTTCGTTCTCTTCTTTGATAAGGACATCAATGTTTTTACAGACATCCGCCAGTCTATCTGCCGGGAACTTGCATGCGCCATTCTCGTCCATATGAATCAGTTCGCCGGGTGCTACGTCCATCCCGGCAACGGAAACAGGTACATTTACCGCGCTAATCGCCATGGGCCCATGTCCCGGTGTAACACCGCTCATAATGTATTGAAATTTCATTGGTCGTATTTCGTCTACATCCCGCGACGGTCCGTTGGTTACAACACCCACGGCTCCGCAGGCTTTGAATATCGTAGTCATCTGACCGCCAGCCAGTCCTACTTTGGGCAGTATCTCCGGAGGAAAGTCTTGCTTGATTACGACCACTATTGGCTTCTTCGACTTTTCAAAAGCATTCACCAGGTCTATCATGGATAACCGGTTAAAATTTGGGTCAGGTAGCGAGTACACTACCGTAACTGCATACCCTATTGTTCTACCCAGCTCAGGATATATACAGCGGACTGACTGGTCAGTATACCACTTGTGCCTCCAGGGTTCGTAAAGGCCCAGACAAAGAGGATTATTCGGATACGTAGCCACAATATTTGTAACTGATGGTGTATCAAATCCGCGCAACTTTTCTAACATTTGTTGTTCGGACAATTCTGACATCCTACTCCTCCTTCACTAAATGAAATTTAGGCTTAACGGTTTTGTTTACCACATTCTTGGGCCATCGTCCGCTGACAACTCTAGCTGCCTCTTGCCCAACGCTGGTCCTCAGCCGCTTAAAAGCGACATCGGAATAAGAAGCGGAGTGGGGCAGGACGACAACGTTACTCATCTTAAGGAGGGGATTATCCGGAGCAATAGGCTCTTTTTCAAAGACATCGAGCCCAGCGCCGGCTATCCACTTTTCTTGTAAAGCCTTAATGAGAGCCGCCTCATCGACTACAGCACCGCGAGCCGTATTGATAAAATACGCGCTTGGTTTCATCTGTTTGAATTCATTTTCACCGATTAGATGCCTGGTCTCCTTGTTCAAGAGGGCGTGAACAGAGACATAGTCTGACGCCTGGAGTAACTCTGGCATACTCACCAGGGTTATTCCAGATTCCTTCGCCAGAGATTCATCCACATACGGGTCGTAGCCCAATATCCTCAGACCAAAGCACTGTGCCTTTTTGGCCGTTGTTCGTCCAATGTTGCCACAACCTACCAGCCCTAGAGTTTCTCCATGAACCGACCCCATTGGCGTTTGAGCTTGTTTGGCTTCAACCCAGTGGCCTTGCTTCACCAGATTATTCAGAAAAACTAGCTTCTTAGCACAGGCCAGCAACAAGGCAATGGCATGGTTGGCGACCTCCTCAAAACAGAAATCCGGGATGTTGACCACAAGGATGCTGTTGTCAGTAGCCGCATCGACATCAACTGTATCATATCCGATACCATAACGGACAATCGCCTTACATTTAGTTAGTCTCTCCATAACCCGGCGTGTCATTCGGGCTCCCTCAGTAATTATGACATCGGCATCTTCAGCCGCTTCAATTATCTCGTCTTCGGTGGCACAATCGACTCCCACTAACTTAGCATCCACTTTAGCCAATTCTTCTTTCTCTTCTACCATAGTGGCACGGCGGCCATTTCTGTCTACCCGCACCACTTTGAAATCACCACCCATCAACTTTACGCTCCTCCCCACGTAATCCTTGTTGCTGATTATACGCTGGCTCCAGAAGGCAATCAATATTAGGAAATAACTAACTTGGCGGGTATCGCAGACCCTCCCGACAATGGGCGACTTTGAAGCAAATCATCAAGCAAGATTACGTGTGTTACCTTAACTATTTCTCCGGCTTAATCAAGATTAGCCTTAATGCTCGCTCGGCGGCATCAGCGACTAATGTATCGGCAGCCGCCATGGATTTCTTCAAGCTGATGGGCCCAGGAGCGATACTCATGACAGCATCTATGCCATGCCGGTAAATCTCCTGATAATCACCGGTCACCTCGCCGGCGATGGCTACCACTGGAATTCGGAATGCCTTTGCCTTTGCGGCAACACCGGTTATGGTTTTGCCGAACAGAGTTTGCGTGTCTATTCTACCTTCACCGGTGAAAACAAGGGATGCCCCTTTGAGACAGTCATGCAGCCCCACCACCTCGCTGACAATTTCTATCCCCGATGCCAGTTTAGCCCCCAGGAAGGCTACTAACCCAGCCCCTAGCCCTCCGGCAGCCCCTGCTCCAGACATATCTATGACATTAATCCCCAGGTCTCTTTTGATTACCTTCGCATAGTTGGCTAGGGCTTCATCCAATTGCTGGCACATCTCCTCTGTAGCCCCCTTTTGTGGACCGTAGATTCTCGAAGCTCCCTGCACGCCACAGAGCGGGTTAGTTACGTCACATGCCGTAATGACCTGACACTCGGCCAGGCGGCAGTCCAGTCCAGAGATGTCTATATGACTCAACCGGGCCAATGCTGCCCCGCCCCGGGGAAGTTCCTCGCCATTCTCATCCAGTAATTTTACTCCGAGAGCTTGCGCCATTCCAGCGCCGCCATCGTTCGTGGCACTGCCGCCGATGCCAATAATAAGCCGGCGGCATCCAGCATTAAGAGCCGCCCGGATGAGTTCCCCTGTGCCATACGTGGTGGTAAGTAGCGGGTTCAGCTTCTCTCGCGGTACCAAGGTAATCCCTGATGCTGCTGCCATCTCCACCACCGCAGTAAGCCTATCCCCTAAAACCCCCCAATTGGCCGTAACCTTCTCCCCAAGAGGTCCTGTTACCTCAGTGGTCATAAATTGACCGTGAGTACCATGGACCAGAGCGTCTACTGTACCTTCCCCACCATCAGCAACAGGCACCAGAATAGTCTCGGCATCAGCAAGAACACGCCTAATCCCTCTGGCTATGGCCCGGGCTACTTCCCAGGCACTAAGGCTTCCCTTAAAGCTCTGTGGGGCTATTACTATCTTCATTTTTCGCTTCTCTATAGGTTGTATTCAATACCCGTTTCCTGGGCCAGCTTCTGAAGTGAGGCGACTACGGCGGGGTGAAGCGGAATGCCGTTCCTCAGCCGTTCTCTTTCCATCTCGTGTTCGAGCTCACCGGCCAAGCGTATTCGGTCTACACCCGGTGCCTTCGGCAAAGCCCGGTACGTCTTTATCATTTCATCCATAGCTTTCTTGAAATCTCCGGCGGGTATGAAACTTTCGATACGAAGGGCACCAAAGAAATGATTAGCCCTGCCTTCCACACCCGGTTCATTCATTATTTGAGGCATGGCCACCGCACCTGAAAGGATGCTACACAGGACTTCCACTGCCACCGATAAAGCAAAGCCCTTATAGCTCCCGAGTCGAGGTGTTCCGCCCAATGGCAGTATGGCTCCTTTCTCTGTAAAGTACTTGTTCGGGTCAGTTATTGGTTTGCCTTCCCTGTCCACCACCCAGCCCTCAGGAATAGTCACACCATCTCTAAGTGCTACCTCAACTTTGCCCCCAGCCACTACTGTAGCCGCCATGTCGAGGACAAACGGAGCTTCTTCCTTTGTAGGAGCCGCAATGCTTATTACATTGATACCAGCCCCCCGACCACGACTTCCCGGAACTACCATACCAATGCCTCCCGTGGTGAGAGATATACCAATCATATCACGTGATAACGCCATTAAGGCATAGAGCGAACCGGCACCACAATGGGTGCTATTGCGAACGGATACAAAACCAGCGCCGGCTACGTCAGCCCGAGCCATGGCTTCCATCATCGCCCTGTGTCCGACTACAAACCCGAGTCCCCGGTCACCATCCACAACTGCTGTAGCTGGAGTCTGGCTGAAAACCTTTATCTCAGGCTTAGGATTAATAAGCCCTTCCTTTATGCGCCGGACGTAGAATGGCGCCAGGTGAGCAACACCGTGGGATTCTATTCCCCGCAGGTCTGTTGCTACGAGCAAATGGGCTGTTATCTGCGCATCCTCCTCGCTCACGCCCATCTTTTGTAGCACTTTGCTCGCAAAACTGGTGAGCTTGCCGGCGTCAACGGTACCACTCTTCGTAGTCATTGAGTTTCTCCTTTTTGTTAGTAAGTCACTAATAAATCAGAAAGCAAAAATTTCTTTCTGAAAGGCGAGTCAGCCTAGACTTTTTACTTTCAACGCACTAGCAGTAATTACTACAATTAAGTAGGGAATGGCGCTGGCAAGACATTAGGGAGTAGTTCGGCTACTTCTTACTATATTTGCTATATAATTCAATGAACAAGATATTCAACAAAACCGATAATGTAATAGGTATGGCGAGAACCCACAGGTTCTCCGAAATCTCGATACCAAAATGCCAACAGGCAAAAAGCACGGCGAAAGTCAGTATTACTCCTAATACTGCACAGCCTATTGCCAAATAGATGTAGGTCAGGATGAGACTATGGCTATTAGACCGTCTCATTTGAATCTAGAATCCCGAGATGGTAGCCGAGATTAGTTCAGTGTGCAAACCAGTGGATAAGGCTCCCATGGCTACATCCCGCATCAGTATCTCTGTAATTATACATCAGACTCTCCTGAGAGTGGTAAAGAACCCCTGACTGTGCGGAATGTAGTCACTACAATCGTGAGAGAAGCGGTGTTGGCCGGGCATTAAAGTAACTCTAGGTCAGAAAGTAGGACTAGATAGGTGGTCTTACATCTGAGGGTGTAAGCCCAATCAGGTAAAGTCAAAACAAGGCATAAAAAAGCTCAACCCGGGGAGCTAATAAGATGAAGGTGAGATTCATGCCATGATGTGCTATAATCGCCGTGACGCTACCGATATTTCTCGGTATCCAGTCGAGATAGAAATAGGTTTCTGCATGTTGACAAGACTAAGGCAAGCTGCGGTTGGAATTTCGCATCGAACCTCCTTGTTGCTCACTATCTCCGGAGTGCTTGTTTTGTGCGGCCAGCCAGTGCCCAGAGACGAAAGAAAGGACGGTAGGTGTAATGGCGAAGATTCCGATTCGCCCGGGTGCCTTTAGCGAGACCCCGGAAGGTGTAATACTGCTAGCTAACAAGTGCCAATCCTGTGGCCAGGTCTTTTTCCCGAAAGTGGCCTCCTGCCTGACATGCTTCAGTGACAATCTGGAAGAATTAAAGCTCAGCCGGCGCGGAAAGCTATATTCCTATACCATAGGCTACATGCCTTCACTCCATTTTCCTCCTCCCTATGCCATCGGCTATGTCGACTTGTCGGAGCGGGTGAAAATCTTTGCCCCGCTTATCATGATGGCAGATAAGCCGTTGCAGGTGGGTATGGAGATGGAGGTAGTTCTCGACAAGCTGTGGGACGATGGGGAGAACGAGGTTATCGGCTACAAATTCAAGCCAGTATAACAAGGAGGACACGAATGAGAGAGGTCGCGGTCATTGGAGTCGGCCAGAGTGTGTTTGGCAAACTACCGCACCGGTCGGTGGTTGACCTTGGTCGGGAGGCGGTAGTGGTGGCACTTAAGGATGCTGGGGTTAGCCCTAAAGACATTCAGGTAGCCTATGCTACCCAGGCGGGGATGACTGCCCAGAGAATTTTGAAGGAAGTGGGCATCAAGTTCATTGAGATGGTCAATGTGGAGAACGCCTGCGCGGGTGGCTCCACGGCTTTCCGGGGTGTCTGGAAGGAAATCGCCAATGGCCAGTATGACATCGGTATCGCTGTTGGCGTACAGTCCATGACGACCAGTCCTATCGCGGGTCGGCTAATCCCGCCGGGGCAAGACGATTTGGAGGGGCAGCTGGGACTAACCATGCCGGGTATCTTTGCTATCCTGGCGCGACGTCAGATGGCGGAATATGGCACTACCGTGGAAGACTTCGCCATGGTCTCGGTCAAGAATCACCACCATGGTTGCCTCAATCCCTACGCTCAGTACCGGAAGGAATTCACGGTGGCGGATATTCTCAACTCCCGGGTGATCTGCGACCCCCTTACCTTGCTTATGTGCTGTCCCAACACAGATGGCGGCGCCGCTGCCATACTGTGTTCAATGGAGATTGCCAGAAGGTACACTGCCCAGCCAATCCGGGTGCTCGGGTCGGCTCTGCTTTCCGGCGATTACCGATATCTCCACGATGATATCGCTATCTCGGCGATTGGCACACAAACAGCCAAGATGGCCTACGAGATGGCCGGGGTGGGCCCTGAGGATATTGACCTGGTTGAACTCCATGATGCCTTTGCCAATGAGGAGATCTTGCGCTATGAAGAACTCGGCCTGTGTCCCATCGGCGAAGGGACTCGATTGGTCCGGGAGAAAGCTACCTGGGTGGGCGGCCGCATACCGGTGAATCCCAGCGGTGGCCTGCTGGCGCTGGGGCATCCGCTGAGTGCCTCGGGTGTGCGTAATGTGGGTGAGCTTGTCCTGCATTTGCGGGGGCAGGCGGGTGACAGGCAGACTCCCAACGCTAAGGTGGGTCTGGCACACATGCTGGGCGGCTCGGTCGCCGGTCTGGAGGCTGGCGCTTGCAGTATCCACATACTGGCCCGATAACGGGGGCATTTCCCGGGCACATGACAAAATTGAGAGTCTAGGGCACAAACGTGTAGTTGCACAACCCTTCTATTCACTGAGTTTACACCGCGGAGGCACGAAACGGATTTTGAATTGCCAGACGAGGTCAAGGAGGTACAACTCAAGGAGGCGTGTCAATGACCCTTTCTATCGACCAGCTCAGGAAACGAGGCTTGCCTCAAATCGAGGGGGTTCTTCGCATAAAGGGCCCGGATGGCCCGGTGACTATCGTCCGCGATAAATGGGGCTGTCCCCACATCGACGCCCGCACCGAAAACGATGTCTGGTTTGCGCAGGGCTTTTGTCACGCTCAAGACCGACTCTGGCAGTTGGAACGAACGCGGCGCTTTGCCCGCGGCACCTTGGCCGAAATCCTTGGCGAGCCGCTCATACCCATCGACAGGCAGTACCGCCGACTCGGCGTCCGGCGTGTCTCGGAGCGCGACTTCCCGCTGCTGAACAAAGAGGCTCGCCGCATTCTCCAGACCTTCGCTGATGGAATAAATGCCGCCATCACCTCAATGCGTGAGCTACCACCAGAGTTCGCTGTGCTCGACCTCATGCCAGAGCGATGGTCGCCGGCTGACAGTATTGCTCAGTGGAAGGTCATCTTTCTGACGCAGACCGTCAGCGAAATAGCGCGCGATTACTGCGGCAAGATCCTCCGTGCCGCCATACTGAGGCAGTTTGGGCCGAGGGTACTCAGCCTCGTCGAGCCGCACTATCCTGAAGACGCACCCATTGTCTGTCCACCGGGGAGCACTATCAGGGGTTTGGGGAAAGGACTGGACAGTTTCGTGGAGCTTGCCGCTAAGCTCGCGCCTCTTTCCAGCCCGGACGCCGGCTCTAACAACTGGGCAATTGACGGCTCTCTCAGCGCTTCGGGGAAGCCTATGCTCGCTGGCGACCCCCACGCTGTGGTCCAGGTAGCGTCGGTGTGGTACCAGAACCACCTCAAAACACCAAACTGGGAGATGACCGGGGTGAGTACGCCAGGCGTCCCCGGTATAATGCTGTATGGACACAACGGCCGGGTCGGTTGGACAGTGACCAATGCCATGGCTGATATTGCCGATTTCTTCGTCGAGCGCTTCGATAAGTCATACCATCGGTATCTTTACTGTGGTGAGTGGCGCGAGGCCGAAGTGTGGCACGAAGAAATCCAGGTCAAAGGGAGGCCAGAACACGTGGTGGAGGACGTTCCGGTCACCGTGCATGGCCCTGTGGTCACTGGCGGGCCTTTCGGCCCGGGCCCTGCCCTCGCCT
>CAYGYD010000023.1:0-19226 GCA_964354005.1 uncultured Dehalococcoidales bacterium | reverse complement strand
ACCCTTCGCTGGTCAGGACTCGGGAGCAGACCTCGCCGATTTTGGGCTCATCTTCCACTACCAGAATGCTCTTGGTCCCGGCACCGTCCATTTCAACCCCTTTATCTAAGAATAGTGACCAATGGTAGTTCCAATCTGGTTCCAGTCGCCGTGCCCACGAGATGCTCCGCGGGCCAGTTTTCCTCTGCCTTTGGGCAGGCGCATCTGTGTTAGCATTGGCTCCGACGGCAGAGTCATGCTGACAGTTGGCTATATTATAACCACTTTAGTGACTTTTGTCAAACCGAAGCGGCAATTAAGAAAATAGAGCAGCTGGACTTGTTCGAATTTTAAAATCTAATAGATTGGAAGAGAGGGGCTGGGTATCTTCCGCGGCCCCCTTTTTATTTTTCAAATATACCAAAGATTACAGAACAAGCAGCTGCTATGCGGCTGTCAACCCAAGCCCGACACCATTTTATCAATATTTATTACTCGGCCGGGTTCAGTACATGCTTTCACTTGTTGAATGAGAATATTGTCGTATCTCTTTCGCAGTTCTTCACTCTTCGCTTCATTAAAGAAAATTGTCATCGAATGCGGACAAGAACGGTTTTTGTAGATTCTCAAGGTAAATGGCCACTTTCCGGACAATTTTCTCAAGTTAATTTACCACCCAAATTCTCAAGATTAATTATCACCCCCGGGTGCACTAAAACCGCTAAATGTAGCATCATAGGCTCAAGCTTTCATGATAAGGAGGTTGAGCCTGTGGCAAGAAGGAGGTTTTTGGTGCGAGATATCGCAGAAATTCTGGGGCACTGGCAAGCAGGAAGGAGTATCTGTGTTATTTCCCGGAGTCTCGGTGTCTGCCGGGCGACCGTTCGTAAATATGTTTACGCCGCTGAGGCCAGGGGATATCATCAGGGAGACCCGACACCCTGATACTCTCCTTCAGCCGGCACATGTTTGTCCGGATAGTAACCCGGATGGACCAGCGGGAGTGGCTGACATGCCACATTTTGGCCTTCCAGTTCTTTGGCGCAGCGCCCCGGAGAATTACCCCGGATAATTTAAAGACCGGGATAATCAAGGCAGACCTCTATGACCCGAAGTTTAACCAGGGTTACGAAGAGCTGGCACATCGTTATGGTGTTATCATTGACCCGGCAGAAGCGGTAAACCCAGGGACAAGGCCAGGGTAGAGCGGGTTATTCCCTATATCCGGGACAGTTTCTGGTCAGGGAGGGATTTTACCAGCCTGGAAGAAATCAACCGGCAAGCCACCCAGTGGTGCCTTAGAGTAGCCGGGCTGAGAGAGCACGGTACCACTCATCAGCCGCCATTGGCCATCTTTCGTCTGGCGGAAGAAAAAGAACTCCGGCCGCTGCCGGCGGCGCCGTTTGAAATAGTCACCTGGCATCGAGCCAAGGTCGCTCTCGACTGCCACATCCAGGTGGCTAACACCCTTTATTCCGTGCCTTACCAGTATGTGGGAAAGACTCCCTTGTTCGTCAGAATTTATCAGCTCAAGGTTGTCGTCAGGGACTGGCCCAACAATCGCGCTGTCATTGAAATCAAGGGTAGCCAAATACTCAGCAGTCTACACAAGATAATATGTCGGACATTTAACCGGTCTGATAACCACGGTTACAAGTTCCTATTTGGCGATAGTCTCTATGATGAAATGGGTGAGCAGATTGTGGCGGAACCCGATGGGCGACAGAGTTGTTCCCGGGTAGAATCTCTATGCCAGCGACTTGGTCAGAGATTCTTATACTTGTTTGAGGACGGTGACCGGGGCAATAATGACGCCGACCACAGTGTCCCCTCATTGTAGTCGGAACGGAACTATTGAGTAATAACCTGGACTTGAATCGGACAACTGCCTACGGCAGATTCAGGTCATCTCCCTCTTTGACAGCGGCGACTCAAGCCTTTACAATCACAGATATGACCATTTGTGAGACCCAGTTTTTGGTCAAATCGTGACAGGAAAGGAGCCGCCATGGTGAACGAACCCAAATTCTTCAAGGTTGAGAAAGAAGTCCCAATTGTTATCTGGAGATTCTACAATCCACCGAGGAACCTGTGGGACGCCGAGACTGGTCCCGAGTTCCTGCAACTCGTGGAGAGCTTCTACCAGGACCCGAGTTTGCGGGTGGGTATCTTTACCAGTGGTATGCCAGATGTCTTCATCCAGCACTATGATGTTTCCTTGCTGGTCAAAATGGGGGAGCAGTTGCTTCAGGAAAAGTCACCCGCCCCGCCACCCCGCCGCGTTGGTTTCCGGCGCGATTCCAAGCCGATAATCGCCGCCATCAATGCCCCCCTGGCTGGCGGTGGCCTGGAACTGGCCATGTCCTTTGACTTCCGTTTCATGTCCCGCGCCGCCTCGGCGGCGCAGAGTGAGGTCAATGTTGGCATCCTTCCCGGCGGTGGTGGTACACAGCGGATGACTCGTCTTGTCGGACTGGGCCGAGCTTTGGAACTGATGCTGACAGGTCGGCGCATCTTCGCCGATGAAGCCGAGCGCATCGGCCTGATTACCCGCGCCTGTGACCCGGTCAGGTTGATGCCGGAAGCACTGGAATTTGCCCGCGAACTGGCCAACAGGCCACCCCTGGCGGTCAGCCTCATCCGACGCTGTATCTACGAGGGGATGAGTATGACCCTGGATGATGGCCTCGCTCTTGAATCGGAGCTCTTCCGCGAAACGGTCAAGAACGGTGAAGCCCTGGAGAGAATGCGCGCCTATGTGGCCGCCAGCCAAGACCCTCAGCGTGCCGAGGAATTAAGAAAGCAGTGGGAGAAACAAGCCTAGTTTGGCACCCTTGAGTTTGCATATCAAGAATCAGACCCTGAGACGCTGTGCACAGAAGGAGAGATTGAAGGATGAGTATACCCTCACTGTCCCTGGCCGGTAAGGTAGCGCTGGTTACGGGCGCCCGGCGTGGTATTGGCGAGGCCTGTGCCCTCGTCTTTGCCGAAGCTGGGGCCGATGTCGCCATTTGCGACTGGGTGACCGATACGGGTGAGCTAGCTGAGGCAGCTAATAAAATACAGAGGCTCGGGCGTCGTTGCCTGTCCGTCCACGCTGATGTCAAGAACAGGGCAGAGGTAGAGGAACTCGTGAAACAGGTGCTGGCTAAGTTTGGCACCATTGACATTCTGGTGAATAATGCCGGTGTGGGTGACGGCGGTCGTAGCACTGAGCCCGATGAGTTCGACCTGGAAAAAGCCAGGGCTTCTATTGCGGAGAGGACGGCTCGTCTGGCAGATAGCGCTTCGATTGTCCATCTGGACGAGGAAGCGTGGGACAAGGTGTTTGACAATAACCTTAAAAGTTGCTTGCTCTGCTCCAAGATTGTGGCTCCGGTAATGATGAAACAGAAACGGGGTAATATCATCAATATTTCTTCGGTGCGGGCCTATGCTAGAGGTCGCGGAGCGCTGACGGCCTACGCTATTAGCAAGCGCGGCATGGTCATGCTCACCGAGGGGCTGGCCGCCGACCTAGCGAAATACAACATCCGTGTCAATGCCATTGCGCCCGGCGGTATTGAAACCGAAATGATGCGCATTTACTGGGCTATTCCCGAACAGCTTGAGCAACTTACCAGCAAGATGCCACTAAGTCACACGCTAATTCCACCGAGCACCTGTGCTCACGCCGCACTATTCCTGGCCTCTGACCTGGCCGCTTACATCACCGGGCAGACCATCACTGTTGATGCTGGCTTGATGGTGACCCCGTAGGTTACGGAGTAGACTAAACAATCACCTCCTGTACAACGAGGTCGGCAATTTCGTCGTCGGACATGCCGAGAATCTCCTTAAAGACATACTCGTTATGTTCTCCGATTAAGGGGGCACGCCTTATTTCGCAGGGTGTCTTTGACAGCACGCAGGGCTGTCTCGGGGCGCGCAGCTTGCCTATTTCTGGATGGTCCAGCTCCCTGTAATATTTCCGATATTTCAGATGGGGGTCTTTATCCATGATATCCTCGGCCGTGCCCACCAGCGCCGCCCCGACTCCAGCCGCCTGCATCAACTTCATCACCTCTTCGTCAGTGCGTTGCATCGTCCACTCATTGACCCGTCTGTCCAGTTCTTCCTCGTTTTCCTTTCTGGCCTGAAGGGTGCTGAACTTGGGATATTTTGTCCATGGCGGATTGCCGATGACCTTGCAGAAACTCTCCCACTCTTCGTCGGTGAAGACAGCAATGGCGCACCAGCGGTCTTCGCCCTGGCACTGATAAGTTCCGTGCGGAGCGGTGTAATCGCATCTATTACCCATCCGGTTGCCAACTCGCTTGTTGACGACATAGTCAAGGATTAACGGTGCTACATATTCTAGACTGCTCTGATGCTGGGCTACATCCAAATAAACTCCTTTTCCCGTACGGCGCCGATAGTCAAGAGCGGCAAGAATCATTATGGCATTGAAGCGAGGAGCAATATAGTCAGTATAGTAACCAATCTCGCCCGGTTCCCGGTCGGGCCAGCCGGAAATCTGGGTTAAGCCAGATATGGCGGTTAGCTGGTCACCATAGCCCGGGCTGTCATGCCATGGCCCGGTCTGCCCCATCAGGGCCGAGCTAAGCATGATAATATCGGGCTTTATTTTCCTTAGTTCCTCGTAGCCCAGCCCCATCCTCGCCATTGAACCGCCGGCGTAATTGTCAGTAACGATATCTGCCCAGGCAACCAATCTCTTTGCCAGTTCAATTCCCTTGGGGTGGGCGAGATTGATGGTCACGCTGAGCTTTCCGGTGTTCTGCGTATTGAAAACGCCGCCGCGATTTGGACCGGGAATGTTGTCCTTGAAGGGAGGTTGCATACGCCAGACGTCCAACCTCCTATTACTCTCAATCTTGATAACAGTGGCGCCGAAGTTAGACAGCACCCGGGTGGTGGTCGGGCCGGTCCAGACCCAGCAGAAATCAGCAACCTTTATTCCTTCAAGCGGTTTTTTCGCCATCTTTGTTCCTCCGATTCTCCTGTGACTCTTATATCACCTTAGCCTGCTTCAGTAGGATCAGCTTATCTTTGGAAAAGCCCAGTTCCTTTTCATATATCTCTTTGTTGTGTTCGCCAATCAACGGGGCCCGCCGCGATATTCTGGGTGGTGCCTCTGAAGTGTTTGCCCACTTCGCCGGGTAGGTGATAGCTGTGCCCAATTCAGGGTGTTCAACCTCTTGCCAGAAATCTCTGGCGGCAAGCTGAGGACTTTCC
Source organism: uncultured Dehalococcoidales bacterium (assembly GCA_964354005.1). Lineage (GTDB taxonomy): Bacteria > Chloroflexota > Dehalococcoidia > Dehalococcoidales > UBA2162 > CAVSBN01. The sequence goes on along the minus strand of CAYGYD010000023.1, from coordinate 14,009 downwards.
AGTATATCTGAGGTAGTGGCGATCGGGTAGAGCATGATGCGATGCTTTATGGCACCGGCCATCATCTCTGCTTTGGTGTGAGTCATAAAGAATTTTATGGTCTGCTCTTCCATGTGGTTGATAATATCCTGGGTTGTTGTGTAATGGCTGAAGTTTTCCCAGTCAAAATTCCTCATGAAATCATCAGCCATACCCTCCTCTTCCATCCATTTGACCAGCGGAATGCTGTAGCGTCTAGCCATGGGGCCACCGGTGTAGCGCCACATAACCCAGCCATCTTTGCAGGGCCACATGTGCCGGACACGCACCGGGATGAGAGCCTCGCCCCGCTTCCTCTGGGTCTTATTCAAATCCCACTCCCATCCGGTATTAAAAGCCATGCACTCTTGGACCGAGACATCCACATGCTGTCCCGCACCGGACATCTGGCGGTGGTACAAGGCAACCAGCGCGCCCACAACCGCCTCAGTCCCGGCATGATAATAGGCCTGGGGATGGTGGCTGATGCGGAATGGTGGGCGGTCAGCATCACCAAAGGTCCGCATGAAGAGTCCAGAACCCGCGGCCCAGGCAACAATATCCGGGGCTTTGAAATTCTTGTAGGGGCCGGTCTGCCCGAAGGGGGTGATGGAGATGAGAATTATGCCCGGATTGAGCTTCTCCAGCGCTCGGTAGCCCAGTCCAAGTCTATTGAGATACCCTGGCTTGAAGGACTCAATGACGAAATCGGCGGTGGTTACCAGTTTCTTGAAGATTTCCTGCCCATCGGCGGTGTCAATATCCAGTGTGACGCCCCTTTTGTTGGTGTTCAGGGCAAACCAGAAGAGACTCCTCTCCGGGTCCGGCTCATCGTGCCAGAAGGGGCCAATATTACGGGCTGTGTCGCCGCCGGGTTTTTCAATCTTAATCACGTCGGCCCCGAGGTCACCAAAGATTTTGCCGCACATCAGCCCCTTTTCGTCGGTCAGATCCAAGACTCGATAGGGACTGAGCATACCTTCTGTCATCTCTTGCCCATCCATACTCATCTCCTTTTAAAGTACATGTAATCAGCGAAAGTGGGACAATTGAAGCCTTATGAAATAGTGGACACTTCGGAGGTCGTTGCGCTGTTCCCTGGCGGTTCTATTGTATCCCCTTTGCCACACTTCAATTGGTGATTTCGCTTCTATTCGGATAGTGAAACTATTCAAATCATGTCTAAAAGTGACAAAACATCAATAAGGGTCACCGACCTCTGGCGAACCTTACCCTTTCTACCCTAGAGCTTAATATGTTTCTGAACTCTGGCCGGTAAAAAATTCATTAAAATTGATATCGGCTATTTACCCTCAGGAACCTCAGGATAGACTGGCGAGCCGGCTTTCATATAGCGTGTCATGTGGTGCATCTCGGCAACCAGCTTGTTAGTGGCCTTCTCGTATAATTGGGAATCAAACCAGTAGTACTCGGTCTTGCTGGTAACACCTACGGCAATAATCTTGCTATTAGCTTTGTAGGTGACATCAACCTTAACGGGACCGTTAACATAGCGCAACTCATTAGCGCCGTAGAAGGCGACTCCCTTGGCTTGAAATGGGAGTGTCACCTGCATCAGACGCGCCACATGGCTGGGTGGGAGAATGGCTGGCCCCCACGGAGACTTACCTGAGTACCAGTCCACTGTGTCTTCACAATTTTTCAGTGATTTTTCCAGTGCCTCCTTGGTCTCGGAGACATCATGAAGTGGCATCTCCCAACCGACTTCAAGCTCTCTTAGAATGCGTAACTGCTCCCGCGGGCTACTTTCCAGTTCCAGGGTCTGCAAGTATGGCTTTTCTTTAGGACTGCCCACTGACACCGTGCCCCTGGCCACAAGGCGCTCGTCCGACGACTCAAGTCGTGTCTCTACCTGAACATCCCTAGCACCCTTCGGAGGTGACTGGGAAACTACCCTCACTTCCTCGCCATGCAACAGTGCATAGGTGAAGTACAGGCTGATGCTGCCTTGCTCAAACCAGCGCTGTCCGAATGCTTTGACCAGTACCGGCGGGAAGAGGTCAAGGTGCACTGTACCGGCGACTACCCCGCCTCTCATTCCAACCTTCTTGGCTACCGCGTCATCGTGGATGGAGCCGACTATACTGGCGGCGGCATTGATAGCCTTACGCCACTGCCCATACATGTATCCTTCTTTGGTTAGGACTTCCTCTGGCATAAAACCATACACCTCCTTAATATTTTAGCCCGACCTGAAATCTTGGCTTGGTTGTTGAACAGTATAACACGGTTGATAAGGTAAACGCTATCTACAGAAGAGCTGTCTTATCCCCCGCTGATTAGAAACATTATATGAAGCTCATCCCCTTCCTTCACCGGCTTGGTCAACTCCTCCGGGTAGGCACTCTCTTTATTAACATAAATATCAACATAACTGCGCAGCTTCCCATTCTCATCAAACAGCCATTGCTTAATGTCAGGTAGCTGTTTGATTAAATGCTCAAGGCACTCAGCAACCGTGCTTCCATTGACCTCGGCTACCGACTGGCCATTAGTATATTCAGACAAAGCCGAGGAAATATTTACCTTTACACTCATTTTCTATGATTGCCCTGACGGGGCACACTCAGGGCCATAGGTCTTTAGCCACATCATCAAGGCCCAGTTCCAGCAGCTTCCTCCGGCTCGGCTTCGTTGTTACCCGGTCCCAGTCAAGGGCGCCAAGGTTCCAGTATACTTGAGCCTCGATGTCAGCCGTCGCGCCAGCGAGCGGGCCTGCCTTTTGGGGAGGTTTACCCACTATTCTGGGGTTTACCTTCCACTGTAGAGGGTTTATCCCCTCACGGAGGTTAAAGGCGTGCCTCATATTGGCAATTCTCTCGCCTGCCTTGAGTAGCTCAGCCATGGAGAAGTCCCAGCCGGTTACTGTGTTCATGAATCCCGTTAAGTATCTGGCGATATCGCGTAGTGCCCACGAACCCATCATGCAAAGTCCAGCCGCATTGACGAAATGCCCCTGGAAACCAGTTGGCCCGAAGCCCTGGGTATGGCGGCCAGGGGTAGCATCCATCTGGTAACGGGCGGCCGAAAAGACATTGGAGCGATAAGGTGGATTGAGCTTTGGGTCGTGCATGCCTAGTTCTTGACCGCCAATATGTACCGCGTACTGCTCCGCCCCTTTGCCGATTTTCTCAGCCGCTGCCTTCACTCCATCAGCGAGGACATCACCAAAGCCTTCTCTCTTGGCCATCTTCTCGGTCATGGCTATAATGGCTTGGTGATTGCCCCAGGTTAGTTCAATACCCCCGGTATCCTTTTTGGTGATAAGCCCATTCTCGTAGCACTCAATAGCGAAGGCGATAGTACAGCCAGCGGAGATAGTATCCAGCCCATAGCTGTTGCAGATGTGGTTTGCCATGGCTATTGACTCGGTATTATTGTTGAGGCACATCGTTCCGAAAGAGCCCTGAGTTTCATATTCCGGGCGGCGGGTGTCTGATGGGTACTTATACTCGCCGGTTCCCTCTTTCAGTCTGCCTTCACAACCAAGGGGACAACGCCAGCAGCTTTCCCGCCTCTCCAGGTTGGCTATGGCTGCATCACCACTAAGGCCGGAGACGTCAGGAAAATCAGTAATACCAACGCCGCCCCAGTTCTTGACCGGTGTATCACCGCTGTGCGCCGATGGGGCCCCCCCTGAAGAGGTGCCGTACTTATGGAATCGCTCAAAAAATGACTCCCCTCTGAACTGGACTGCCCTTAACGCGGCTATATGTTCTGTCCTTAACCTGTTGGCGGCCTCTCTATCGGCGATGGGCACTTCCTGATTTCCTCTTGCCGCCACTGCCTTTAGTCTTTTGGCTCCCATTACGGCGCCTAATCCCGAACGGCCGGCCGCTGCTCCTCTTCTAGTTACGATGCACGAGATGAGCGAGAGTTTCTCGCCAGACTGACCGATGCTCACGATTTCTGTCGCTTGGCCCAGTTCAGCTTGCAGTGTGTCCTCGGTTTCATAGGTGTCCTTGCCCCAGAGATGGCTGGCATCTCTCAACTCAGCCTTTCCATTATCAATGAACAGATAAACCGGCCTTTCTGACACCCCGGTAAAAAATACACCATCGTAGCCAGCGAACTTGAGTACGGGACCGAAATTCCCTCCCGAGTTGGCATCTCCCCACCCACCAGTGAGGGGTGATTTTGCCACTGCGGTGTACCGGGTGCCCATAGTGGCCGGAGTGCCAGTGAGAGGGCCGGTAATCAGGCCGAGGGTGTTTTCCGGTCCCAGCGGGTCCACCCCACCCTTCTGGCGACTGTAGAGAATCCTTGCCCCGATACCGTAGCCCCCGATGAAGTCACGGTATAGCTTCTCTTCGGGTGTTTCTTCACGGATTTCTCCTGTGGAAAGATTTACGAACAGAATCCTGCCAATGTATCCTCCAGCCATTTTCCCTCCTTTTCCTTTAAATCTCTAGAGAAAGTTCCCTACCATTGTAGCATAACTTTTTCGTGGTGTGTTAAAGAAGAATCCTCTTGACAAACAGGGGAGTTAACCTTACTATTATTTTCCGCAACCATCAATATGCAACTTATGGATTGTTGACCGGCAGAATTGTCGCGCGAGTATCCACTGTGGTAAACAAACCAATTTGTTATGCGATAGGGGAGAAGAAGCGGAGGGAAGCCAACCGCTCTTTTTGTTGTGCGATACGGCTTACTCTGAACAGGCATCCCGGTTTTGCCACTTAGATTAACAGAAAGGAGAATACCATGGACTTAGTGTGGATAGGCGTGATATGCGGAATCCTTGGGGCATGTGTCGTTGGTTACTTTGCTCGCTATGTCCTAAAACAAGACCAGGGCTCAGCGAGAATCAGGGAGATTTCCAGTGCTATTCAAGAAGGTGCGATGGCTTTTATTCACCGGGAATATCGCACAGAAATCGTCGTTGTGGCTGTCGTCGCTCTAATCTTAGGTCTTCTCGGGTTTGCCAGCCCTGATTTAGGCTGGAAACCGGCAGTGGCTTTTATCTTTGGTGCCATTTGTTCTCTGGGTGCTGGCTATGCTGGCATGAATATGGCGGTGAGGTCTAATGGCAGAACCACGGCCGCCGCGGAGAAGAGCTTAAACCAAGGGCTGCGCGTCTCTTTCCGGGGTGGAGCTGTCATGGGGCTAACCGTAGTCAGCATTGGTGTCATCGGCGTATCCATTATTTACTTCGTCTGGCACAATGACCCTCGCTTTATTACCATAATTCCGGCTTACGCTACCGGAGCTTCGCTGGTGGCCCTTTTTGCCCGCGTGGGGGGTGGCATCTTTACTAAAGGAGCCGACGCTGGCTCTGACCTGGTGGGCAAAGTAGAAGCCGGCATTCCGGAAGATGACCCAAGAAACGCCGCTGTAATCGCTGATTTCGTTGGTGATAATGTTGGGGATGTATGCGGCATGGGTGCTGACCTTTTTGAATCCTATGTGGAGGCTATCATTGCCTCAATGACCCTAGCTGTCCTGGCGGTTGGCATTGGTATCGTGACTGATACCAAGACTGCCTGGTACCTGCCGATACTAATCTCGGCTGGCGGCATAATTGCTTCCATTATTGGCAGCTTTCTGGTAAGAGTGGGCGAGAAGCCAGAGATGAGTGCTCTATTGGGGGCACTGCGGCGGGGCACGCTAGGTGCATCAATACTCACGGCGGTGTTCGCTTTCCTAGTCATATTCTTCCTGGATGTCGATTTGGGCATCTTTTGGGCAGTACTGGCGGGATTGGTCGCTGGCGTCCTTATGGGTGAGGCAACAAACTACTATACTTCTTATGCCTTTAAGCCAACGAGGGAGATTTCACAGGCTTCAACTATTGGTGGCGGGGCGACCATAGTTCGTGGCTTTGCTACCGGCCTCACCAGTACCTGGCCCCTGGTTCTTCTGGTAGCTATCGCTACAGTGGTAGCTTTTAAGTTTGCCAGCTTTTACGGGGTAGCCATCGCCGCGGCAGGCATGCTCTCCACGCTAGGGGTAACACTGGCTACTGATGCCTACGGGCCGGTGGCCGACAATGCTGGTGGCATTAGTACCATGGCCGGGTTATCACCTGAGGTGCGGGAGAAGACTGATGCCTTGGATTCCCTGGGTAACACCACGGCGGCCACCGGTAAAGGTTTTGCCATCGGAGCGGCGGTTCTGAATGCTCTTGGTTTAATCCTTTCCTACGGGGTGGCGGCCGGATTGGTGACAGTTTCCAGCGGAGGGCAGATAGTAGCCTCTCCAGAGCTAAGCCTGATGAGTGCACCAGTTATTGTTGGTGTCATTATTGGTGGTCTGGTACCGGCTTTCTTTGTGGCTCTGACAATGAAATCAGTAGGGCTAACCTGTGGGCTTATTGTGGATGAAGTGCGGCGGCAATGGCGCGAAATACCAGGTCTGAGGGAAGGTACGGCCAAGGCACAATATGGCCTGTGCGTTGATATCTGCACTAGGGCAGCACTGAAGGAGATGCTGGCTCCTTCAATTATGACCATAATCGCACCTATTGCGGTGGGCCTGGTGCTGGGCAAATATGCTCTTGGCGGCTTCCTGCTCGGCTCCCTGTCAACCGGCTTTATCCTCGCCGTCGCTCTAAACAATGCCGGTGGGGCTTGGGACAACGCCAAGAAATATATCGAAGCCGGGAATTTTGGTGGCAAGGGGTCAGAAGCCCACAAGGCGGCGGTAATTGGCGATACGACGGGTGACCCGATGAAGGACACCGCCGGGCCGTCACTTAATATTATGCTTAAATTGATGGCCGTAATCTCGTTATTACTAGCACCGGTGTTAGCGAATTTTTCTGGATTTTTCTAGAAAGTGTGTTCCACTACACAGCACTTCCGGGCGCCGGTAGTAGTTTCATGACTATGACTGACGGATAGACAGGAACACTGGCGCCAAACCTGTCTATTTCAAGAAAGTAAGACAATAGGCAATGTGCCGCCAGACGCTTCACCGCCGTGAAGACGAGTAGGCACGGCTCGCGTGAACACTAGGCATAGCTTCGTTGGAGAATTGGTTATGGTAAGCCAGGACCAGGCAGGAGGGAATATGCCAACGGAGATAATATTTGATGAGATTAAAATTGGTGAGACATTCGGCCCAGTAGAGCTTCTGGCTGATGAGAAGATGGTGAGGGAGTATTGCGACGAAAGGGGAGACCACAACCCTATTTACCTGGAGAATTCGCCTTTTGGTGGTCGCGTAGTTCCCCCCGCACTTAAAGCCAGCTTGATGGGTCAGCGAACATTAGCTACCAAGTATGATATGCACGCCACCGTACCGACTAAGAGTGAACACGAATACTTGCATCCGGCCCGGGTTGGTAAGCGCCTGATTACCACCGGCAAGGTCACTGGCAAGTATATCAAGCGTGGATTAGAGTACTTGATAGTTGAGTCCCTCACGGTGGATGAAGATGGTATTGAGATAAGGCGAAGCAAGGAGCATATCCTGCTTGGTCTGAAGAGAAGGCACGGCAACCTGACCCAGGGGTCAGAGGACAGTGTAGGTGGGTCCCTGTTCAGCAGGACAGCCGGGCCGGAAGCGGGAAGAACTGTTGTGTCTCTCAATGATTTCCCGGTAGGTAGCGAAATCCCATCTCTGACAAAGGTGGCTTACCAGAGCACTCTTCACACCCAGGTTTTCCTGGCCGATTCCATCCATGACGCGGAGTACGCCAAGAGCCACGACTATGCCGGGCCTCTCGTATCAGGCTATGTGCTTAACGAATACATGTCCGAGGCACTGGTCAATTTCTTCGGCCCAGGCTGGTTGCAGGGAGGCATGATTTCATTGACTTTCATCAGACCGGGAGTCCAGGAAGGAGACAAAGTAACTTGCCGCGGTACCATTGCCGAGACGGTTATGGAAAAGGGTGCAGTCCGACTGTCCCTTGATATTTGGATTGAAAAGGAGCCAGGGATAAAAGTCGCCACAGGAAGGGCGAGCGGAATACTGAAGTCCCCTTGACTATTGGGCTTGAATATATGAAAATGAAGCTACCACCAAGGGTGGCCGGTAGTGAATAGAACGCGAGGTTTTGTTAATCAGAATCGGTTTAAGTCGGGCCGGTCAGTCAAACGACTGAGCAAGCTTGCCGGCGGTAAGTACAAGAAAACCGCCTGGGGTAGGAACAAGACTAATAGACCAACAGATATAGTCATAATCTGAGGTACCCCTGGAACAGACCGTCATATCATCGGGGCGTAGCGCAGCCTGGTAGCGCACCTGAATGGGGTTCAGGTGGCCGGCGGTTCAAATCCGCCCGCCCCGACTCTAAATCGCACGGTTGTGCCAGCAACTTTCAGGGACTTGCCAACATTTTGCCAACATCAGTACTCTCAGCGGCTCTAGCTGACAGGAAATCATCGAAGCGTTGAGCAGCTACTTCCTGCAATCCACCCATTACGTGAGAATAGGTATCTAGCGTCACCCTGATGCTTGAGTGCCCCAGCCTCTCCTGGACTATTTTGGGATGCACACCGGCCTGTAATAGCAAACTGGCATTGGTATGCCTTAAGTCATGCAGACGAATATGGGGCAGGCCCGCTTTGCGAATAACTCTATTGAAGGCATGGCTAACTGTGCGCGGGCCCAGAGGGGGTGCCATCCGGGTGAGCAAATACCAAAGTCGTTGTCGACAATGGCTTCCCCAGTAGAGCCTGCTGTGCCTCTTGTTCAGTTCTATGCTGACGTAGCACTAATACTAAAGATGGCGGCAGTGCAATTCGGCGCCGGCTGTGTGGAGTCTTAGGTTCTATTTATCTTGTATACCGCTTCAACCACAGATAAGTATGCTTAAACGCCTAAAGAAGCCAAACCTAAATCAATATTCTTCCACCTTAGCGCCAACGCCTCGGTCCGGCGTAGGCCAGTGTGAAGCAGGAGATAAAAGAGAACATAATAAGGGCTCTCCTGAGCAGCTTCCAAAAACACCGGCACATCCTCCGGTGCCAGGGTCGGCATGACTTTGTGGTCGGCTCGTGGGGCTTCTGTAGCCTTGGCAAGATTGCGGCTCACTAACCCCATTTTGACGGCATCGCACTCAAGAAGGCAATAGACCAGTTTGGCTCCCTGCAGAAGGCCTTAGAGAGTCTTAAGTCACAAAAAGAAGCGCGGAGAATGAGCTGAGTAAGGCAAAGGTTGAAAAGGACAATCTCATGGCGCAGAAGGACAAGCTTGTGGCTGATATTAAAGACCTCAAGAACCAGTTTGCCGCCAAGAAGCAGGAGCTGGAATCACTGGCGGCAAATTTCGACAAATGGGAACGGCAGTACAACCTATTCCAGGCTTTCTTGGCAATGCTGCTTGGTTCTCCTTCCGTCGACTCTTCTCTCAAGAACCTTATCTCATTGCTCCAAGAATTGGCCCAATCAGGCTGGGCGGTGACCAAGACAACTGATGAACTAAGGGGCTACTTTGTTAGCATGGTAATGGGGGATTACCTTAAGTGTTTTCATTGTAAGGCTTGCGGGTGTAAGCTGATAGTCAACAAAAGGCCTCTCTATAAAACCTTCAGCAACTATTACGAGTGCCCATCTTGTCACACTTCCTTCGGCGTGGAGGCGGACGATATCCTTCAAATCAGAAATATCCAGGAGGAAAACGAGACTCTCAAACCGCTGAAGGTATTTCTTAGCATCGCCTGTGATATTTGCGGAGCTTTTTCTACGACTCGGCGATGAAGCCAAATTCGAGCCTGATGCCGTATAATGATGTCATAGAATCGCATCGTACTATGGAATGGTGGCACGTGTAACTATCCCAATTGTGGCAACTGGCAACGGTGACGCGCCCGGGATTGAACAAGAAGATGGAATGTGACCTCAAAGTGTACACCAGATAATCTCTGCTTTACTTCGACTCATCCGTGAGCCGATATTAACCACACCGGAGCACTACCGAATTTGTGACATTGACGTCTGTTATCTCATTGACCTATAATGCCACCGTTCTGCGCATACTAGACAATTGAAGCAATCAAGAAAGGAGCGCAATGAGTAGAAGAAGAAATAGTGAATGGCCCTCACCTTTTGCCAAACCGGAAGAAGTTGGCGTTTCCTCGGAGCGATTGGCGCGCATCCGCCCAGCCTTGCAGAAATTCATTGACCAGCGGAAGGTGCCCAACCTCGTAACACTCGTAGCGCGTCACGGGAAGGTTGTGCATTTCGATGCCCAGGGGTACATGGACTTTGACAGCCAGAAGCCGGCATCGAAGGATACCATCTTCCGATTGTATTCCAACAGCAAGCCGATTACTGGGGTCGCCACGATGATACTCTATGAAGAGGGACTGCTCAATCTGGACGACCCGGTCTCTAAGTACATTCCTGCCTTCAAGAATCCGATGGTGCGTGTGTCTGACACTACTGAGAGAGCTGTAGTCAATCCTCTCTCTATGATTCCCACCGTACCCGCCCGGCGCGGCATAACTATTCGCGACTGCCTGCGAAATACCACCGGGCTGGCGACGCCACAGCGTTCGCCGATGTCATTTATGACAGAATTCCGGGATGTGATGATAGAATTGGGCTGGTACCCTGGCAGTGCACCAAGTAAGGCAACCTTTCGCGAGAGGGTCGAGGCACAGGCAAAACTGCCCCTGAGCTTCCAGCCAGGCACGGAATTTGAATATCATGTTGGCTACCCGGTCATCGGTATCGTTATCGAGACGATTGTTGGAAAAACACTGGAGGAGTTTTATCAGGAGCGCATCTTTAGGCCATTAGGCATGAAAGACACATCTTTCTATCTTCCTAAGAGAAAACTCAATCGTTTCCCCGCCTGCTACCAGCCAAAGCGTGAAGGACGGGAATGGAAACTTGCCATCGTTGAGCGAGCGGAAACCAGCGAAAAAGTGAAAGGCCCAAAGGTCTATTTCGGTGCGGGCGGGGATATGGGTGGTATCCTGTCAACCGTTGCTGATTACGCTCGCTTTGCCCAGATGTTACTCAATGGCGGCGAACTTGACGGTGTCCGCATCCTGGGTCGTAAAACTGTTGAACTGATGACCGCGAGTCATACCGGCAATATCTTCATTCCGATGCTTGGTCATGGATTTGGTTTCGGGATGGGAGTGGGCGTACACACAGGTGGCCGTTGGGCACCGAGAATACGTTCTGTCGGCGCTTATGGCTGGGGTGGCGCCGCTGGAACAACTTACTTCGCCGACCCCAAGGAAGGGCTGCTGGCAGTATGCTTCACTCAGGTGCTTACCCACCTAATGATGCCGGAAAACACTTATCAGGAGGAGTTTGAGAGGCTGGTCTATCAGGCTCTACTGTGATTCACTATCGGAGGAGCTGGCTGGCCGCTTTTGCTCTGTCTGGCCAGAACATAAAGGCACTGAATATGGACGGAATACAAATGGAGATGGGATTGCGCCGTTTTCAACAGCGTTGTCACCACAATTGATGGTTCTGAGGAGAAATATTGACATGGTCATACTGCCTACGTTGATATCGTAGCGAATTGCACAGAGGAAAGGAGAATGATGCCATATTTCGAGAGTGAAAATCTCAAAATGTACTATGAGGATGTTGGGCAGGGTGAGCCGATCATCGCCAACCACGGCCTGGCCGAGGACTGCGGCTACTGGCGGGATACCGGTGTCACCGCCAGGCTAGCTGAGCACTACCGTGTCATTTGCTTTGACATGCGGGGACACGGACAGACCTCAATCACCGGTGAGCCGTATGGGTACGATGCCGATACCATGGGTGCTGACTTTGGGCGTCTTGTCGACCACCTCGGTATTGACAAGTTTCATATGCTGACACACGCCACCGGCGGCATGGCTGGCGTCCGCTATGCCATGACGCGATGCGACCGCCTCCTTAGCTGCATGCTCACCGACACCGGCTCCGCAACCCGGCCCCGGATGGCAGCCACTTACCGGTTGAACGAAGAACAGATGCGTCAGATGATGGAGGCCGCTCGTCGAGAGCCCATCCCCAGGCTCAGTTACGAAGAGAGAAAGGTCAACTGGCGGCAGAACCCCGGGCCATTCACCTTCAAGATGGCGCAGCACCCTGATAGCGACAGGTTGTTTGATATCATGGATGGCTTCTACCAGCGTCGCCTCAGCCCGGAAGCGCTGCGCGATTTCCGTACCAGCTTCTATACCGACCCCGATCCCAGAGTCGATGGTCTGAAACAGGTCAAGTGCCCCACCCTCATTCTGCTCGGCGAGTTCGACATAATCTTCCTGGGTCCGAGCGAATTGATGGCATGGTTCATCCCCGATAACCGTTTCGTCCTTATACCCGGGGTCGGTCATATGACGGCACTCGAGGACCCGGAAACCACTGCCAATGAACTCCTCGACTTCCTTGACTGCGTCGCTAAGACCGGAAGAGCAAACTGGTAGGAAGCACTGAATCGTAGCCTATCACGTGGTCAGGTTCAAGAGTCGATATCTCTGCTGTGTGTCACGAGGAGCAACAGAATGGCTTTTTGTTACACATTTCGGATATAGATTATGACTAGCAGTTCTTATCTTCTTTGTCTTACTTTGCTACTGAACCAGCCACCTATCTTGTCACTATGAGAGCCATAGCCTGTGTTGCCAGAAAGGGGGAGGGCCTCAATAACATTAATCGTCATATGCCTTAGTGTTCTTCCATCGAGGGCAGTAATTGCGGCTTTGCCTTCAGACGGTGACGGCATTTCAACAAATCCATATCCCCTAGATTGGCCGCTCCCAATATACTTATCGTTCATAATGGTTACAGATATCACTTCTCCGAAAGCCATGAATTCTCGTTGCAGTTCCTCCTCGGTCGCTTCGAGAGATAAGTTACCTACATAGATATTCATGTTGGCCCCTTTCCTCGGCAACGGGGTTATCCATGACGCTTTGCCAATAGCCCCCGGATTAATGAATACATGTTATGTGTTAGGCAAAATGAATGAGGGGGAGTTTAATATCTTCTCTGTCCTCTTCCACTGAACCCGACACCGACACATTCTAGGGACACACATAGGCCAGATACCCGGCCTATGTGTGTCTTTGCGACTAAACTAGCATTATCTGCTCAGTCTAACCTTGTTGTAGCAATCGCTACAATACACCGGTCTACCATTGCGGGGTTCAAAGGGTACTTCGGTGTCTTTGCCACACTCAGAGCACTTTACGGGATACATTTGGCGTCGGGGCCTGTAGCTGTCGTTACCATAGCTGTTGCTACTATTTCCGTATTGCCGTGCTTTCCTTGCCTGGCGGCATGAGGGGCAGCGCTTAGGCTCGTTAGTATAGCCTCTTGAGGCGAATTGTTCTTGTTCCGCAGCGCTGAAAGTGAAGGTAGTCCCACAATCGGAACATTGGATTGATTTGTCCTGAAAACTCATTGGATGACCTCCTCTCTTCTAAATTTAGTTAGAGCTTGGGTCACCCAATACTTGATATAAATCTAAGGGAATAATAAGAAGCTTGTAATAACCTAAACTGCAACTATTAAATATAGTATACACCAAAGCGACCAACTCTGCAAATAAATAAGTAGCCTTGACAGGCGGCTACTGAGGACTCCATAAGCTGGCGTATAGTATTAAGACCGAATTTTAAAAAGAATCTAGGAGCCTGCTCATCTCATTGCCAAATACCATTTTAGCTTACTATCGTGGTTGCTTCTTGGCCTTAAGCTTTCTCGCCTCTTGAGCCTCGGCTATCGCCTGTTCTCTAACCAAATTGGCTTTTCTTCTCGCCTGGTCTCTAGCTGATTGTCCAATTTCTTCAGCAGCTCGTTTTTCCGCTCGCTTGGTCTCCCTTTCTTTCTGCTCCTCTTCAATCGCCTGTTCTCTAGCTAAACTAGCTTTCCTTCTTGCCTGGTCTCTGGCCAATTGCTCAATTTCCTCAGTAGCGCGCTTTTCTACTCGCTTGGTCCCTTTTAGTGATTGTTCTTCTTGGTCTGTCATCGTTCTACCTCCCAACGCTGGATAATAATGGAACCGGCCGTGGTGGATGATAACTACCCGCTGGCAAAGCGCCTCAACGTCGGCCATAT